>NZ_JBKDRI010000082.1:0-6923 GCF_046341535.1 Acidovorax sp. | reverse complement strand
GCCGCACCCCGGTGATGCCCTGTGCCTGTGTTGTCAAACTTGACCATCACACCAGGCGAGAGGGAGCTCGGCCCACAGGCAAGCTTGATGGCAGGCATTCATGTCTTGCTGGTTTCGAAGTGCCTGATCTGAAACAGCTTGTCCAGATGGGTCGGTGTGTCGGCCTCGGTCTCCAGGTGTGCGCGGAACGTGGGCTCCTGGGCGGTGGGCTGGATATCAGCCACCGTGTCTTCGAGGTCACGGGCGCGGCCAGGGGCCCAGAAAGCCGGGTCATCGAGTTCCCTCCACAGGTGATGTCCCTTCGGGCTTCACCGCCGGGGACCGGGCTTCGGGCACGCTGCCCCGAGCCCCGCTGTCCGGACCTCGGCCCTGTGGGTCGGGATGACCCACGGACAAGCCCAGGGGCTCGGTGGCCCGGTTCGCAAGGAGTGAGCCGGCTGGCGGGCAGGGTTCGCCGACCGCGCCGCCACCGCCGAGGACAACGGCTGAGGCGAGGGGGTCGCACGCCAGGTTGCGCAGATGTTCAACCTGAAAACGGCAGTTGGATGCATGTGCCAGCGCTGCTGTTGGGGCGCCAGGCAAGGCGCGACGACGCGGCAGGCTCGTGCCTGCAAGGAGGCGCAACACCGCATGGCGCATCAAAAGCGGTGCTGGCAAGTGCATAGCGCTGTCACCCCAGAGGTGAGGCAGCGAAAACAACGCAAGGACCGAGTCCACGCGGTGTGCGGCAAGATGACAAGCGGTCAACTGCCGTTTTCAGGTTCAAGGCGGGTCAGCTCGGCTTTGTCTTCAGCGTGAAACATCAGCGTCTCCGGAACGGCTGTCATGTGCGGCCTGACGTCTGAGCTGAGCCGACCGAGCAGGCGCATGGCACTGGGCCGCAGAAGGCGCGGCAGCCCCGGCACCTGGAGTGGCCGGACTCTGGCGCCTGGAGTCGCCTGGCCGAGGGTTCTGTCCGATGATGAGGGCGGGCACCCACCAGCTCGCGCAGGCGCGCTGTGCCGCTGCTGTGCGTGCTCCATGCGGGCGCCCCCCGGAAGTGTCCATCTGCCATCACGGGGGGCAGGCTCAGTGCCGGGTCAATCCGCCGAGACCCCTGGATCTTGAAGGGACGAAAGGGTCGGCCCAGGCCTGATCACTGTGCCGGGCTCCAGCTTCAATCTGACGGGTCGGTTCATGACCTCCATCAGCACGGTGATGCGATGGTCGGCGTCATGATCCTGGTACACGGCCTTCAGCCCTGCAAACGGGCCCTCGCGAACCAGCAAGGTCTCGCCGCGCGCATACGGTTCACGGGCCCGTTGGGCATGGCTTGCTTCCATCTGGCGCAGCGCATCGATCAGGCCCTCGGGCGCTTTGGCAGGCTGGGTGCCGAAGCGCACAAGGGACGTCACGCCGACGGTCGAGCGAATGGGCGCCCAGCTCAGGCCGCCGGGGCCGCTGTCCAGCTGGATGAACAGATATCGAGGGAACAGGGGTTCGCGCTCGCTGACCCATTGCCGGCCCCGCCTCTTCTGCACCTGCCACTGCGGCAAATAGCAGCCATAGCCTTGGCGTTCCAGGTTCAGCAGTGCCACGGCTTCCTGCCGCGGCTTGGTGAACAGGAGGTACCAGTTCATCCGGGCTCCGGGGGCCCTGCACCGGACACTCAGGCCCCGCGTCCCACGCTGCGGCGCAAGGCTGCGGACAGCATGCCCAGCTTCTGCGCAGAGTCGGCGCCCTGTCGCGCATTGCGCAGCGCGTGTCGCACGAACACCCACAGCAGCAAGGCGAAGCCCGTGGCCAGGGTGGCCACCACCGCAATCATGGCCTTCTTGGGCTTGCTCTTGCGCTCGGGGGGCGTGGCGGGGTCTACCACCTGGATCAGCGCACCCTCGCGGCTCTCGTCCACTCTGGCCAGCTCGTACTGCTTCGCGAAGAGTTCGAACAGCGCCTCCTGGTACTTGAACTCCCTGAACCGGCTGATGTAGTCGCTCTGAGCCGCAGCGCTGTTGCTGCCCTCCGCCTTGGCCATCTGTGCGCGCAAGGCCGCCAGTTGGTTCTGGGCCATTTGGAATTCTGGTGCGGCCTCCGTCAGGTAGCTCCTCATGGCCTGCAGACGCACCTCGGCAGCGGTGACTTCCGCGCGCAACCGGGCGTAGGCCTCGGCCGCCGCCTTGGGTTCGGCACGGATGGCACCCTCGTTGATGCCCGACGCCTGCAGAGCCTGCTGGGCAGCCGTGAAACGCTCCTTGGTCTGGCCGAGTTGCTTCTCGAAGAACATGCGGCGCTGCTGAGCCTCCGTCATCGCCAACCTGGTGGTCACCAGACGCAGCTCCTCGATGTAGGCGTTGGCGATGGCTGCCGCACGCTGGGGGTCGCGGTCGTCTACCTCGATGGTGATGAGGCCGTCCTTCTTGCCGGAGCTGATCCGGGTGTTCTCTTCCAGCTCCTTGCGTGTGTCCGCCTTCCACTTTTCGTCGTACACCTGCATCAGCTTGAACTGCTCGATCAGCCGGTCCTCCACGGTCGTGCTCTGCATCAGCGCCACGTACTGGTCCGCCGGGCTCTTGATGCCGGCGGCCCCGCCGGCCAGCCCCGCCAGGGCGCCCAGGCTCTGCAGTGCCGCCGCGGCCGAGCTCTGCTGCTGCTGGGGTGGCATCATCACCGCCTTGGCCGTGAAGGTGGGTGGCACCAGAAAGCTGATGCCCAGCGCGGACAGGCCCGCCAGCAGCGGGCACAGCACCAGCAGCCGCAGGTTCTCTGCAGCCACCAGGGCCAGGTCCAGCAGACTGATTTCGTCTTCAGCTTGTTCCGAAGGGGCCGCTGAAGCGCTGTGCTCCATGGAGTTCATGGTCAGCCCCTTCAGTTGCGAAGCGTCTTGATGGCCGCCGCCGCAATGCCGAAGTTCGACAGGATCTGCGTCCAGTCCTTGGCACCGCGGACAAAGGCCGTCCAAGTCGTTTCCCGGTTCGTCAGGTCGGGCACGACGATGGTGTCGCCAGGGGCGAGTTCCAGGCTCTGCAACGGGCTGCCGCCGGAGAACCAGGAGCCGGACCGGTCGCGACTGTGCTTGACACTGCCATCGGCGCGCACCACGAAGATGTTGTCCTCGTCCGCCTCGGGGTTGACACCTGCAACCGCCAGATACTGCTTGACCGTTCGGCCGGGCCGCCACAACAGCGCGTTCTCGTTGGCCACGGCACCCACCGCGAAGACAAAGCCGGGCCGCGAAGGCACCACGATGGTGTCGCCGTCTTCCAGGGGAAGGTCGGGGAGTTCGTCCACCTTGGCAATGCCGGGGGAAAGCTCCAGCGCGATGCGGCCGTTGGGTTGCAGGTTGCGCAGCCGGTTGATCTGCGTGCGACGGGCCTCCTCCTCCGCGGCCTGCAGCCGGGCGGCAGCCGCTGCGTCCGTGCCGCTGAGGTTGGCTGCCTGACGCGCGCCCGCAGCGCTGGTGCTGACCTCCAGTTGCCGGATGGCAACTTGCAGGGCCTCGCGCTGACGAGCGCGGGTGGCCTCGCGCGAGAACTCCGTGCCGAACAGGTAGGCCTGCGCGGTGACGCCCCCGGCCCGTGCCAGCAGGGCCCTGAGCGACTCCCCGGGCTGGAGCTGGTACACCCCCGGCCGTTCGACCTCACCTTCCATGCGCACCAGACGGCTGCTGCGGGCCTGCGGGCCGCGGATGTCCTTCGTCCCGAAGATGGTGACGATATCGCCGGGCTCCAGCACCAGGTCATGCTCCGGGTCTTTGTTCAGCACCGCCTTGCCCAGGTTGAAAGGCATCAGCCGCGTGGTGATGCGGTCCATGTCCAGGCGTTCAATCGTCGCGTATTCCCAGTTGGGTTCGTCCACCAGGTTTCTCACCGTCTGTTCGGTCTTTGCCAGGCTGGAACGGTTGCGGTCGGTCGGCTCACGCTCAGCCAGCAACCTCAGGGTCAGGGCTGTGGGGTCCTGCTGGAAAGGGCTTTCAGGCGGCTGGGGCGACTTTGCGTCTCCCGGGGGCAGTGGGCTGGCGGGTGGGTTGGCGCTCTGGTCCACCGCCGGCTTGGACGCAGGCAGGTACTGCACCAGGCGATTCTTGCGCAGGTGGTAGTCCCGGGTGAGGAGGGCATCCCTTTCGGGTATGAGCTGGCTGATGCGCATCCCGGGCGTGTGCGGGTAGCGCAGCGGCTCGGCCACGTTCCCCCGCAGGGTGACCGCATTGGCGAACTGGGGAGCCACGGGCTTGACCGTGAGCACATCGCCATCGCGCAAGGTCAGCTCCTGGGCGCGCTGGAGGTTCACGATCTGCACGGTGCGCGGCGCCTTGGGCTGGGCGGGCTCGATGCGCTCCAGCAGGGCCTGCTGGAGGTCCGCCATGGCACGGCCACCGCCTGCCAGCGCCAGCACCTCGGATGCGGGCCCGCCGGCCGGTTTGAGTTCGAAGACGGCCGGGGTGTCCACCGCGCCCAGCACCGCCACACGCGGGCCTGAAACCGGGTAGACGATGACGTCTCCGTTCTGCAACCGCTGATCCTGGCCGCGCTCGCCGCGCACGATGAAGTCGTACAAGTCGAGTTCGGCCAGGGTCTGGCCGGCCCGTCGCACCTGCACGCGGCGCATGCTGCCATTGGCCGCGGGCCCTCCGCTGGCAAAGACAGCGTTGACCAGGGTGGAGAGGCTGGAAAGCGTGTAACTGCCGGGATGCTGGGCCTGCCCGACGACAAAGACCTGGATGCTGCGCAACTGACCGAGCGTCACGCTCAGCTGGAAGCCCTTGAACACCCGCTCGATCTGCTGGCGCAGACGAGATTCGATCTCGCCGGCTCGAATGCCGGCCACCCCCACGGTGCCCACCCGCGGGATGCTGATCTGGCCATTGCGATCCACCATCACCCTGAGATCGATTTCGACCGTGCCCCACCCACGCAGGTGCAGTTCGTCGCCCGGACCGAGGGCATAGTCCGCCGGCACCGGAAGGCGCTCCACCGGGGCGAAGTTGTGGGGGATGCCGCTGGTGGCGAAATACGTGCTGCCGAACAGAGGCAGCGCCTGACCCGTGGTGGTGTACACGAACCGCTGGAACTCGTTGGGCTGACGCGGCGCGTTGGGCGCCACAGGTTCAAGGGTGCGGGGCTGTTTGTCGTTCGTCGTGTCGGCGCGTTCTGGCCGCGGCGGCACGGGCGTGACAATCGAGGGCACGCCCGGTGCGGTTGGGGAAGAGCCGCCCGCACCCGGCGCAGAGCCTGTCTGGGCAAGCGCCGCAGCGCACAAGCCCACAGCCGCAAGGGCCGGGGCGAGGACTTTTGTTGTGAAGTTCATTCTCTGTCCTGCTCTTTTTTTGAGGTCCCTGCAGATCCAGTAATGAGCAGCTGCGCTCAACCAGGCATTGTAGATCGAGGCCGCGGGCCGTTGATTGCACGGCAGGGCCGGCTGCGGGAATGCTCGTGGCTTGACCTAGGAGCGTGGGCGGCAGAAGGGTAGTCCCTGATGTCCTTTCTGTCGGCCGAACGTTGAATTCGCATGGCCATCAGTTACCGCCCCTACGAACCGCAGCAAGAGATGCTGCTGCCCGCGTCGCTGCAAGACTGGCTGCCCAAAGGGCACTTGGCTTACTTCATAAGCGACACGGTCGATGCCCTGGACCTCAAGGCGTTCTACGCGCGCTATGCAGGCGGCGGCGCGCGCAACCAGCCGTTTCACCCGGCCATGATGGTCAAGCTGCTGGTCTATGGCTATGCCACGGGCGTGTTCAGCTCACGCAAGATGGAGCGGCGGCTTCACGATGACCTGGCGTTTCGGATGCTGGGCGCTGGCAACTTCCCCAAGCACCGCACGATTCGCGACTTCCGCGCGCTGCATCTCAAGGAACTGAGCGAGCTGTTTGTGCAAGTGGTCAAGCTCGCTGGCGAGATGGGTCTCGTGAAGCTGGGCACCGTTGCCATCGACGGTACCAAGCTCAAGGCCAACGCCAGCCGCCACAAGGCCATGAGCTATGAGCGCATGCAGCAGGCTGAAGCCGAATTGAAGGCTCAGATCGATGCACTACTGGAGCGCGCGAAGACCGCCGACGCGGCCGAAGCCGAGGAACCCGAGGTGGACATCCCGGCGGAGATTGAGCGCCGCGAGGTTCGCCTGAAGGCCATCGTTGAAGCACGCCAGCGCATCGAGAAGCGCCAGCGCGACGCCGACATTGAGCGCGGCCGCAGCCCCGACGACGAACGCAAGCCCACTGACGAAGACGGCAAGCCCACAGGGGGACGCTTCAAGCGTGAGTTCGGC
Organism: Acidovorax sp.; assembly: GCF_046341535.1. GTDB lineage: Bacteria > Pseudomonadota > Gammaproteobacteria > Burkholderiales > Burkholderiaceae_C > Acidovorax. The sequence continues at coordinate 680 of NZ_JBKDRI010000082.1, read as the reverse complement.
CAGCCCGAGCCCACGGCGCAAGAGAACTTCACCGACCCCGACAGTCGCATCATGAAGCGCGCCGGTGGCGGCTATGACGCCAGCTACAACGCGCAGACGGCCGTCGATGAACAGGCGCACATCATTGTGGCCGCCGAGCTCAACAACAACGCTGCCGATGTGGGGCAATTGGTACCGATGCTCAAGGCGGTGAAGGCCAACACCGGCCAGGACCCCAAGCAAGCACTGGCCGATGCGGGCTATCGCAGCGAGCAGAACTTCCAGGCGCTGGCCCAATCACCGACAGAGTTGGTGGTGGCCATGGGGCGCGAGGGCAAGCGCTGCGCCGAGGTAGACGCTGAGAAGAATCCGCACACAGCGGCAATGGCGGCCAAGCTGCAAACCGAAGAGGGCAAGGCGGCGTACCGAAAGCGCAAGTGGATAGCAGAGCCGCCCAACGGGTGGATCAAGAGCGTGCTCGGATTCCGCCAATTCAGCCTGAGGGGACTGCACCGCGTGCAAGCCGAGTTCAAGCTCGTGTGCATGGCGCTGAATCTGCGGCGCATGAGTGCCATGCGGGCGGTGTGAAGGTCAAGTAATGAGAGAAATCGAGCCCAAAACGGCTGCCCGAGGGGACTTACAGATGACCAACAGCGACCGCAGATCCAATATGGACGGTTCGAGGAGAAAAACGGCGCCAA
>NZ_JBKDRI010000081.1:0-8726 GCF_046341535.1 Acidovorax sp. | reverse complement strand
CCCCACCGCCTGGGGCGCAGCCATGCAGCTCGTCTGCTCGGGCTGCGCCGATGTGCTGGAGGCACTGGACATGGTCAGCGAGATCGCGCCTGATTTCAACCGCTTGTATGAGCGCTGCACCGAGCTTTTGGCCCGTGCTGCGCGATTTTCGGGCGCACCCGGCCCGGCCCAGGTGCGCTGGCTGGATACCGCGGGGCTTCAGGTGCGCCTGGTGGAATCGCCTTTGGATATCGCTGAGTCGATGCGGTCCCGCGTGCTGTCGGCCGCCACGCCAGCGGCCAAAGAAGATGACAGTGGGTGGCCGGCGCCTGATGAGGGACCCCGGCGTGCGTGGATTTTTACGTCTGCCACGCTGGGCGACGATGACCGGCTGACCTGGTTCACCGAACGCGCCGGTCTGCACGATGCCGATGTGCTGCGCGTGTCCAGCCCGTTCAACTATGCAGCCCAGGCGGCGCTGTATGTGCCGCGACAGCTTCCGGCGCCGGCCGATCCATCACATAGCCGGTCGCTGGCGCAGTGGCTGGCGCCCGCGGTGCAGCAGCTGGGGGGCAGGACCTTGGTGCTTACCACCACGCTCAGAGCGCTGAACGACATTGGCGAGGTACTGAAGGAGTGTCTCGCAGGATCGCCAGCGCTGGAAGTCCTGGTGCAGGGCGAGTGGCCCAAACGGAGGTTGATGGAACGATTTCGCGAAGGGTCCGCGCATGGACAGCCTGGGTGCGTGCTGGTCGCATCCGCAACGTTCTGGGAAGGCTTTGACGTACCGGGCGACGCTCTTCAACTCGTCGTGATCGACAAGCTACCGTTCCCCCCCCCCGGCGACCCGCTGGTGCAGGCGCGCACCTTGCATCTGGAACTGGCAGGCAAAAAACCGTTCACAGCCTACGCGCTGCCCGAGGCGGCCGTGGCCCTCAAGCAGGGGGCGGGGCGACTGATACGGCACGAGACCGATCGGGGCATCCTGGTGGTCGGCGATACGCGCCTGCTGAGCAAGGGCTACGGGAAACGTTTGCTGGCGGCACTACCGCCCATGGCGCGCCTGGATTCGGAAGCCGAGTTTGAGCAAGCGCTGCGAGCCATTACCAGAACTTCCACCACGGATCCGCCTTGCCCTTGAAGCCGCTGCGCACATATTCGCTTTGAGGATAGGAGGCGTCCATGACGCGACGGGCGTCGTCCCGCAACTGGCTCATGCCCAGCGCATCATAGGAGCGGATGAGGATGTACAGGGCTTCCTCGAGCGCCGGCACGCCCTGATAGTCGGCCAGGGCCACCTGCGCGCGGCCGATGGCCGCCACATAGGCACCGCGCTGGTAGTAGTAGCGCGCCACATGGACTTCATACTGCGCCAGCGAATTGACGATGTACGTCATACGCTGGCGAGAGTCTTGGGCATAGCGCGAATCCGGAAAGCGCGTGACGAGTTCGCTGAACGATTCGAAAGAGTCCTTGGCCGCTTTTTGGTCGCGCTCGGACAGGTCCTGGCGCGAAATGAACGAGAACAGCCCCAGGTTGTCGTTGAAATTGACCAGGCCCTTGAGGTACAGCGCATAGTCCAGCGCCGGACTGGCGGGGTGCAGCTTCATGAAACGGTCCAAAGTCGCCACAGCCTGGGCCTTCTCGCCAGCCTTGTACTGTGCGTAGGCCTTGTCGATCTGCGCCTGCTGCGCCAGGGGGGTGCCCGCCGCCCGGCCCTCGAGTTTTTCAAACAGCGGTACCGCCTTATCGTAGGCGCCGCTGTCCATTTCGTCGCGGGCTTCCGTGTGGATGCGCTTGGGGCTCCAGCCAGCCGTCTTGTCCTCGACCGTGCTGGAGCATGCCGCCAGAAGACCAGCAACGAGCAGGACAAAAACGTGTGGAAGTCGGGCATGCAACATCGCAAGCAGCTTTCAGCAAATAAGATTTGAAACGCCCCGGGAGCGCGGTGTGCTGCTCCTGTGGCCAGCCACAGTGGGAGATTGCGGATTGTACGGCGCGCATGCAGACCATCCCGTGTTGGATCGCTCCTTGCTGCCCGGCCGGCGGTGGTCATGCTTTCTACAATGCCGGGATGTTTGTTCATTTGCGCCTGCACACCGAGTTTTCCGTCGTTGACGGCACCAACCGCATCGATGAGGTGGCCAAGGCCGCTGCCAGGGACGGTCAGCCCGCCCTGGCCATCACCGATCTCAACAACCTCTTTGGTGCCATCAAGTTCTACAAGGAAACGCGGGGCAAGGGCGTCAAGCCGATCCTGGGCGCCGAAGTGTTTCTGCAGGGGGAGGCCGGTGCGGCGCCTTCCCGAATCATCCTGCTGGTGCAAAACCGGCAGGGCTACCTGAACCTGTCTGAACTGCTGGCGCGGGCCTGGACCCGTCATGTGGTGAAGAACGTGGCGGTATGCACCTGGGGGTGGCTTCACGAACTGGGCGAAGGCCTGATAGCGCTGGCGGGCGCTCAAGCCGGGCCGGTAGGGCAAGCCCTGCTCAAGGGAGACGATCAACTCGCCGCCGATGTGGCGCTGCGCCTGGCGGGGATTTTCCCTCACCGTTTCTACATCGAGCTGCAGCGCGCTGGCCGCGTGGACGATGAGAGCCATGTGGTGGCCGCAGCCCAGTTGGCAGCCCGGTTGAACCTGCCGGTCGTGGCGACCCATCCGGTGCAGTTTGCGAGTCCGGATGACTACGAAGCTCACGAGGCGCGTGTGTGCATTGCGGAGGGTGAAATTCTCGCCAATCCGCGCCGATTACGCAGGTTCACGCGTGAGCAGTGCTTCAAGTCATCGGCGCAGATGCAGGCGCTCTTTGCCGATGTGCCCTCGGCCATTGCCAACACCGTGGAGATCGCCCAGCGCTGTAACCTGACGCTGTCGCTGGGCAAGCCGCAGTTGCCCGACTTTCCGACGCCCAACGGGATGCCGATTGACGAATATTTTCGGGTGGCCTCGTTCGAGGGGCTGCAAGAGCGCCTGGCGGTGCTGTATCCGAACCCTTCCGAGCGCGATGCGCAGCGGCCCCGCTACGAGGAGCGCCTGGAGTTCGAGATTGGGACCATCCTCAAGATGGGTTTCCCGGGCTATTTTCTGATCGTGGGTGACTTCATACAGTGGGCGAAGAACAACGGCTGCCCGGTTGGGCCCGGCCGGGGCTCCGGCGCCGGTTCGCTGGTGGCCTACGCGCTCAAGATCACCGACCTGGATCCGCTGCGGTACAACCTGCTGTTCGAGCGTTTCCTGAACCCGGAGCGGGTATCCATGCCCGACTTCGACATCGATTTCTGCCAGTCCAACCGTGACCGCGTGATTGACTACGTGAAGGACAAATACGGCAAGAACGCCGTGAGCCAGATCGCCACGTTCGGCACCATGGCGGCCAAGGCGGCCATCCGCGATGTGGGTCGGGTGATGGACATGAGCTACACCTTCTGCGACGGTATCTCCAAGTTGGTGCCGGGCAAGCCTGGCATGTCGTACACGCTGGCCTACCCGCCCACCGTCAAGCAAGAGGGCGACAAAAACAACTATGCGCTGGAGCTGGAACCATTACTGGCCGAGCGGGTGAAAAGGGAAGAAGACGTCAAGACCATCATCGAGATGGCGCAAAAGCTGGAGGGGATGACCCGCAACATCGGCATGCACGCCGGTGGGGTGCTGATTGCCCCGGGCAAGCTGACTGACTTTTGCCCGCTGTACCAGCAACCGGGCAGCGACTCTGCCGTGAGCCAGTACGACAAGGATGATGTAGAGGCCATCGGCCTGGTCAAGTTCGATTTTCTGGGTCTTGCCACGCTCACCATCCTGGAGATAGCGCGCGAATTCATCCAAAAGCGCCATAAGGGTCAGGAGAACTTCAGCTTCGAGGCGATCCCGTTGGACGATGGACCCACCTACCGCCTTTTCTCCGAAGGCAAGACGGAGGCGGTGTTCCAGTTTGAAAGCCGTGGCATGCAGGGCATGCTCAAAGAGGCGCAACCCAGCCGACTGGAAGATCTGATTGCGCTGAACGCCCTGTACCGGCCTGGCCCAATGGACCTGATCCCCAGCTTTGTGAACCGCAAGCATGGCAGGGAGGTGGTGGAGTATCCACATCCGCTGGTTGAGAAGGTGCTGTCCGAAACGTACGGAATCATGGTGTACCAGGAGCAGGTGATGCAGACTGCCCAGGTACTCGGTGGCTACAGCCTGGGCGGTGCGGACATGCTGCGCCGGGCGATGGGCAAGAAAAAAGCCGAAGAAATGGCCGAACATCGCGCCATTTTTCGCAAGGGTGCAGCCGAAAAGGGCATCTCTCAGGACAAAGCCGACGAGGTCTTTGACCTGATGGAGAAGTTCGCAGGGTATGGCTTCAACAAGTCGCACGCTGCAGCGTATTCACTGCTGGCTTACCACACGGGTTGGCTCAAGGTTCACTACACGGCCGAGTTTTTTTGCGCCAACATGACTGTGGAAATGGATGACACCGACAAGCTAAAGGTGTTGTTTGAAGATGCACACAAGATGGGGTTGACGTTCGAGCCACCGGACGTGAACCGCGGTGCCTACCGGTTCGAGCCTGTGACGGACAAAATCATCCGCTATGGCCTCGGTGCGGTGAAGGGCACGGGCCAGCAGGCCATCGACGCCATCGTGGCAGCCCGCGAAGGGCGGGGCGACGGGCCGCAGGGGGCCGTGAGAGGGCCGTTCAAGAGCCTGTTTGATTTTTGCGTGCGGGTAGACAAGGCCCGCCTGAATAAGCGCACGGTCGAGGCGCTGATCAAGGCGGGCGCCTTCGATTCGCTGAACATGAATCGCGCCTCGCTGGTGGCGTCGATCGACCGCGCCTTTGACTTTGCAGCCGCTACGCTGGCGAATGTGAACCAGGGCGGTCTGTTCGACATGATGGGCGATGACGCCCACGGTTCCAGCACCCAGGAGCCCGACCTGGTCGAGGCGGTGCCCTGGGGTATCAAGGAACGGCTCACGCAAGAAAAAACGGCAGTCGGCTTTTACCTGTCGGGCCACCTGTTTGATGAAGTGGCGGGCGAGGTGCGGCGGTTCGTTCGCACGTCAATTAACGAACTGCTCGACAGCCGCGAGACGCAGGTGCTGGCGGGTATCGTCAGCGATTTTCGTGTCATCAACGTGCAGCGGGGCAAGCTGGCGCTGTTCAAGCTCGATGACAAGTCTGGCGTGATTGAGGCATCCGCCGACGAGGCCGTGCTCAACGACTACCGCAACCATCTCAAGGAGGATGAGTTTGTGGTGATTTTGGGCCGACTGCAGCTTGACCATTTCAGTGGCGGACTTCGGCTCAAGGTGCAACAGGTTTGGGACCTGGCGGGTGCCCGCTGCCGTTTTGGCAAATACCTGTACGTGGTTGCTGGCGACAGGGGCCCTGACTTACAGCGTCTTGTCCGCGAATTCCCCCCGCGCCGCGAGGAAATCGCTGGGGGCGAACTGCTCCAAGGCCTGAAGGTGCGCATGGGTGTGCAGTGCAAGGCGGATGGCGCTGCCGCAACCGCCGAGCTTCAGTTGGGTGAAAGTGCGAAGTTCTACCCCACGGACTCAGCGTTGGCGGCCTGGCAGGCCCAGGCCACCAGCGGCTCTGCGACCGTGGTGTACGAGTAGTCCTGCCCTCTGTAAATATACCCAGCGGTTCAACTTGAAAAATAGACGACGAACATCAAGTTTCTTCTGCGGCCGAGCGGCTTCGGATCGCTAGAATCTTTTTCATGGCCACTAAACCTCCCGCAGCACCCAAAGTGCCCCCTGTCATCCAGCCTTCGCAGGATGATGGCGGTTCTGTCGTGCTCGAGCGTCGTACGCAGAAGACCCAGCCCCCGCAGATGTACCAGGTCGTCATGCTTAACGACGATTACACCCCGATGGAGTTTGTCATCGTGGTGCTGCAGGAATTCTTTAGCAAGGACCGGGAACAGGCTACGCAGATCATGTTGAAGATCCACCTGGATGGCAAAGGCGTGTGCGGGGTGTACTCCCGGGATGTCGCTGCCACGAAGGTCGAGCAGGTGCTTGACGCTGCCGCCAAGGCAGGCCACCCACTGCAATGTGTGAGTGAACCTGTTGCCTGACAGGTTTTTCGTCCCCGCTTAAATTTAACTTTTCATCGCAAGCACAAAGGAGTTCACATGATTGCCCAAGAACTGGAAGTCAGCTTGCACATGGCCTTTGTCGAGGCCCGTCAGCAGCGCCACGAGTTCATCACCGTGGAGCATCTGTTGCTTGCTCTGCTGGATAACCCCAGCGCCGCGGAAGTGCTGCGCGCGTGTTCGGCCAACATTGATGATCTGCGTTCCTCGCTGGCCAATTTCATCAAAGACAATACCCCGCAGGTGGCCGGCAGTGACGAAGTGGACACGCAGCCCACGCTGGGTTTCCAGCGCGTGATCCAGCGCGCCATCATGCATGTGCAGTCCACTGGCAACGGCAAGAAAGAAGTGACGGGCGCCAATGTGCTCGTGGCCATCTTTGGTGAGAAGGATTCTCATGCCGTGTATTACCTGCATCAGCAGGGCGTCACGCGCCTGGATGTAGTCAATTTCATTGCGCACGGCATCAAGAAGGGTGAACCCCCGGAGCCCACCAAGCCTGAAAGCCAGTCTGAAGGGGAAGAGGGCGGTGGTGGGGAGCGCAACGAAAAAGCCTCGCCACTGGAACAGTTCACCCAAAACCTGAACCAGGCGGCCAAGGACGGCAAGATCGATCCTCTGATCGGGCGCCACTACGAGGTCGAGCGCACGATCCAGATCCTGTGCCGCCGCCGCAAGAACAACCCGCTGCTGGTGGGCGAAGCCGGCGTGGGCAAGACCGCAATTGCCGAGGGCTTGGCCTGGCGCATCACGCAAAACGATGTCCCCGAGATCCTTGCCGAGGCCATTGTGTATTCGCTCGACATGGGCGCTTTACTGGCGGGCACAAAGTACCGCGGCGATTTCGAGCAGCGCCTCAAGGGTGTGCTCAAGTCCCTCAAGGACAAGCCCAACGCCATTTTGTTCATCGACGAGATCCACACCCTGATCGGTGCCGGGGCGGCTTCGGGCGGTACGCTGGATGCTTCCAACCTCCTGAAACCAGCCCTTTCCAGCGGCCAGCTCAAGTGCATCGGCGCCACCACCTTCACCGAGTACCGGGGCATCTTCGAAAAGGATGCTGCCCTGTCGCGCCGTTTCCAAAAGGTGGATGTGGTGGAACCGACCGTGGCGGAGACGGTGGATATCCTCAAGGGCCTGAAGTCCCGCTTTGAAGAACACCACAGCGTGAAATACGCCGCAGCCGCCCTGCAGGCGGCTGCCGAGCTGAGCGCCAAGTACATCAATGACCGCCACTTGCCTGACAAGGCCATTGATGTGATTGATGAGGCTGGCGCTGCCCAGCGCATCATGGTGCCCAGCAAGCGCAAGAAGACCATTGGCAAAACCGAGATCGAAGAGATCGTGGCCAAGATCGCCCGCATCCCGCCCGCCAATGTCTCCAACGACGACCGTGGTAAGTTGCAGACGCTGGAGCGCGACCTCAAGAGCGTGGTGTTTGGACAGGACAAGGCCCTGGAAGTGCTGGCCAGCGCCGTGAAGATGGCGCGTTCGGGCCTGGGCAAAGGCGACAAGCCCATTGGATCGTTCCTGTTCAGTGGCCCCACCGGTGTGGGCAAAACGGAGGCCGCCAAGCAGCTGGCCTACATCATGGGGATCGAGCTGATCCGTTTTGACATGTCGGAGTACATGGAGCGCCATGCCGTGAGCCGTCTGATTGGGGCGCCCCCTGGCTACGTAGGTTTTGATCAGGGTGGCCTGCTGACCGAGGCCATCTCCAAGAAGCCGCATGCGGTTCTCCTGCTGGACGAGATCGAGAAGGCGCACCCGGACATCTTCAATGTGCTGCTGCAGGTGATGGACCACGGAACGCTGACCGATAACAACGGACGCAAGGCCGATTTCCGCAATGTGCTCATCATCATGACCACCAATGCGGGTGCCGAGACCATGAATAAGGCGACCATCGGCTTTACCAACCCGCGGCAGGCGGGCGATGAGATGGGCGACATCAAGCGCCTGTTCACGCCAGAATTCCGCAATCGGCTGGATGCCATCGTCAGCTTTAAGGCGCTGGACGAGCAAATCATTCTGCGCGTGGTCGACAAGTTCCTGCTGCAGTTGGAAACCCAGTTGGCCGAGAAGAAGGTTGAGGTCACCTTCACCGACACGCTGCGCAAATACCTGGCCAAGAAAGGATTCGATCCGCTCATGGGCGCGCGGCCGATGCAACGACTCATCCAGGACACGATCCGTCGTGCGCTGGCCGACGAGCTGCTGTTCGGCCGCCTGACCGAAGGCGGTCGCCTGACGGTGGATATCGAGCTCAAGACCGATGACAAGGGTGTGGAAACCCACGAAGTCTTGCTCGACATCCAGCCGCTGCCCAAGAAAGAACGGGCAACCAAGTCGGAGCCGACGGAGCCTGAAGAGGCCACGGCGGACTGACCCAGGACGCCCTGGAGTGCGTCGGGCCGCGCTGGGCCGTTAAACCTAAAAACGGCAGTTGACCGCTTGTCATCTTGCAGCACACCGCATGGACTCGGGCCTTGGGTTATTTTTGCAACCTCACCTTGGGGGTGACAGCGCTATGCACTTGCCAGCACCGCTTTTGGAGCGCCATGCGGTGTTGCTCCTCCTTGCAGGCACGAGCCTGCCGCGTCGTCGCGCCTTGCCTGGCGCCCCAACAGCAGCGCTGGCAAATGCATCCAACTGCC
>NZ_JBKDRI010000080.1:0-28944 GCF_046341535.1 Acidovorax sp. | reverse complement strand
CTCAAGTCGTAGGGCAATTGTTTGATTACAAAGTCGGTCATGGTCGCTTCACCTGCTGGGTGAAACGTCACATAGCATCCAAGTCGTTGATTTCAATGGAGAATCAGCAAAATCTCGACCATCAGGTCACGGATCCAGGATGGGTAGTTTGCCTCAGCTTCTACTGGCCGTACATAGGTCCGGCACCTGGGTGAGGCGTTAAGACGACCCATGGTAACGTCTCCGCGCAGTCAAAGGGGCCGTGAAGATCCATGCCTTATGTCGTGTGGTTGAACACCCCCCGCAGTTCTTACTTATGGGCAATGCCAAAACATGTTGCGCAGAAAAGTTCTTCAAACCGTCGGCGCCTGCCTGGGTGGGATAGTTGGATCACAAACTGGCGTAGCCAAGGCCATGCCTGTGGTCTCGCGGGTCAGGCCCCGCCACGTAGTTTGCTTCCTGGGGCAGTGGAAATCCTTGTCCACCGTAGAGAAGGTAGTTGTCGAGTTCGGCCACGGCTTCTCGCTCGACATGGAGTATTCGCAGACAACTCCCGACCCCCGGATGGAAAGGGCCTTCGCCGCGTCGTCAGACCGCATGTTGAGAACGTTTGCAGCCAAAGACCAGGCGCGAGTCAGGCGGCACCGTGCCGTCGCCTACGTGTTGTCCCCGTCGATGGAACGAGAAAACTCGGCAATGGTTTCCACTCATGCACTGCAGCTGGTTGATCGACTCATACAGGCGGGCGCTACCGCAGTGAAATCTGAAAGTGCAGGGGTCGCGCATGGGCTGGATCACTGGGTCAGATCATCGTTGTGGCCCTAGGCTGCAGCGAGGTCAACCGGATTCCATCTCACCGGGTCAAAGGCCTTTGCCTTGACCAGGACTGCCCAGACTGTTCGGGCCAGTTTGTTGGCCAGTGCTGCGACCACCACGCTGTAGGGACGGCGAAGTAACAGCCGCTCGATCCAGCCGCTTCGCTGACTCCTGGCAATGACGGCGCGAGCGCCGTGCATCAACAGGGTCCTCACATAGGGGTCGCCGCGTTTGGAGATCCCCAACTGCCGGGTCTTCCCGCCAGTGCCAGTCTGTCGGGGCGTCAGCCCCAGCCAGGCGGCAAACTGCCTACCTGAATCGAAGTTGAGCAGGTCAGTGGCGGTAGACACCAAAGCAGTTGCCGTCAACGGACCGATGCCCGGTATGGCTTGCAGTGCCTGCATGTGTTGGTTGTGCTTGACCATCGAAGCCAGGCGTTTGTCCAACTGGTCGATGTCGTCCTGCAGGCTGTCGATGCGACGCAGTTGATCCTGAACGCTGACAACCACCACCTCGGGCAGCCTCGCCTGTTCCTGGGCTTGGGCCAGTTCGTCCTGAATGCGTTTGAGCAACACACGATGCCCCTCAGGCAGCACGATGCCGAATTCGTAGAGCAAGCCGCGCAATGCGTTGGTTTGCATGATGCGCACCTTCATGAGCTGCGCGCGCAAGCGGTGCAGGCTCAGGCAAGCTTGCTGCTGCTCGCTCTTGACCGGCACGGCCTTGATGTGAGGCTGCTGGGCCGCGACCCAGATGGCCTGGGCATCACGGGCATCGGTCTTGTCGCGCAGGACAAAGGGGCGGACATGTTTGGCGGGCAGCAGCTTCACTTCATGCCCCAGTGCTTGCAGCGTTCTGGCCCAGTGGTGCGCACCACCACAGGCCTCCAACGCGACGAGCGACCGCTGACGATTGGCAAAGAATGTGGTCACCCGGTCACGCCTGAGTTTGTGTCGTGCGACCTCGCCAGTCTCGGCATTCACGATGTGGAGCTGGAACACGTTCTTGGCGATATCCATTCCAATGACTGGCAGCGTTGCGGTAAATTGCATGGTGGGGCCTGCAGTTCTGCAGTGGTTGCGACAAACTTCCACTTTGGCACTTTGATGCCGTTGCCGCGAGGCCCCTCCTTGCAATGTGGTCATGGGGCCTGCGCCGTCAACGGCGGTGTAGGTGGAGACGTCCATGCCATCTGCATAACTCCCTGCGGTCTGCGCGGGCCCGGGCTCGGGCTCGGGCAGTCCGCGGCGTTGCTTTTCTTGCCAATAGCAATGCTGTAGGCTGCAAAAAGCGCCTTGTGGCCTATTCCGATCCGCACCAGCGCATCCTCGCAAGGGTTATGCAGAGCTTCAATAAGGGCGACGCTGCCGCCACCTGGTGGGTAAGTCGCGCCGCAAGTTGAATAAACCTTGCGCATTGCGGGTTTATGGCTAATCCCCCATCACCACCCCTTCGCGGCGCGGATCGGCGCCACCAAACCAACCCGTGGGGGTTTTCTGGATCGCTTGCAGTCCGCTGGTCATGTTCATCTCTCGCACCTCGTGGCCCTGGGCTTTCAGGGCCTCCACCGTAGCAGCGGGGAAGCGCTTTTCTTCCAGCAGAGTGGGGCCGTTGGCGGAGCCAAAATTGGGCAGGTTGATGGCCTGTTGCGCGTTTAAACCCCAGTTGAGCGTACCGTACAGCGTCTTGGCTGTGTAGTGGATGATGAGCGCTCCGCCCGGGCTACCGCCGCTCATTAGTAGCTGGCCGCTGGACTTGTCGAACACCAGTGTGGGCGACATGGATGAGCGTGGGCGCTTGCCCGGCTGCACGCGGTTGGCGATGGGCAGGCCCTTGGCGTCCCTGGGCGCAAAGCTGAAGTCGGTGAGCTCATTGTTCAGCAAAAACCCCTTGACCATTTGGCGCGAGCCAAAGGCGTCTTCGATGGTGGTAGTCATCGCCACGCCTCGTCCTTGGGCGTCAATGATGCTGATGTGGCTGGTGCCGTATTCGGGCTGATCCGGCATGGGCGCGTAGCTGGTCTTCATGCTACCGGGCTGGCCAGGCTGCGCCACCTTCATGGACTGCGGTCCGATCAGGGCGGCGCGTCGTGCCAGGTAGGCGGGCTCGAGCAGGCTCATCCAGTCGCCGCCAGGGGCGCCAACGAAGTCCGGGTCGGCCACGAACTGGGCGCGGTCGGCAAAGGCCAGGCGTGCAGCCTCGGTGTACCCGTGAAGCCAGGACGCTGAGGGCAGGTTGTTTTCCAGGGCCAGACCGTTGGCAGGGGTGCGCTGCAGGATGCCGAGAATCTGACCAATGGCCAGCGCCCCCGAACTCGGTGGCGGGAATCCGCACAGCCGGTAGCTGCGCGCCACGGCTTCGTAATCAAAGCAAAGGGCGCTGCGCTTCTTGGGCTGGTATTGGGCCAAGTCCTGCAGGCTGAGTGTGCCGGGGTTGCTGGGGTGTTGGCGCACTTTGTCCACCATGGCTTGCGCCACAGGCCCCTCCAACAGCGCCTTGGAGCCCTGAGCAGCAATGCCGCGCAACACCTGGGCAAGCTCGGGGTTCTTTAGCACATGACCCACTGGCCAGGGCATGCCTTGCGCGTCGTAGAAGTAGGCGGCGGCAATCGGGTCTTTCTTGAGGTGTGCCTCGCTGGCCAATAGCGTGTTCAGCCGTGGGCTGACCTTGAAACCGCCTTCAGCCAGCGCAATGGCAGGTGCAAACAGTTGCGCCCAGGGCAGGGTGCCATGCTGTCTGTGCGCCAACTCCAACATGCGCACGGTGCCCGGCACGCCGACCGAGCGCCCCCCCACCACGCCGTCGATAAATGCCATCGGTTGACCATCGACTTTCAGAAAGAGGTTTTCGTCGGCTGCAGCCGGGGCGGTTTCACGCCCGTCAAAAGCTTCGACCGCCTTGCCGTCGTAGTGCAAAAGAAACGCCCCGCCGCCGATGCCGCTGGACTGCGGCTCCACCAGCGTGAGCACCATCTGCACAGCGATGGCGGCATCCAGCGCGCTGCCACCCGCTTTGAGAACCTGATAGCCAGCATCCGTTGCAAGGGGGTTGGCAGCGGCAACAGCAAACTTTTGTGTGGCCCAACCGGGCTTTTCGGTGTAGCCGGAAGCGCCCTCGGGTTGGATGGGAACGACGTACCGGAAGGAGGCAGACGGATTGTGCGTGCAGGCGGCCAGCAAGGCTGCCGCGCTCAGCGTGGTCAAGGTATGGAGTTTCATGTCTCAGTGGGCCTGCGGTTGAAATCGGGTGGGTGCACTTTAGGCCGGCGCGCGTGCTGCACCAAGAGGGTGGGTGCAAAATCACTGTTTCATGGAATTGAACAATCTCGACGACCTCAAAATCCTGCTGGCCACTGCGGAATCAGGCAGCCTGACCGCAGCGGGGCAGCGTTGCGCGCTGAGCACCGCCGCCGTGAGCTCTGCCATCAAACGACTGGAAAACACCCTTGGCGTGCGTCTTTTTGAGCGCACAACGCGCGTGGTGCGCCCTACGACCGCGGGGCTGGTGATGATCGAGCATGCACGCCAGGCCCTGGACATCCTGGCGCAGGGGCAGGCGCAGGCGCGTCAGGGCCAAACCGCGCTGGAAGGGGTGTTGCGTGTCACAGTATCGGCGTCCCTGGCGCATGAATGGGTGGCACAAGGCCTGGCAGATTTTGTGCAGCGCCATCCGGGCCTGGAACTGGACCTGCTGGTGAGTGATGCGCAACTGGACCTGGTGCGCGAAGGCATTGACATGGCACTGCGATTGGGGCCTTTGCCCGATTCAGGGCACCATGCATGCTTGGTACGTGATGCCCGGCGCGTGGCATGCGCCAGCCCTGCCTATCTGCAGGCGCACGGTGTACCCACGAACCCTCTGGAACTAGAACACCACCGCTGCATCATTTACTACGTCCGCAGCGGGCGATATGCACAGTGGAATTTTTCGAAAGAGCAATCAGACGCGTCGTGGTCCGCCAAGGTGCATGGCGCGCTGGTGTGCAATGACGCCTCCATCGCCCAACATTGGGCTCTTCAGGGGCATGGCATCTTGTATGCCTCGGAACTGGCGGTTGCACAGGCCCTGCGCAGCGGTGATTTGGTTCGCCTCTTACCCGACTACGTGGGCGATGCGGCGCCCCTGTATGCCGTGTTTCCGAGTGCTCGGTTTGTCTGCGCGAAGGTTCGCAGCGCCATCGATTTTTTAAGGACCTGCCTAAGCACATGAGCGCAACGCGGGCGACCTGGAAACACGCGCTGCCATGCGCTACAGCCACCGCGGCCGCGGCTCGACACGCAAGAGCGCCGAAGGGGGCTGCCTGGCGGCGTCCCATGTCATGGGGATTCGAATGCGGCCGTTCGACGTGCCTGGCGCTATGAGAAACATGGTGGGACAGGGCCTTTCCACACATGTCTGTGATTGACTGCCTCAGCGCACTTGCGCCGTAATCACCTTCCGCGTGAGGTCATCCGCCGCAAAAAGATGCTCAACCCTCAGCGAAGCCAACGTGATGTCCTGCGGCGTACCGAAGGTGGAGAACATGCTGAAAAAGGCCAGCTCACCGTGCGCAGTAGCAAAGCGGGTCGTGAGTACCGGAGCCATTTGTCGGGGCCAAGAGGCGAGTGTTTTCTTGCCCATGCGCTTGAGCAGCTGGGCCGTCAGCAGCTCAACACGCGACCGCAGCTCAGGTGCGGCGCTCGCGTCGTCGCGCAAATGCGCGAGCATGGCGGGAGCTACCTCTTCCAGATTGGTCATATAGCGCGTCATGCCTTCAGGGTGAAGCATGGCATCGAGCATGTTGATCGGCTGGGCCGGCGGAACGTGCGCTAACCAGGGCATGAGCGTCAGAGCCATCCATCGCGCCCCCCGGTTCATCTGCAGCACATTCCATACAGCGTCCAAAACCATCGCAGGCATTGGATCATGGGCAGCGAGCAGTCGGCCAAGCGCTTCGCTTGCCGGCGCCAGTACTGCATCAGACAGCTCACTTCCCCGATACACCGGCGCAAACCCCGCTTGCTGCAGCGCCACGTTACGCAGCGCCAGTGGAGCCTGCAACTCATGCAGCCACGCCAGCAGGAGATCGCGGCTGGGCTGCGCGCGCCCGCTTTCGACAAAGCTCACATGCCGCTGGGAAACGCCCAGGCGCAGAGACAGATCAAGCTGGCTGATGCGCTTGCTTTTGCGGGCGGTCTGCAAAGTATCGCGAAGGCTTGGGCCGGCGGCTTCCATGGCGTTATTGAATCACAGCGTTCAACCCTATCAATTACCTCAAACGTAATTGCGCTGATGCAGAACGCCATAGACACTGTTGGCGCGTTGAAAGGAAATTGTGTGAACAAACCACCTTTGATTGTCGCTTTGATCGCCCTTGGGGCAATCACTGCTGCCGCACTTTGGAAAGACGGGTTTGTTGGCATTTTGGGCGCCGTAACTCACAGCTACGGGTCAATCCAGATATTTGCCGATCTTGTTATGGCCTTGGCGCTGATCGTGGTTTGGATGTGGCGTGATGCGAAAAACACCGGAAGGATATTTGGCCCTGGATTGTCATCACGGTCGTCGCCGGCTCCTTGGGTCAGTTGCTGTATTTCATTGCGGCGAAGGAGAAGTCGTGAATCCAACGATCAATGAATGGGTGATCCGCTTGAGCTTTGCTGCCACAGGGCTCATCCATGTCTTGCCCGTGGCTGGGTTGTTGGGGCGTCCTTTGCTGGAGGGTACATACGGCGTTTCGCTGGGCGAGGGCCATGACTTGACTATTCTCATGCAGCACCGCGCCCTTCTCTTTGGCTTGCTCGCCACGGCGTGCTTTGTCGCTGTTGCGATCCCTGGCTGGCGTTGTCCTGCAGGTATCGCTACGCTGATCAGCATGTTGGGTTTTGTGCTGATCGCTGCCTTGCATGCGCATGGGCCGTCCATAGCGAGAGTCGTGTGGATTGATATGGGCGCTGCAGCACTCATGGGGCTGGGGCTGTTGCTGCATTTCAAATCGGACCGTTCCACTTGAAAGCTTCAAGATGAAAGCCCCGAACATCATCACGCAGCTGATGCTGGCAGTGCTATTCACCCATGAGCTGGATGCCATGGCGCATTCTGAGTGGCGCTTGCTTTACGTGTTGCGCAGTTTGGCTGACGAACAAGGCCTCTGGTGGTTTGTTGCCATCCACATACCGCTGTTTTGGGCGCTAGTCGCGCTCACGCACCATGCCAACGACACGTTGCAACGAGCTAGCCGCATCAGTTTTGCTGTGTTTTGCATTGTTCACGCGCTGCTGCATTGGCGCCTGGCCAATGATCCAGTGTCTACGTTCACCTCGCCGCTGTCCTGGAGCTTGATTCTGGGTCCCGCAGCCCTGGGCGTCATGTTCCTTGGCATGGAGGCGTCCGCCACCAAGGCAAAAAGGCGGTGGTCCAACTCACGCGGCCAAAGTCACCGTCACGGACAGTCCCGGGTGCGCGTTTTGCACCGTGAACGCGCCGCCGTGCGCCTGCGCCATCAGGCGGCACAGGTGAAGTCCTAGGCCGACGCCACCAGCTGAGCGGGTGCGGGCGCTGTCCGGCCGGTAGAAGGCCTGCGCCAGTTGCGACAGCTGTTCCTCTGGAACGCCGGGACCGTGGTCACGCACCTCGATGCTCAGCGCATCGGCGCTTTTCGAAATCGTTACCGAGGGTGCCACGGGTGCCTTGCCGCCATGACGCAGTGCGTTGTCGATCAGGTTACGCAACAGCAGCCGTACACGCGCCGCATCCACCGAAACCATCGGCATGCCTTCGGGTGCCGATACGGTTGCGCGTGTGGTGCCTGCATGGCTCGCCTGCAGCTCACCCGCCACCTCGCGCGCCAGCGCCGCTACGTCGGTCGGCGTGCGCTGCAGTACAACGTGGTTTCCGGACAGGCGCTCACTTTCCAGCAGGTCGCTAATCAGCGAGGCCATGCCCTGCACGTCGCGCAGAAGCGCGTCGCGCTGCGGGCGGATGGCGTCGGTTTCAGGCAGCAGCTCGGCATTCAGCCGCGCACGGGTGAGCGGACTGCGCAGCTCGTGGCTGATGGCCAGCAGCAAGGCTCGCTTGGACTCCAGCATCTGATGGATGTCCCAGCCCATGGTGTTGATGGTCTTGGCGAGCTCGCCCAGCTCGTCCGGGCCATGGCGACCACGCTCTGGAATCGGTTGGCTGAAGTCGCCCAGGCCGAAGCGTCGTGCGCCTTCGCCGATGGCGTCCAGCGGCCTGAGCAGGCGGCTCACGTAAAGCCAGGCCATTAAAGTGAGCGCCAGCAGGGCGCCCAGCGCGTAGCCGACCAGGCGCGGCCTGCGCTCAAAGACCTCGCCGTTGAGGCCAAATTCGATACGGTGGCCGTCTGCGCTTTGGCGATTCAGAAGGGCTGGCCAGTCCTTGCCGCCTCCCCACTCCTTGTTTGTGGGCCTGGCATCTGGGTGCGAGGCCCAGCGAATGACTGGCCCATCGATCCGCACGGTCAGCGGCAGGCGCTCGGTGATCGCCTGGGCGTTTTCCACGCTGGGCGTCGGTCCGCCGGCAGTCATCTGCTCAGCGAGATGGTCCACATAGTCCATGAGGATGGGCCGCGCTGCCTCGCGCCAACCCACAGTGAAAGCCTTTTGTACACCGATAACGAACACAAAGGTCATCGCCGCCGCCAGCAAAAGGAACACCATTACCATCCGCAGCTTGATCGAATGCGCCACGCGGTGCTTGGTGCGATGCCAGGCAGAGGACTTGTGACGTCTCATGCGCCCAGCCTCCTCAATGCCAGCGAGTAGCCAGCGTTTCGCAGGGTCTTGATGCAGTCTAGCGGCTCGAGTTTCTTGCGCAGACGACTGATCACGATGTCGACCGCGCGGGTGTAGAGGTCGGCCTGGTGGCCTCGCAACTGATTGAGGATATCGTCGCGGCTGAACACGCGGCCGGGTTCGCGCGCCAGCATCAGCAATAGTTCATACTCCGTACCGGTCAACTCGACCTCCTGCGCAGAGCGCAAAACGGCGCGGCGCGCGACGTCGATCTCCAGCCCATCAAATCTCAGCATAGTCGCAACATCGGGCGCGGCCGCGTGCCCGTTGCCATGGTGCCTGCTCCGGCGCAGCACGGTCTGGAGGCGGGCAACCAACTCACGGGGCTCGAAGGGTTTGGGCAGATAGTCGTCCGCCCCCAGTTCCAGGCCCACCACGCGGTCCATCACGTCGCCGCGCGCCGTCAGCATGATGATTGGAATATCGTCGTCCCTGCGGATGATTCGGCATAGCTCGAAGCCGTCCATCTCGGGCAACATAACGTCAAGGATGGCCGCATGAAAGCCTCCGCCCCGCAACAGCGAAAGCCCGACACTGGGACGGGTGGCGTGGATGAGCTGTAGTTCGAAACGCTGAAAATAGGTGGCAAGCGGGGGCCCGAGGTTCTCGTCGTCGTCGATCAACAGAATGCGGCCCATCGCTTCATTTTGACAGAGCCCGATGGCGCACGATCATGCGACGCAGGCGGTCTTTTTCGACACGCGCCAAGGCATCAAAACGCTCGCCCACCGACATCAGCACCGGTAACAACCGGACCGCTTGCGCGGGCTGACAAAGGGAAAACCGCGCCCATAGGGACAGCGCGTGCTCCCGGTCAAACTGCGGCCCCCAAATCAGGGTGAGCAGCTCAGCGTGCGGATCTTTGGCTTCGGCCAGCAAGGTCGCGGTATGAAGGCGCCCTTGCCGGGCGATTTCACGGGAGGCTCTAGCCACGGCTCCACCAGCCGTGGCCACGACGCTCCAGCTTTTCGCGCACCTGCTTTTGCTGCGCGGGATCGAGGCTATCGTAGAAGTCGGCGAAGGCGACCAGGACCTTCGGTCCCGATCCCTGCAGCGCCTGAGTCTTCTGATCGAGCATCTGCTGGGCCTTGCTGCGGTCGAACTTATCGGCGGCAATCAGCGCCTGTAGATCGCTACGGAAATCACCCGACTCGCCGCGTACCGACTTACGCGAGGCCACCAGCTCGTCAGCAAGCACATAGAGCTTGGACTTTTGCACAGCATTGAGCTCCAGCTTGCTGCTGATCTTTTTGACCGCCTTCCCGCGCATTTCGGAGACGCGCTCTTCGCTCCAGCCGCGGGCATGGTCACCATGCGAACCGCAGGCCGTAAGACCGCCAAACACAACGGTGGCTGAGGTGAGCGCAATCAGACTGCGCTTGATCCAGGATTTCATGACAGGCTCCTTGATAGGACTTGGTTGAACACACCGTCATGGTGCCGTCGGGTTCGCGTCCAAAGGTTGCAGGGAAGTCGCGGTTTATTTCGGTTTGTTTCTGCCTGCGGCCCGACGCTCTGGCTGCAAGGGTCGATCCGCGCTGCACCCTGGGGAGCGATTGATGCCCGCTTCAGGCGACTGGCTGGCACGCTCTTTGCGCACCATCTTGAATACAAGATTGGATGCACAAAAATGGTGCCCCTGAAACATCTATTCCCCGATTTGGCGTTGCCAGTCCCCTCGCGAGGCGTGAGGGCGCACCCTGCCTGGATCACGCACTCTAGTCGCCCATGGCGGGAGCAGGAGTGCGGGTCATTGGCAGGCTGGCGGACCTCTGCGGGGATAGGCAATCTATTACCGGGCATATTTCCTGCTTCGGAGCACTCATGAACGACTGGATACCAAACATGCCGGACGTGATGAGCGAGTTTCGCCAGGTGTTCGATCGCTACGAGCGCGCACTGGTGGCCAACGATGTGCCGGTGCTGGACGAGTTGTTTTATGACAGCCCCAACACCGTGCGTTACGGATTCGAAGACGAGCAGTACGGCATGGCCGCGGTCAAAAACCACCGAGCAGCTCAGCCCGCAAAAGGCTTCCCTCGCGAGCTTCTTCGAACCGCCTTGTGCACCTGGGGGCATGACCTGGCCACGGCACAAGTCGAATTTTGGCGACCTGATGTTCAACGTCGAGGACGTCAAAGCCAAACCTGGATACGTACCCCCGCTGGATGGCGGGTGGTGTCAGCCCATGTGAGTTGGGGCCAAGACTGCCCCGAGAACCCTTGATCAACCCCACCTTGAAAACCCTAGGAGCTTGAAATGAACTTCCCGATTCAACGACGCGACACTCTCAAAGCTTTGGCCGCCATGGGCGCGACAGGCATTTTGCCCAGTGCATGGGCGCAAAAGCCCATGACCGTGGGTGTGATCTATGTGGGGCCGCGTGACGATTTTGGCTACAACCAAGCGCAGGCAGAGGCCGCTGCTATGCTGAAAAAGTTGCCCGGCGTGAAGGTTGTTGAAGAGGAAAACGTACCCGAGACCGTGGCAGTGCAAAAAACCATGGCCGGCATGATCGAGCAGGATGGCGCCAGCCTGTTGTTTCCCACCTCCTTCGGCTACTTTGACCCCCACATGCTGAGCGTTGCTCAAAAGTACCCCAACGTGCGCTTTGCCCACTGCGGAGGCTTGTGGACCGAGGGTAAGCACCCCAAAAACACGGCCAGCTTCTTTGGCTACATCGACGAGTGCCAGTACCTCAACGGCGTGATTGCTGGGCACATGACCAAGAGCAACAAGCTCGGTTTCATCGCGGCCAAGCCGATTCCGCAAGTGCTGCGAAACATCAACGCGTTCACCATGGGCGCACGTTCGGTCAAGCCGGGAATCACCACCAGCGTCATTTTCACGGGCGACTGGTCCTTGCCGGTGAAGGAGGCAGAAGCCACCAACAGCCTGGCCGATCAGGGTGTGGATGTGTTCACCATGCACGTGGACGGCCCGAAAGTCATCGTCGAAACAGCGGCCAAGCGCGGAAAGATGGTATGCGGCTATCACGCCTCGCAGGCCAAACTCGCGCCCCAAGCCTACCTGACGGGCGCGGAGTGGAACTGGTTGACGGCCTACACCGCCTTCATCGAAGCAGCACGCAGCGGCAAGCCCCACCCCAACTTCGTGCGGGGCGGTCTGAAGGAAGGGTTTGTCAAGATGTCCGCTTACGGCCCTGCGGTCACCGATGCGGCCAAAAAGCAAGCCGACGCCATCAAGGCCGACATGATCGCTGGCAAGTTCGACATCTTCAAAGGCCAACTCAAGGACAACAAGGGCAATGTGGTGATTCCGGCCGGCAAGTCGCTCAACCAGACCAACATCGAGCTGGAAAAAATGAACTACCTGGTCGAAGGCGTCATCGGCTCGATCTGAGCGCGCGCAAGCGTCCGCGCCCATGCGACACATCGCCGTCCCCATCGCCGCCATCTTGCTGGCTCTCCTCCTGTTTGGGGGGTTCGTGGCCCTGGCCGGTGTGTCGCCCGTCGAAACCTGGGCTCTGCTCTTGAAGGGCGCCTTCGGCAGCAGCTTTGCCTGGCAAAACACGCTGCAGCGAGCCGCGCCGTTGATGCTCACGGCGCTGTGCGTGGCTTTGCCAGCCAGGGCCGGTCTGATCATCATCGGGGGCGAAGGAGCTTTGGTGCTCGGTGGCTTGGCCAGCGCATGGCTCGGCACCCAACTGGCGGGCCTCGGTGGTGCTGGCACTGCCTTTGCCTGCTTGTGTGGCGCGGTGGCCGGCGGCGCATGGGTGATGCTGGCAGGTTACCTGCGGCAGTGGCGCGGGGTTAACGAAACCATCTCGAGCTTGTTGCTTGCCTATGTCGCGATCGGCTTGTTCAAGCACTTGGTGGAAGGGCCCTTGCGAGACCCAGCCAGCCTGAATAAACCTTCCACGTTGCCCCTGGAGGAAGGTCTTCGCATGGGTGGGCTTTGGGGCACCGATGTCCACGGCGGCCTGTTGCTGGGTGTGGTGGCTTGCTTGCTGGCGGCGTGGTGGCTGAAGTTTCTGCCCAGCGGATTCGCTGTGCGCGTGGTCGGGGGGAATATGAAAGCCGCGCAGTTGGTGGGTCTGCCGGCCACCCGTTTGGTGCTCCTGGCCTGCGCGCTGGGTGGCGCAGCGGCTGGGCTGGCCGGGGCGGTTGAGGTCGTGGCGGTCCACACGGCGGCCAATGCATCGTTGATCGCCAATTACGGTTATGCAGGGATTCTGGTGGCGTTTATGGCACGGCACAACCCACTGGCGATCATTCCAGTGGCTATTTTGTTTGGTGGTTTTGGGGCCGCGGGTAGTCTTTTGCAACGCCGTCTCGGCCTGCCGGACGCCTCGGTGCTGGTACTCCAAGGGATGGCCTTTGTCCTGATCCTTGCAAGTGAAGCCCTGCGCGATGTCAATTGGCAACGCTTTTTCGCTTGGTTGTTCGGCATTGAAGTGCCACCGCCTCGACGCTTGTCCGACGGAACTGCCCCATGACTTGGGATGCTCTTTTGACCGTGATGTTGGCCATACTGGGCGGAGCACTTCGTGTCGGTGCACCGTTTTTGTTCGTCAGCCTTGGTGAGTGTTTGACCGAGAAGGCCGGTCGCATCAACCTGGGTTTGGAGGGGGTTTTGGTGTTGTCCGCCATGGCCTCGTTTGGTGGTGCGTACCTGAGCGGCTCGGCCTGGATCGGCGTTTGCGCGGGCATGGTCAGCGGTGCCCTGCTGGCCCTGCTGCACGGTCTGCTGTGTTCATTGCCAAGGGTCAGCGATGTGGCCACCGGCATCGCTTTGATGCTCTTGGGCATGGGCCTCGCGTTCTATTGGGGCAAGTCTTTGATCCAGCCTCAGGCACCGCAACTGCAAGCCTGGGCTTTGGGGGAGTGGAGCCAGCATCCAGCGCTGCGTTCCGCGTTGGCGATCAATCCCTTGGTGCCCTTGGGTGTGGCTTTGGCATGGTTGCTCCATTGGGGCCTGCGGCAAAGCCGTTGGGGTTTGCTGGTACGCATGGCAGGGGACTCCGCCGACGCGACCCGTGCCTTGGGTTATTCCGTGGGCGGGCTCAGGGTGTTGGCCACCACTGCAGGCGGCATGTTGGCAGGCCTTGGGGGTGCGTGCCTGACCTTGTATTACCCAGGCTCTTGGAACGAAGGGATCTCCAGCGGCCAGGGCTTGATCGCAGTGGCTTTGGTGATCTTTGCACGTTGGGACCCCCGCCGCTGCGTGACAGCCGCCCTGATATTTGGCGGTGCAGGCGCGGTGGGGCCTGCCTTGCAATCAGTCGGTATCGGTTGGGGATATCACCTCTTCAACACGGTGCCCTATGTTTTGACATTGGTGATCTTGGTGTGGAGCTGTCGACCAGGCCAACTTGCAGCGGGAAGCCCGGGCGAGCTGTCCTCCCGGTGATCGGCTGCTTCGGCCACAACGCAGGAGTGAGACATGAACGGTTTGGGTGGTTTGAACAAGTCCGACGCTGGCGTCGTGATGGGTCTGGTGCAGTTGCAATTGCCGGTGGTGGACACGCCAGCGCAGTTGGCTGCTCAAGCTGAAAAAATCGTCGATTTGGTCGGAAAAGCGCGCCGAAACATGCCAAGCATGGATCTGGTGGTGTTTCCTGAGTACGCCTTGCATGGGTTGTCGATGAACACCGACCCCGCCTTGATGTGCACCCTGGACGGTTCCGAGGTCGCGGCGTTCGCCGAGGCGTGCCGAACCCACCGCATTTGGGGCTGCTTTTCCATCATAGAAGCCAACCCCCATGGCAACCCTTACAACACCGGCATCGTCCTCGACGACAAGGGTGCCTTGCGTCTGTATTACCGCAAGTTCCACCCCTGGGTGCCGGTTGAACCCTGGGAGCCGGGCAACGTGGGATTGCCGGTGTGCGAGGGCCCCAAGGGCAGTCGCCTCGCGCTCATCATCTGCCACGACGGCATGTTCCCGGAAATGGCCCGTGAGGCCATGTACAAGGGTGCGGAGATCATCATTCGCACTGCGGGGTACACCGCTCCCATTCGGCACGCCTGGCGCATCACCAACCAAAGCAATGCTTTTCAAAACCTGGCTTACACCGCCAGCGTGTGCATGTGCGGAAGTGACGGCACTTTTGATTCCATGGGCGAAGGCATGTTTTGCGACTACGAGGGGCAAATCATGGTGCAGGGCGGTGGTCGGCCCGATGAGATCATCACCTGCGAGATGCGGCCAGATCTCGTGCGCCAGGCCCGGGAGGGGTGGGGGGTGGAAAACAACCCCTATCAGCTCTACCACCGCGCCTATGTGGCGGTCAAAGGGGGCGCGCAAGACTGCCCCTACACCTTCATGCAGGATATGGTGAACGGTCGCTACCGCCTGCCGTGGTCCGTGCGCCACACGGACGGTCAGTCCTGTGGTTTTGCGCCACCCACCCGCGACTACAGAGGTGCGGAGGAAGCGCCTGCTGTGCCTGTGCACCTGCGGTCGTCTGCGGCTGCACCAGCCCTTGGAATCTCTGATACCAACACCCAAAAGGTGGCCTGACCATGAGCCGATACGTTAACGCCCACCCCTACGCATGGCCCTACAACGGCGATCTGCGCCCTCAAAACACGGCGCTGGCGGTCATCGACATGCAGACCGACTTCTGCGGCGTGGGTGGCTATGTGGACAGCATGGGCTATGACATCAGCCTGACCCGCGCGCCGATCGAGCCTCTCAAAGTCTTGATGGCTCAAATGCGTGAGCAGGGCTACACCATCATTCACACCCGGGAGGGTCATCGTCCCGACTTGTCCGATCTGCCCGCCAACAAGCGCTGGCGCAGCCGGCAAATCGGTGCAGGCATTGGCGACGATGGGCCCTGCGGGCGGATCCTGGTGCGCGGCGAGCCCGGCTGGGAAATCATCCCCGAGTTGGCACCGCTGCCCGGCGAGGTCATCATCGACAAGCCTGGCAAAGGGAGTTTTTGCGCCACCGACCTCGAACTGATTCTTCGCACCCGAGGCATCGAAAACCTTGTGCTGACTGGTATCACCACCGATGTGTGTGTTCATACCACCATGCGTGAAGCCAATGATCGGGGATTCGAGTGTCTGCTCTTGTCGGATTGCACCGCGGCGACAGACCGAGGCAATCACGAAGCCGCACTCAAAATGATCACGATGCAGCACGGCGTGTTTGGTGCGCACGCTCCATCTTCAGCGCTTTTGTCGGCGCTCAGCGTATGAAAGCGCTGGCCCTGCAGACTGTGGGCCTGACCAAACGCTTCGGTGCCTTCACGGCGCTGGATGCGGTGGACCTGCGCATCGAGCCGGGCGAAGTGCATGCGCTGCTGGGCGAAAACGGTGCAGGGAAGAGCACCTTGGTGAAATGCGTGGCGGGCTTTCATCGCGCCGATGAGGGCAGTGTGCTCATCGACGGCCGGGAGCGGGACATTGCCAACCCGGTTGTGGCGAGGCAGTTGGGCATCGGCATGGTTTACCAGCACTTCACCCTGGCACCAGGCATGAGCGTGGCGGAAAACCTTCTGCTCGCCGGCGGCCGGACACCTGCCTGGATTCACTGGAGTACCCACCGGCGCGCCTTGAGCGAATTCCTGAAGTCCACGCCGTTTGCTTTGGATTTGGACGCCAGCCCCGCCAACTTGGCCGCAGGTGAAAAGCAAAAACTGGAGCTGCTCAAGCAGCTTTACCTGCAGCCCCGACTGCTTATCCTCGACGAACCGACCTCCGTGCTCACCCCACAAGAGGCCGACGAGGTCTTGGGCCACGTTCGCAGCCTTGCGCGCGAAGGCACCTGCTCGATTCTCATCATTACCCACAAGTTTCGGGAAGTCACGCGCTACGCGGATCAGGTCACGGTTTTGCGGCGAGGCCAAAGGGTGTTCCATGGAGCGGTTGCCCAAACCGATGCCAGCGAACTGGCGCGAGCGATGGTGGGGGAGTCTGAGGCGGGGCAGGGTGCTGCCGTCCCGCCGGGTGACCCTTTTGCGCCCGCTGCTTCCTCGCCAATCAGCCCCGCCTCCGACACCGCCTTGAGCATCCAAGGGCTGAACGTGATGGGGGACAGAGGGGTGCTGGCCGTCAGGGACCTGTGCCTCCAGGTGCACAGCGGCGAGATATTGGGTATTGCCGGTGTTTCCGGAAACGGGCAGCGCGAGCTTTTACAGGCCTTGGTCGGGCAACGTCCCCGCTTGGCAGGACGGGTGCAGGTGGATGGTCAGGCCTACGAAGCCACCCGCGAGCAAAACCGAAGGCTGAAGGTGCGCAGCCTGCCCGAGGAGCCGTTGCGTAACGCGTGCGTGGCGGACCTGTCCGTGGCAGAGAACATGGCCCTGCGCGACTTCGACCAAGCCCCTTGGGTGCAGGCGGGGCATTTGCGCCAGGCGCGCTGGCGCACCCGCGCCCGGGAATGGATTGCCCAGTACGGGGTTAAGACCCGGTCTGAACAAGCCCCCATTCGCAGTTTGTCGGGCGGCAATGTGCAGCGGGCCGTGTTGGCCCGCGAGTTGTCGGGCGACCTTCGCGTGTTGATCGCCGCCAACCCGGTTTTTGGGCTGGATTTTGCAGCCGTTGCTGAAATCCACGCCCGACTTCGAGCAGTGCGCGAGCGCGGCGGTGCGGTCTTGTTGATCAGCGAGGACTTGGACGAGTTGTTGGCCCTCACCGACCGCATCGTGGTCATGAGCGAGGGGCGCATCGTGCATGAAACCCCAACGGCACAAGCCCAGCGCGAGGTACTGGGCGCGCACATGGCCGGAAGTCACGAGACAGACCCCATGCAGGAGGCCGCATGACCACCGTTCATATCGATCAAGCAAAGCCTTTCCCTTTTGTGTTCGATCTGCTGCGCACGGCCCTGGTCATCATCGATATGCAGCGCGATTTTGTGGAGCCTGGTGGTTTTGGCGAAAGCTTAGGCAATGACGTCAGCCTGTTGCGAAGCATCGTTCCGGCTTGCCAAGAAGTGTTGCACGCTTGGCGACAAGCCGGGGGTCGTGTAGTGCACACCCGCGAGGCGCACCGCCCCGACCTGCTAGATTGCCCGCCGGCCAAATTCCTGAGGGGTAGCCCCCGATTGCGCGTTGGTGATGAAGGTCCCATGGGGCGCATTTTGGTTGCTGGCGAACCTGGCAATCAAATCATTGATGAGTTGGCCCCAGCGCCCGGAGAGTGGGTCATCGACAAACCTGGCAAGGGCGCATTTCATGCCACGGGTCTGGAGCGGCTTCTTCGTGCGGCGGATATCCAATATCTAGTTTTTATGGGCGTGACCACCGAAGTTTGCGTTCAAACCAGCATGCGCGAGGCCAACGACCGGGGATTCGAGTGCCTGGTGCTGGAGGATTGCACTGCCAGCTACTTTCCCGCATTCAAGCAGGCCACGCTGGAAATGATGCGTGCGCAGGGCGCAATCGTCGGCTGGACCAGCGAGCAGGCGATGCTTTGCAGCGCGCTGTCGTGCTTGCATCGTTAACCTCAAGGTGTGCGCTTGTGCTGAGGGGTTTTAGACCTCGCTGACCTTGGCCCCCCCCACTGGCTCCCCAGAGGTCTGTGCGCCGTGCCTCTCATTCTCAGCAGAGTCAGCCTCAATCCGCCCCAACTTACGTAACTGCCCCAAGGTCAGCACCCCAAGACCACTCCGGTGTCAAGGCTGGTGATGCTCAAACCGCATGCCATACTTGATTTCATGCGCTTTCTTTTCCTGGCTGTTCAATGACGCTGGGCAACGCGTGCGGGTTTGGACAACATCAACCTGGACGCTACGACGCGCGCAGGAGGGGCTTTCATGAACAAGTTCTGGCTCGCTGCCATCGGCATCGTGGCGGCGTTTTTCTGCTGTACCGACCTGCAAAGATACCCGGCGAACTCGTGACCGAGTTCAGCCACGGTGCCTCGGGCTCGCAGGTGATGGTGGGTGGGCGATGCCTGCAAGAGCGCTGCCTCACCATCGTGGTCGCGCCTTGGTGTCCCGCTTGCCGCCGCATGAAGGGCACCATTTCTGCGCTGCGTCAGCAAGTTGAAGCCGATGGCCGGCCAGTGTTTCTGGTGATTGGCATGGACAAGCCTGAGGCTCTTCAAAACTATGCCCGGCAACACAGCGAAACAGTGCTGCTGGACATGAATCGCAGCTTTACCAAGCGCGCCAATATTCGCTCCGTGCCCTATTTCGCCGTTACCAACCACAAAGGTGAAATCGTGGAGGAAATGAAGGGTGGCTACGACGACGTGCGCGAAATGCGTCGTCGTTTGGGGGTCTGAGGCTCTCACCCCGTCCGTTGCATCTGCATCGAATCGCCGTGGCGTCTCAGGCGGTACCTCTGCGCAGTCGCGCTGCGAAGCCGTGTCATGATGAGGGCCTTGCCAACGAAGGCAAGCGCCAACATCATGAACGCATCTGTTTGGGGCAGGGCATCAGTACCAGCAAGGGCTTAATCCCAAGCCGGCGCATGGTCGCGACGGGACGCTGCTGAAGGCCAGTTCATCGGCGCACCGCGTCGCGGGCGCTGGCATGCTGACGGGCAAGCTGCGGGCCGAGCCACATCCGCACGCCTGCCCCCGCCATGAGCGGAAAGATAACCCATTGCACGAGCAGGAGATAGGTGCTGGCATGGCGAAGAGGCTCGGCATAGTCGAAGGCCCCGACGAATGGGGCACCGAGCAGGTGCACGAGACGTAGTAGACGATGGGGTAGTTTCATGACAGAGCTCCGGAAGGGGTGGGGCACTCGTGGGGCAGCGGTTCGGCGGTCATGCGGGTCGGCGCTGGGCACGCCGCAGCAGCCGCTTCGACAGTGCCGCCACCATGGTGCGGGGCGCGAAGCGGTTGGCGAACACCAGGGCCCGGCTGCCCGGTCCGACAGCCCGCGATAAGCCCCCTGCCAGCATCAACGCGACGCCGGCACGGGCCACGTCGACTGCACCATACCGGCTGGCGCTTGAACCACGCCATGCGCAGCGCGTCGTTGACGATGTCGCGCGTCATGTCCTGGCGCTGGCTCCAGCCGACCACCTGGCGGCTGAACAGGTCGATCACCACCGCCAGGAACAGCCATCCTTCGTCGGTGGCGATGTAGGTGATGTCACCTGCCCAGACCTTGTCGGGCTCGACCACGTTGAACTGCCGGTCGAGCAGGTTGGGCGCGACTGGCAGGTCATGGTTGCTGTCCGTGGTGACCTTCAAGCGCTTCTTGCCCTTGGCGCGGATACCGTGCTGCTGCATGAGCTTTTGCATCCGCTCCTTGCCCACGCGGATGCCCCTGGCCAGCAGTTCCTTCCACGTCCGCGGCCAGCCGTAGCCGCCGTGCGTTTCGGCGTGGATGGCCTTGATGTGCACCAGCCGGGCGTCGTCGCTGAGGTGGCGGCGCTGCACATCGCTGGCACGGCGAACGAAGTGCTCGTGGAAGCCGGCCACGCTGACCTCCAGCACCCGGCACTGCACCGAGATCGGCCACACGCGCCGGTGGCTTTGAATGAAGGCGTACTTCACTTCGCTGCCTTTGCGAAGTACGCCGTCGCTTTTCCCAGGATGTCGCGCTCCATCGTCACGCGCGCCAGTTCGGCCCGCAGCCGGCTGATCTCCATCTGCTCGGCGCTCACGACCTTGCTGTCGGCACCGGTGAGCTTGCCGGCACGGTACGCCTTGACCCAGTTGAACAGCGTCTGATCCACCACCCCCAGCGTGCGGGCCGCCGCCGCGATGCTCTGGCCTCCTTCCACCAGGCGCACGGCCTCCTGCTTGAACTCCAGCGTGTAGCGCGCCCGGGTCATCCTCTTCGTCATTTCCGTTCTCCTTGCTTGGATTGAATCACTCAGCAAGAGATACGTTTTCCGGGGCAAGGTCATTTTGAGGGGCGAAAGCGCGAGTCGGTCCCTGCGAGGAACTCGCTCGCCGAGTCGGTAGCCTTTTTGCCTCGCTATGCAGCACAAAGGACAAAAATTTGTTCGCTGCGGTCGATTCTTAATCGACCACCGCCAACTTCGACAGATTCGTGGGGGTTAGCTCTTCACGGTTGTACAGCCGGGGGCGTCGGGCCCAGGCGTCGTACCTACCATCAGCGCAGTCAGATCGATGGAGGCGCGGACGGTGGGTAGCGGGTCGCGGGCGCGTGCAGCGACCGCATTGACGGGCTAGGCCGACACCGTCCAGCCTGTGAGCCACCGGCACAGGTCGCGGACTTGATCAGGAGAACACAAGGCCCAGCGCTATGTCCATCCCGCAAGCAACACGGAGTCGCGAGCGGTCATGGGCGACGAACGATTGGAGCCAGCAGCCGATGAAGACGAAACGTGCCGAAGTTCGAGGATGATCAGCGCATCGGTTGGGCAAGGGCACACCAAATCCATTGTTGGATGACTGAATCAGGCCCTGTGCTCGAATGCTCAGGCCATCCAGGGCCCTCGCTGATTGAAGTCAGTCCCGGAGCGGGAATACCGTGTGGTTCAGTATCCGCCCTCACGCCACGCCAGGATGGCTTGGGCCGTTTCCTGCGCATACTCCACATGGGGGAAGTGCCCAGCTTTATCGAATTGCTGCAATGCGAAACGGCGACCACCTTTGCATTTTGCTGTGAGTGCCTCCGCCATGGCCTTGCTACCCGTTGGATCGGCTGTGCCCACCAATAGTTTCAGCGGTGTGTTCGACGAGCACAGAGCGTCGGTCCAGCGGTTGTCGTTGGCTTCGCGCTCATCGACGCTGGGCAGTGTCTTGTGAAGAAGGCGCGCGTCGGAGGGGTAGTTCAGCAACTTCCACACCTCCGACAGCTCGCCGACCGGTATACGGCGCTCTGGTCCAGAAATCTGGGTGAGGGTGGTCACGATGGAATCCTCAGAGGCGCCCCGGTTCATCAAGCCTCCCAAAGGGCTCAGCAGGGCCTTCTGGGCATTGCTTGGTTTGAATTGTTCTGCGAAGAGCGAACCATTGATCAAGACCACGGACTCGATTGCGAAGGGCAGCTTCGAGGCCCGCTCCCGCGCCAGCAGTTCCTGTACCACAGCATTACCGATGTCTGAGCCAATCAGCCGCGCCCTGGTCACACCCAAGTGCTTGACTAGCGCCACCACTGAATCAGCATGGCTTGCGATCGAGTAGGTAAATGCGGCAGGCTTGTCGGAGAAGCCAAACCCCAGCAGATCCGGCGCGATGAAGCGTGTATCGCGCGACATCGGTCCGAGTAATCGCCTGAAATCCCATGAAGAGGTCGGGTAGCCGTGGATGGCGAGCGTGGTTGATCCCGTGCCCTGGTCAACGTAAAAGACGGAGTGTCCATCGAAAGAGAAAGTTTTGCCCAGTGACTTCCATTGGGCGGTCGAAGGCCCGCCCGGCGTATTGCTTTCGGTAGGTGTGAGCCCGTGGGCTGCGGGAGATGCTGCAACGGCCAGGCCGACAGCGAGGGCCGTAGCGACGAGTGGGGTAATAGTTGCGAAGGATATGCGCGTAAGTTTGAACATGAGAGACCCTTTCAGGGATGTAGGAGCAGCGCTCGGACAGCGATCGTGTCGGGCACTCAAGCCCGCACACGATCTGGTCGATATATTATGACGAACGCGTCATTAAAGCAATGATCTTTGATCTATTGTTCTGAGGTTCGTGTGGCATTGCGGCCTATCGACCGACGCGTGCAACGGCGCGTGCAACCATGACAAAAGGATTTTTGTCAGGGGCAGTAGGGCCCGGGGTTGATGGCTGTAACGAGGCAGTACGCGAACGGCCCAACCGCGAGGGGTGACTGTTCAGTTGTGGCTGACGCCAAAGCAGTTTTGCGCTGCGGGCCGCCGAGCCCGGGCCGATTTTGCGGGCGACGATTACGCTCCGCCCATTAATGAACGCGATCCGGAAAAAGCAAGCGGAACGAACGACTCAACCCCGGCCGGGCGGGGGCCTCATGAGGAGGACTATTAGTGAAGAAGCGAGTTCTTCAGAAAGCGTCCTACGGTCCAGAATCATGGCATCGGCGTCACCTGCGGCGATTGCATCGGCCACGGCTTCGAACATCATCAACCGGATAGCCACTGCCGTCCGAAGCTTGGCGGAACTGCGACGGCCAATCAGGCGGACCACCTCGTCGATCTGATTGATCCGACTCTGCAAGCGAGCCTTGTGCACGCGCTCGTCATCTCGGGCCAGCACGGCAAGCGCGTGCCTCAGACGAGACCATTCGGAATGGTGCTCGATCAGCAACGGAACAAGTCGGTCTATACGTTCCCGAGCACCGAGCCCGGGTTCACCGAAGACCTCGCGAACCATGGCCCACTCCTGCGAGACCCATCGCTCATAAACAGCCAGCAGGACTTCTACCTTGTCGGAAAAGTAGTTGTAGAACACCCCTGAGGAAAGTCCCGCACGGGCTGCGATACGGTTTGTTGATGTAGCGAACCAGCCGACCTCGCGAATCTCCATCGCGGCGGCATCGACCAGCGAAGCACGCAGGTCAGTGCCTTGCGGCAAAACTTTGGGAGGCCGGCCGCGACGACGCAGCGGGGGCGATTCTTCGAGTTCAGTGCTCACTGAAAAAAGGATAGGTTTCGGACCAAACGAAGCGGCGGATGTGACGCTCGTTAAAAAGTCCCCACTGGGTACTGCATTCTGACCGCGACAGCTTCAGGGATTTGTTTTATGATTTTTGCGTCACTATTATGCAATGATTCACCGCAAGAGGTACTCCTACATGCACACGCAGGCCCTGGTCCGCTCCACCGACACCCACCATGGAACCCGTGCGCGCGCCGAACCTGCTGACACCGAGCCGACTCCCTCGCCATCGCGGGAAGATCTCATGATGCAACGCCGCTGGCTGCAGTTGGCTGCTGCATGGAACGCGGTCGCTGGAGGCTCGACAAGCCGCAGCCACGATGGGCTCGAAGGGCAGTCCTGACGTGCTGCCATTACCCTGTCTCCGTCATCGGGTCAGCGCAACGCGCGGGCTGCAATCCTGGTGCCAGGCTGGGCTGGAGATGAGCTATCTGGACACGGGCGGCGCTGATTTGCCGGTGCTGGTGTGTCTGCACGCCATCGGCCATGGAAGCGGAGACTTTGAGGCGATGGCAGAGACGATGCGGGGCCGATATCGCATCATCGCGCCAGACTGGCCCGGGCAGGGTCGATCCAGGCCCACGTCGTCGGCGCCGGGGGTTCGGACGTACGCCGCCATCCTTCAAACCTTCGTCGAAGCGCTGCAATTGCCGCGCTTCACCTTGGTTGGAAATTCTGTCGGCGGCGGCGCTGCGCTGCTGTACGCCGCCCAAAACCCGCACCAGGTGATTGCCGTGGTGGTCGCCAACCCCGCCGGGCTAGACAAGGGCGGCTTTCTGAGCAGAGTGTTCACGCGAGGGATGTCGCGCCGCTTCGCCGCCGCAGAGCATGATCCCGAGTCGTTCCAGGCGTGGTTTGCGCGTTACTACGAGCAGGTGTTGACGGGCCGGGCGGCCCTGGCTCAACGCCAGCGGATCGTCGCCTCGGGCCTGGAGATTGCCCCCTTGCTTGCACAGGCCTGGCGCGGCTTTGCCGAGCCCGAAAACGACATTCGCCGCGAACTGCCCAGCGTTCGCGCGCCGGTGCTTGTTACCTGGGCCCGCCAGGATCGTCTGGTGCGATGGTCAAGAAATCGCAGGGCTATTGAGCTACTCCAGCGCAGGCGGGTTGAGTTCTTTGATGCTGGGCATACGCCCTTTCTCGAAGACCCGAACCGCTTCGTCGCACTTGTCGAACCCTTCATCGCCAGTGCCGCCTGATGGCTGTCGGCCGCGCTGCACGCCGAGGCAGCCCTCGACTGGCGGCCCAGCTCCGCGCGCCGACAATCCCGATTTGATGGTGGAGGGGAAAGTGCTGCCCCACTTGAAAACGTGACGTCTTGCGCATCACTGACACTGCGCCGCCTCCAACGTCTTGGGGAATACCAGTAGCGTTCAGTCGGTGGCCCTGATGGATTCAGCTCTGATGCCTGACGGGGCTTTGATGATGTCGGTCGATCGCGCTGTCGCCAAATGCACCTGGCCCGCATGTTTCACCAGTTCGCTCTCTGATGTTCCACGACGCCCAAGGCGTGCAAACTTTCTCGGGTTTGAGCGCCAAATCCAGTTGAGGCTGAGCGCCACACCCCCGATGGAACTGTGCTGCGGCACTCTGGCTGCGTTGCTTCTCCCCACGGGCCCGCGCCCGCTCGCGCACAGCGGCATTGGCGAGTTGGATGTCAATTTGGCATCCTCCAGTGTTGAGTTTGCGGACGGCGGCTTTGTCTCCACGCGCTGGCTTCATGCTCGCACACTCCCGGCCAAGCAAAGGCGGGCGGCGGCTCAGCGCCGCGCGTTGAGAAATGCGCGGAAGACATCGCGCGCCTGCGTGCTGTTGAACAGCGCAGGGTGGCCCTGCCCAGTCACTTCGAGGAACTGTACGCCCTTGCAATTCGTACAGGCCTCGACTTGCTTTCTGAATCCCGGCCACGATTCCATCTGGATCAGACGCGAGTCTTCCAGGCCCTGCACGAAAAGGATGTCGGCCTGGTAACCAGTTGTGAAACTGCGCAGCGACCGCGCCATGTATGCGGTCGGATTCGCCGCCGTGGTTCCGTAGGCGTTGCGCAGGCGCGCGCAGTGCTCACCGTCGGCAATCGCTCCATCCTCTTCGAGCCGACAGCGCAACACCAGATCAAGCGGGCCCGGCGCATTGGCAATGACTCCTCGCGTTGGATGCAAGGTGTTGAGCCGTGTGACCAGGTAGCCGCCTTGCGAGTGGCCACCAAGAAAGATGTGGCGAATCTGGACGCCAAGCTGGCTTGCCGCCTGGTTCTTGACCCACAGTAACGCAGCCTCGGCGTGCGTAAGGTTGTCACCGATCATCAAGTTCTCTTCGGGGTAGGCCACGCTCACGACCATGAGCGTCGGGTCATCGATCAGTCGGCGAAAGCTGTCAAGCGTGTCATTCGCAGCCGCCATGATCAGATCGTCCCGCATCACGGTACCGTGATAGACGAGCAGCACATCAAAGGTGTTACCTGCGGGTTTGTCGACCACGACATTGACGTTGACGCCCTGGTGCGAGACCTTCAGTGGCCCGCGCCAGGCAGCAGACGGAGCAGGTGCTGGCGACGGTGCAGGTGCAGGGGAAGGCGCAGGTGCCGGGGAAGGTGCGGGCGAGGGCGACGGTGCGGGCGTGGCATCAGAACCACTGCCACCGCCGCAGGCGGCGATCAGCACCGTAGCGGCTGTGAACAGTGAGAGTAGCAGGCGGTTCATAGTGAATCTCCTTCGGGCGGTAAAAAAGGCGAAACTACGGGTGCAACGAAAGCCGAGTCAGGGCGCGCCGACAGCACTTTGGCGCCTGTGGCAGCTTCGACGATGCGGCGGGAGAGGGCTGACGGCCGCAGCGCGCTGAGCCTGGAGCTTGCCAAGTCCAGGGGGCCGACGCCGACCATGTTCAGTGGCAGCCACGTTTGGTAGGTCGGCATAAGGGTTTGCAGTCCTGGGCAGGTTCACACATGCCACCTGGGTTGCACTGCTCACAAGATTCCAGGTCGTCGTCATCACGCATTCCTCGAACAGTTCAACACGGGACATCCATCGCTTGCGGGTCAGTTTAGATTCGCCATGCGGTGGTGTGTGCAGGCCTTACCAAACATTTACTTTCCATCACCAGCGCTTTACGAGCTGTCGATGGCGGCGGGGTTCACACGCTTTTCGCGCAAGCGCGGAGCCCGTCACTCGCGGGCCCCAAACACGCGCAGCCAGGAGGCATGGTGGAAGATCAAGGTGGCGCACAGCCGGCCTTCCAACACACTGCCCGACGCCGGGAACCATCATCACCCCGTCCTTTCTGCTGCCCCCACGGGTCGCCATCGCACTGCAAGCCATCGCGGTGATCGGGGAACCGTGGATGCCGAAATCGCAACAACTGCTACGTCTGGGTGCGGCCCCGGGTCCTTCCGGCAAGGAACTGGTGGCTGGCGCGAAAGAGTCCTTGACATTACGGATTGTTTTGGTAACACTGTTACCCATGATTTCAAACGACCCAGGCTTTGACTACCAAGCCGTTCGGCGCGAGGGGGATGCAGCGGCCCGACGTGGCCTGCTGGATCTCGCTGGCAAGCTGCTCGCTGAAGAAGGTCCCCAGGCGCTGACCCTGCGCACGCTGGCGCAGCGCGCGAACTGTTCCACCAAGGTTGTTTACACCCTGTTTGGGAGCAAGGGCGGGCTGAGTGAAGCGCTCAAGGTAGAAGGTTTCGCATTGCTGCGCTTCACCGTGGAGCGGGAGCGGCGCCGACACCGCGACCCGGTTCGGGCCCTGCTGCCGATCATGATGTCCTACCGCAGTTTCGCGCTGGCCCATCGAGACCTGTTCCGTGTGATGTTCGGCAACGCGCTGCCGGACCATGTGCCTACCGACTTCTCACGCCAGCAGGCCCGGCAGGCGCTTGGCGCCCTCGAAGAGGCCGTTGCACAGGCGCATGCCGCGCTCGGGGCGCGCGTGGACAACCCGCTTGCATCCGCAGTGCGACTCTGGGCCGCGGTACACGGGCCGGTGAGTCTCGAGATCGAAGGTATCACCCCGTTCGACACCGAGGGCGAAGGCCTCACGCGCCTGGCGGTGTTGGATGCCCTGGCCGGGCTCGGCCTTGCCCCTGCCGCGATTGCTTCAGGCTCGCCTTCGGGCCCCTTGGCAGGGTCCGCCCCCATCACCGATTCCATTCCCTCCACCCTGACCTGAAAGTCAATACCACCATGCCCACTCCATCTCTGATTCCAAACGCCAAAATTTCGCTGCGCCTTGCATCCGCCTCGGGGCTTGCAGCCCTGGTGGCGGGCCTGACGCTCGCACTCCACGGTCAGCCTGTTACAGCCGACGAGGCCGGGCAGCTGCGTCTGGAGGTTGCGTCGCTGCGCAATCTTCAGGGGGTCTTGAATTGCCGACTTTTCAACGAGGCTGCCGACTTTCCGGATGGTGAGGGCCTGCGAACCGTTCGCGTGGCGATCGACGGTGCTCGTGGCGCTTGCGTGTTCAGCCAACTGGTACCTGGCACCTATGCGGTCGCCGTTGTTCACGACGAGAACAGCAACGGTCGGCTTGACAAGAATCTGCTCGGCGTGCCCACCGAAGGATATGGAGTGTCCAACAACCGCACCTATGCACTGTCCAGCCCCAAGTGGGAGGAATCCCGCTTTACGGTCACCCCTGGCAAGCCCGTGGATTTGCGTGTGAGCTTGCGGTACTGATTTTTCACGGTCAATGGGTAACATTGTTTCTGCTGGTTTCTACGTTTTCTAACTTGGGAAAACCTTTATGTCCATGTATTCACATCCCGTCCGCTCCCTGAGCGCGCAGCCCTTCGAAGTCCCGTTGGCGCCGGTGACGACCACGCTGCTCACCGGAGCCAGCAGCGGCATCGGGCTTGAGATGGCGCGCTTGCTGGCAGCGCGTGGCCACCGGCTCGTGTTGGTCAGCCGGGGGGCTGATCGGCTTCACGCCGTGGCCGAGTCCTTGCAACAGGCGCATGGCTGCGAGGTATTCCCCCTGGCCATCGACCTGTCAGAGCCAGGGGCCTCACAGCGACTGTTTGACGAGACCTGCCGCTTGCGGCTTGACATCGACATGCTGGTCAACAACGCCGGGTTCGGCATGGTCGAGGAGCATGTGGCCATCGACCCCGAGCGCCTTCAGCGCATGCTGCAGCTCAATATCGTGGCCGTGGCCGAACTGTGCCACCGCTTTGGAGCCCAGATGAAGCACCGCGGTTCGGGTCGTATCCTGAACATCGCTTCGGCAGCGGCCTACCAGCCCACACCGTATTTCGGGGCCTATGGCGCATCCAAAGCCTTCGTGCTCAACTTCTCCGAGGCGCTGGCCAAAGAGATGGAGGACTTCGGAGTCAGCGTCAGTTGCCTGTCGCCCGGGCCCACGGCCACGGCTTTCTTCGACGAGGTCGATCCCCGTCGCATTGCCGGCGGGCATCACTTTGGGGTAGCCAGTCGCGCCGATCCGGGGGCGGTTGCGCGTGCGGGCATCGAGCTGATGCTATCGGGCGGGATGTCGCGTGTGGTCGGGCTGGGCAACCAGGTTCTGGTGTTCGCCAACCGCTTTGCTCCGCGCGCCATGGTCGCGGCCCTGTCCGAGCGGCTGCTGCGCCCGCTTGATCCAGAGCGTAAACCGGCGTGAAGATTCCGCGACGTATCTGTGCCCCACTGCTGCCCCAACCGCCCGAGGAGTTGAGTTATGAAACTTCCCTATCGATGGATTCGCAACCTGCACCTGCTGAGCTCGCCGCTCATCGGGGCCTTTGTGTACTCTAGGAGCCTGTCGGACTTGGAAATCGTCGGCTGCAAATCGACCGCAGCGGTCCATTTTTAACCGCCTTTTTGCCCCATAGCTCGGCTATGGGGCTGCAAATTCGGCAAAAACTGTCCTCGCTGGGGCCGATTTTCGCT
>NZ_JBKDRI010000079.1:0-9905 GCF_046341535.1 Acidovorax sp. | reverse complement strand
CGTGGTGTCGGGGCTCAAGCGCGAATTCACCTCGCCCGAAGGCAAGAGTCAGCTCAGCAATCTCATCCAGTTTGACGCCGCCGCCAATCCTGGAAACTCGGGCGGGCCGCTGGTCACGCTCGATGGCGAAGTGGTTGGGATTGTCACGGCCATCCTCAACCCCACGCCAGCCCGTACGTTTTTGGGTATCGCCTTTGCCGTGCCGATCGAAAACGCGGCTTCGGCCGTGGGCATGTCTCCGTTCTGATGCACCGAATCTATCCACTTAGGACACACACCATGGAACCAACCCCGCCCGGGAGCCTGTCGGGCTCAAGCAACGCCACCACGGCCACCCTGATGGAACAGGTGCTCTACGAGGTCAAACGCGTCGTGGTCGGGCAAGACCGCTTTCTGGAGCGCGTGATGGTGGCCATGCTGGCGCAAGGCCACCTGCTGGTCGAAGGCGTGCCGGGGCTTGCCAAGACGCTGACCGTAAAGACGCTGGCCTGCACCGTTCAGGGCAGCTTCAAGCGCATCCAGTTCACGCCTGACCTGGTGCCCGCCGATCT
Source organism: Acidovorax sp. (assembly GCF_046341535.1). Lineage (GTDB taxonomy): Bacteria > Pseudomonadota > Gammaproteobacteria > Burkholderiales > Burkholderiaceae_C > Acidovorax. The sequence continues at coordinate 9,354 of NZ_JBKDRI010000079.1, read as the reverse complement.
GGTGGGAACGCGCATGTACAACCAAAAGACAGGCGAGTTCAGCACCTCACTGGGCCCGGTGTTCACCCACCTGCTGCTGGCCGATGAAATCAACCGCGCACCCGCCAAGGTGCAAAGCGCGCTGCTGGAGGTAATGCAGGAGCGCCAGGTGACGATTGCCGGCGAGACGCACAAAGTGCCCGAGCCTTTCCTCGTGATGGCCACGCAAAACCCCATCGAGACCGAAGGCACCTACGCCCTGCCCGAGGCCCAGGTTGACCGTTTCATGATGAAGGTGCTGCTGGGCTACCCCAGCGAGGAGGAAGAGTTCGTGATTGCCCAGCGGGCGCTGGACCCGCCCGTGCAGGTGTTGCCGGTGGCCACCACGGCGCAACTGGCTGCACTGCAGGCCGAGTGCCGCACCGTGTACGTGGACCCATCCCTGCTGCAGTACGCCGTGAAGCTGGTGGCAGCGACCCGCGACCCGGCCCGCCACGGCTTGAAGGAAATGGCGGGTCACATAAGCTGCGGCGCCAGCCCCCGCGCCACCATTGCCCTGGCCGAAGGCGCGCAGGCGCTGGCCATGCTGCGCGGACGCGCCTACGTGCTGCCCGAAGACATGACCGACCTGGCCGCCGATGTGCTGCGCCACCGGATTGCGCTGTCGTACGAAGCCCTGTCCGAAGGGCTCGATGCCGATGCCCTGATCACCCGCATCATGGCCAAGGTGGCGCCCCCAGCGCGCCCGTTGCACCATGAGCGCAAGGCAGCCTGAGGCAAGACGCACGCCCGCACCAGCGCAACTGCCATGAGCAACGTCCAGCCGCCACCTGTACACCCGGCGTCAACCCCGGCCGGTCGGTCAGCACCGGGCCACTTGCCCCGGCCGCTGCCCAACCTGCCAGGTCAGGCCGACAGACTGTTGCGAGAACTGGAATGGAAGGTGATCCGCGTGCTGGATGGGCTGCTCCAGGGCGACTACCGCACGCTGATGCGGGGCAGTGGCCTGGACCTGGCCGACCTGCGCGAATACCAGCCGCACGATGACGTGCGTCACATCGACTGGAACGTGACCGCCCGGCTGAACACCCCCCACGTCCGCGTGTTCACCGAAGACCGCGAGATGTCGGCCTGGTTTCTGCTGGACGTCAGCCCATCGGTGAACTTCGGACCCCAGGGCAACGCCAAGCGCGACATCCTCACCGGGTTTGTCGCGGTGCTGGCACGCCTGCTCACCCGCCACGGCAACCGCGTGGGGGCCATGCTCTACGGCACCGGACCGTCGGCTGGCGGTGCGGTCGATACGGTGCTGCCGCCCCGCAGCAGCCGCGCCCATGTGCTGCATCTGGTGCACCACCTGCTGGCCCCGCACCGTGCCAACACGGCGCTTGCACGGGGCAAGCCAGTGACTGGCAGCGGTACCACCGATCTACAGGTGCTGCTGCACACAGCCATGGCCAACCTGCGGCGCCGCAGCACCGTGTTTGTGGTGTCGGACTTCATCAGCATGCCCGGCTGGGACAAGCCACTGGGCCAGCTGGCCCAGCGCCACGACGTGGTCGCCGTGCGCCTGCTGGACCCGCTGGAGCTGGAGCTGCCGGACGTCGGAATGATCACCCTGCGCGACGCCGAAACGGGCGAGCAGCTGCAGGTGGACACCCACGATGCGGCGTTCCGGCGGCGTTTCGCGCAGCTGGCCGCCGACCGCGAGGCCGCCGTGCGCCAGTCGCTCTCCAGGGCTGGCGCCGACACCCTGGAGCTGTGCACCGACGACCACCTGATGGACGCGCTGCTGCGCTTCCTGGATCTACGCCAGCGGCGTGTGCGAGCCCCGCGCCGCGCAGCGCAGCGAGCGGCCTGAGGTCCAGCTCGTCCATTGCCCATACCGCCTGTCAACACCGACGCCGATTGCACCCGAGGACGCTACGACCATGGTTTTCATCTGGCCCACCCTGCTCTGGCTGCTGCTGCTTGCGCCCCTATTGGCTCTGCTGTACTGGTGGCTGCTGCATCGGCGCAAGAAGACCGCGCTGACTTACTCCAGTCTGTCGCTGGTGCGCGAGGCCATGGGTGCAGGGCAGCGCCTGCGCCGCCACATTCCACCGCTGCTTTTCCTGCTGGCGCTGATCGCGCTGCTGCTGGCTGCCGCCCGCCCCATGGCCGTGATCACGCTGCCCGCGCAGAATCAGACCATCATGCTGGCCATGGACGTCTCAGGAAGCATGCGCGCCACCGATGTGGAGCCCGACCGCATCACCGCCGCGCAAAACGCTGCCAAGGCCTTCATCGCCGAGCTGCCGCGGCATGTACGCGTGGGCATCGTGGCATTCGCGGGCAGCGCCCAACTGGCGCAGCTACCCACGCAAAGCCGCGAGGATTTGATCAAGGCTATCGACAGTTTCCAGCTTCAGCGTGGCACCGCCACCGGCAACGGCATCATGCTGTCGCTAGCCACCATCTTTCCCGACGCGGGCATCGACATCTCTGCCCTTGGCGGCCGCCAGGCGATGCGCCCAAAATCCATCGACGAAATCGCCAAGCAGCAGGACCAGGCCAAGGCCTTTGTGCCGGTGGCGCCGGGCTCCTACAGCTCCGCCGCCGTGATCATGCTGACCGATGGCCAGCGCACCACCGGTGTGGACCCCCTGGAAGCCGCCAAGTGGGCCGCCGACCGGGGTGTGCGCGTCTACACGGTGGGCGTGGGCACCGTGCAGGGCGAGACGATCGGCTTTGACGGCTGGTCGATGCGAGTGCGGCTGGACGAAGAAACCCTCAAGACCGTGGCCAACCTGACCAATGCGGAGTACTTTCATGCCGCCACCGCCGCGGACCTCAAAAAGGTGTATGAAACCCTGAGCTCGCGATTGACGGTGGAAAAGAAAGAAACCGAGATCTCGGCACTGCTGGCCCTGTTGGGTGCAGTGCTCGCGCTGGCCGCGGCGGGCTTGTCAGTGTGGTGGTACGGCCGGATCCTGTAGCTTTTTGGGGCATCGCGGCCTTCGTTACACAGCGCCCAACGCCATACGCCCCGATGCGCTGGGCTGCCCCGCGTGGCGTGTCTCCACACGGTTGCGTCCCGCGCGCTTGGCGTCGTAGCACGCCATGTCCGCCGCATACAGCACCGATGCGACGTCTTGCAGGCTGGCATCCAGCACGACCATCCCGATACTCGCCCCCAAGGTGAAACTGCGTCCCTGGTAAGACGGCTGCCACGCCTGCACCGCGGCGCGCAGTTGCTCTGCCACCGCCTGGCCGCGGGCCGGAAAACACCCAGGCAAGACCACCGCGAATTCGTCACCGCCCAGGCGGGCTGCCCAACCGATCGTGCGCACGTTCGATTCCAGCAAACGGGCTACATGCCGCAAAACATCGTCGCCCGCGTCGTGGCCGGCCACATCATTGACGAGTGTGAAGTGGTCAAGGTCCAGAAACAGAACTACGCCATCACCCGCTGGCTCGCCGTCTTCGTGTGACGGCTGACGCAGCCGCGCAGCTCGCTCGACCAGAAGCGACTTGAGTTTTTCCTCGAACGCAGCCCGGTTGTACAGACGCGTCAGCGCGTCGTGCGTTCGCTCCCACAGATGCTGAGACTGCGCTTCGCGTGCGGCTGTAATGTCTTCCAGGATCCACACGGTGCCGCCAGCCATCTCTTCAGGCTGCACAGCCCGACCCTGCACGCGCGCCCAGACAGGCGAGCCATCCTTGCGGGTGAAGCACACGTCGGCGTCGAAGGCACCGTGTGACCCGAACTCGGTCTGTACCCGTTCACCCATCCGCTCGTAGTCAGCGTCGCTCGCGTACAGCGTCCGGGCCGGTCGACCCTCGAGCTCTTGGGCGGCATAGCCGAGCATCAGGGCCGCCTGGCGTCCCACAACCTCCAGGACACCGTTTCGCGAGATCACGATGCCGACGGATGCATGGTCGAGGATGGCCTTGAACTGGCCGTCCAACGCTGCCTGGTGTGCCTGCTGGGCACTGCGCTGCTGTGCCAGTCGTCGAAAGATCTCCGCGAGTTCGCCCACTTCGCCATCCGCAACGGGCCAGTCGATCGGGGCGGTCGCCACACCCAGGATGCCCTGCGCTTGGAGCTGCCGCGCGCTGTGGGTGAGCCGAGCCAGCGGCCGCGCCATCCGGGCGATCAGACCGGCGGCGACCACCCCGCAGGCGACCATGCTGACTGCGGCCAGCCACCAGGCGCTGCGCTGGGCTCCGGCCAGAGGGGCCAGCAACGCCTGTGAGGTACTCACGCGGGCGACCATCCACTGGGGCAGGGGCATACCCGCCACGCTCACGACATGGTCACGCTGCACGTGGGTCACCCCCCGGGCCACCAGGGGCAAGGGCTCTTTGAGCCAGCGCGGATACACCAAACCCAGGCCAGGCTCATCGCTGATCTTGCCCATGATGCGGGACGGGTCTGAATGCGAGAGGATGGTGCCATCGCGGGTGAACACCATCAGGCGCGAGTCATCGCGGGCCGGCAGGGTCATCGACGGAGGCAGCAGTCCCTGAGACTGCAGACGCAAGGCCCCGGCCACCACCCCCAGCACGGACCCGTCGTCGCGATGCAGCGGCATGGTGAACATGACGCGCGCCTCGCTCGTGCGGCCAGCAATCAGCTCGGATACCAGCGGCTTGCCGTCCACCAGCGTGCGGCGCAGCACGTCGCGCTCAGCAGGGTCAAGCTCGGTTGCGTCATGTATGCGGCCGCCGCGCAGATTCAGGCTCAGCTCGCCGTTGTCGCGCGCGACCTGCATGGTGTCGAAGAACTGCACGGCTGGCAGGCCTTGTTGAAGCAACCACTCCAGCGAAGAAGGAGAGGTCAGGGTCACGGGCGTGATGCCGCCCGCCACGGTGCGAAGCACCTTTTGGCTCTGCTCGATCTTGCTGGCCAACAGACGAGCTACGACCTCTACTTCTTCCGTCTGCTGACCCACCACGCGGCGAATGGCTTCCTGGGACGACGCCCTGGTCACGACCCACGCCGCCAGCGCGCCTGATAAACCCACCGCAAGTACGGCCACCAACATCAGCCGCACAACGAGGGTTCCGGGCAGGTGCCAGCCCGGTGAATCGGTGTGCGGTACCGGCGAGCGGGCCGCCGTCATGCGCGCTCCCCAACGCGTGGGCGCAGCAGGTTGCAGCGGCGGGAAGCAGAAGGCATTGGCAAGGTCCGGCCAGAGGAATTCTGAGCGAATATACGCACCGCATCCCTCCAGAGGCCTGGGTGGAACCCTCAGAGAACCACGGGGAAAAACCCTGACGCACCGACACTTTGCGAGCATCTTGCGCATCCATCAGCCCGGTGTATTGAGCTGGCGCATGCTGCACTCGATCGGCGCAGGCGCGGCCCGATGGGATGGTCCATCGCGCTGCCCCAGCGAGGGCGCCGCCAGCGGTCAGCAGCCAGCCATCGACTGCAGTGCGCGCGGCTGAGGCAGGCTGAGCACGTTGCCGGTGCCATCGACCAGACCAGCCTCGCGCAGGTGGCGCAGCACACGGGAGAAGGTCTCGGGCGCAATGCCCAACTGCGCAGCGATCAAACGCTTGCGCTGATGCAGGGTGACCTTCATCGCGCCGCTGTGGTCCGCCGTGGCGTGGTTCAGCAGCCATTTGGCGCAACGCCCTTCGGCATCCTGTGCGAGGCGGCTGACTGCCAGTTCCGACTGCTGCCGATAGCCCAGCGCCATGTCGAGCAACAAGCCGCGCGCACCCTCCGGCATGCGCGCCAGATCGTGGCGAAAGCCTTCGATCGGAAGCCGGCGCACCTGCACGCAGGTGTCGGCCACCATATCCACCGGCAACGGCAAGCCCAGCAGCGCCGATGCGGCATCGAGCCAGAAAGGGCCTTCCACGGCACCGAGCTGGTGGCGCATCAGGCCCCCTTCGAGCACGCCCCGCAGCACCCGGCCGCTCTCCAGGTGCAGCACTGCGGTTTGCACCTCGTTTCGCCGACGCAGCACTGTGCCCGCGGCGATGAGTTCGGTTTCCGGAGGGAGCGAAAAGTAGGTAGAGGGCAGCATGACAAGCAATGTGCCGCGCCGACCCGGGATGGGCATTGAGCGAGATCAAACACGCATGATGCAGGTACGGGCGGCGCGCCAGTTCTTGCGCCAACGCACTGTGCACCGGCTTTCGGGGCACCCTCCCGCCGCCCGACTCCCCAGGCTGCTCGCCGCAAAGGGGCTGAGGGCCGCGGATGCCGCACCGAGCAGGCACCATGCACCTGATGAACCACCCAGTTGCAGGGATCAAACGCGAGCACAGGCCAACGGCGCCTACCCGGGGATCGGCAGGGGCAGAGATACTGAGGAAAAAGGCCATATACGCGCATTGCCAGTGCTTTAGGTGCTACAAAATAAGTAGCGCCCGAAAGTCATTGACATTGGTATGCGTGGGTCCGGTCATCAGCAGGTCGTCGAGCCCTGAAAAAAAGCCCCAGGCATCGTTGCGCGAAAGATGGTCGTCCAAACGAAGGCCAGCCGCCGCGGCACGCCCCAGAGTGTCGGGGCTCACAAAGACGCCTGCATTGTCCTCACTGCCATCGATTCCGTCGGTGTCGGCTGCCAGCGCCCATACGCCAGCCTGCGCTTGCAGCCCCTGAACCAGGCCAAGGGCAAACTCCCCAGACCGACCGCCTCGACCGCGCACAGCGCCTGGTGGACGGGGCCGCACGGTCACCGTGGTCTCGCCGCCTGACAGCACGACACAAGGTGCTTCAAACGGCTGGCCGCGGCGCGCTGCGGCGCGCGCCAGGGCGGCATGCACCTTGCCCACTTCGCGCGATTCACCCTCAATCTCATCCGACAGTACATGCACCGCCAACCCCACGGAGCGCGCCACATCGGCTGCAGCCTGCAGCGCGCTCCACGGCGTGGCAATCAGGTGGACCTCATGGCCTGCAAACCGCGCATCGCCAGGTTTGGGCGTCTCCAGCGAGCCTGCCTGCAGCGCAATTTGCACCGACGCAGGCACGGCAATTCCATAGCGCGCCAGGATCTCCAGTGCGTCAGCGCAGGTGCTGGCATCCGGCACCGTAGGTCCGCTGGCAATGACCGAGGGATCATCCCCCGGCACGTCACTGATGGTGAGCGTGATCACGCGCGCAGGCGCGCAGGCTGCGGCCAGCCGCCCACCCTTGATCTGCGAGAGGTGCTTGCGCACGCAATTCATCTCGCCAATGTGTGCCCCGCTGTCGAGCAGCGCGCGGTTGATGCGCTGCTTGTCGTCGAGCGTGAGCCCATCACACGGCAGCGTCAGCAGTGCCGAGCCGCCGCCAGAGATCAGGCACAACACCAGGTCGTCTTCGGTGAGCCCCTGGGTCAGCGCCAGGATCCGCTGTGAGGCATTCAGACCGGCCGCGTCGGGCACGGGATGGGCGGCCTCCACCACTTCGATGCGCTGCGCAAGGCCTGGTGGGCGCGGCGGCACATGTCCGTAACGCGTAACCACGAGCCCGGACAGCAGAGCATCCACCGGCCACAGCGTCTCCAGCGCCTGCGCCATCGCACCGCCTGCCTTGCCAGCACCAAGGACTACCGTGCGCCCCGCGGCCGGCGGCTTGGGCAGATAGCGGTGCATGCCGTGCAGCGGTTGCGCATCCCGCACCGCCGCGTCAAACAGCGCGCGCAGGAACGCACGCGGCTCGGTACGGTAGTCCGGGCATGCTGCCAATGGGTTGGAATGGGCTAAGTGTTGCATGCGTAGATTTTGCAGTGACGGACCTGCGCCGCCTTAAGGGACACCGTTTGAGCTCCTTACCGCAGGGTTTTTCGTCGCCTCCACGCCATCCTAGAAACCGGCGGGTGACCTCGCCGACATGAACACCAGGTGGTGGTTCTTCCAATCAGGCCTCGGCCGCAGAGCATTGCAGCGCCAGCAGCGCCGTGTGCTGCAAGGCCCCGATGACACCACTGCGTGGGCTGGTCACGGCCGCTCATCGCACCGGCGCGCACCGACGCGGATTCACGACTAGGGCACGGGCGCACCCGCCTCAAACCAGCGGCTGATCAAGGCCCTCTCCGCGTCGGTGATGCCGGTGGCGTTGTTCATCGGCATCAACTTGGTTACGACCACCTGCTGGTAGATCGCCTGAGCATGCTGCTTTGCCGAATCGGCCGAGTCCACACGCAGGTTCTTCATCTGCACCTGCGCCCCGTGGCACAGGTAGCAGCGTTGCTCCAGAACCGCCTGCACCGATTTGTAGTCAGGTGGGGCTGCAGAGCCTGCCGAATTTGATCCAGAAGCCCCTGCCCCCACAGCACCTGCAGCCAGGGGCGGCACGGGCGCGGGGCGCATCCACACCACGGCGCCCACGATCACTGCCACACCGGCCAGCGCATAGGGCAGCGGATTGCCGTTACGACCGAGCTTGTAGCCGTGTCGCATCACGAAGAACTGGCGGATGGCAGCCCCCGCAAACATCATCAGGATGAGCACCAGCCAGTTGTGCGGGTGGCTCCAGGTAAAGCTGTAGTGGTTGCTCAGCATGGCAAAGATCACGGGCAGCGTGAAGTACGTGTTGTGCACGCTGCGCTGCTTGCCGCGCTGGCCGTGGATGGGGTCCACCGGCTGGCCCGCCTTGATCTGGCTGATGACGGTGCGCTGGCCGGGAATGATCCAGAAGAACACGTTGGCGCTCATGGCGGTGGCGATCATCGCGCCCACCAGCAAAAAGGCGGCACGACCGGCAAACCAGTGGCACGCCAGCCACGAGGCCACGCAAACCAGCACGAACACCAGCGCACCCACGATGGCGTCGCCGTTTTTTCTTTGTCCAAAAATGCGGCAGACAGCGTCGTAGAGCAACCAGAACACCACGAAAAACGCCAGAGCCACCACGATGGCGGTGGCGGGTGCCCAGTCCATGCGCGACTTGTCGATCAGGTAGGTGCTGGCGCTGTAGAGATACGACACCGTGAACAGCGCAAACCCACTGATCCAGGTGCTGTAGCTCTCCCAGAAGAACCAGTGCAGGTGCTTGGGCAATTGCGGTGGCGAGACCGCGAACTTGACCGGGTGATAAAAGCCGCCACCGTGCACGGCCCACAGTTCCCCGCTCACGCCCTGCTTTTTCAGGTCTTCGTCTTCGGGCGGCGTCAGGCTGCTGTCCAGAAAAACAAAGTAAAACGACGAGCCGATCCAGGCGATGGCGGTGATGACATGGACCCAGCGCAGCAGCAGGTTGGCCCAGTCGAGAACATAGCTTTCCATATCTCAACCTTGGCAGCGCGCGGAGCGCCGCATTTGAACGCAGTGCACCCCGGACCGGGCGAACGCGCGTTACTGGCAACCTGCTCACCACTGCGGGCGCTCTGAGCAGAACAATGGGTCGCGCACCAGGGCATGCATTGCCCGGCACCGCTGCGACCATCC
>NZ_JBKDRI010000078.1:0-48505 GCF_046341535.1 Acidovorax sp. | reverse complement strand
AAAGCGAAAATCGGCGAGAGCGAGGACAGTTTTTGCCGAATTTGCAGCCCCATAGCCGAGCTATGGGGCAAAAAGGCGGTTAAAAATGGACCGCTGCGGTCGATTTGCAGCCGACGATTTCCAAGTCCGACAGGCTCCTAGCCGCCGTTGTGTCTCCAGCCATGTGCCACCCATGAAGACCCGATTCATCCTGATCCAGACCAGCCATGCCGGCAATGTGGGCGCCGCCGCGCGCGCGATGAAAACCATGGGGTTTGATGACCTTGTGCTGGTCGCCCCCCGCTGGCCGAACGTGCTGCGTCGGGAAGAAACCATCCAGCGCGCCAGTGGGGCGCTGGATGTTCTGGCGAACGCCCGCATCGTGGCCACGCTGGATGAGGCGCTGGAGGGCATGAGCCACCTTTGCGCCACGGCGATGACCCCCCGCGACTTCGGCCCACCCACGGCAGCGCCCCGCCAGCATTTCGAAATGCTATTGAATAAGGAGCATCTTGACGCCACGGGATCCGCGCGGAAGGCTGAAAACATTCATCAATCCGATGCTGCATCTCCCGGATCGGCTGCGCAGACAGGCGTGGCCTTCCTGTTTGGATCTGAGCGTTTTGGCATGGCCAACGAGGATGTTTACCGCTGCCATGTGGCCCTGTCGATTCCGACGAACCCGACGTTCGGCTCGCTCAACCTGGGCGCGGCCATCCAGGTCATTGCCTATGAGTGGCGTCTAGCGCTGGGTGGATTCGAGGTACAGGACGCAACACCCGCTCGCATCCAGGCGGATGCGGCCCAGGTGGCGGGGATGTTGGATCATTGGGAGCAGGCGCTGACAACCATCGGGTTTCTCGACCTGGCCGCACCCAAGAAGCTGATGCCCCGCCTGAACCAGCTTTTCAATCGGGCGCAGTTGGCGCCGGAGGAAATCCATATCCTGCGCGGTGTCGCCAAAGCCATGATCGAGGCTGCGCACCCAAAACGCTAGACTGGCCAGCCTTACATCAAAGAGTTCACCCATGTTCGCTCGCCTGCGTTCAGACATCCAGTGCATCCTCGACCGCGACCCTGCTGCGCGCAGTACGTGGGAGGTGATCACCTGCTACCCAGGTTTGCACGCTATCTGGCTGCACCGGCCGGCCCACTGGTTCTGGAATCACGGTTTCAAGTGGCTCGGCCGGTTCACGTCGCACTTTGCGCGCTGGTTCACCGGTATCGAGATCCACCCCGGCGCCAAGATTGGCGAACGGGTCTTCTTCGATCATGCGATGGGGGTGGTGGTGGGCGAGACCGCCGAGATCGGAGACGGCTGCACCATTTACCAGGGGGTCACGCTGGGCGGTACCTCCCTGTACAAGGGCGCCAAGCGCCACCCCACGCTGGGCAAGGACGTGGTGGTCAGTGCGGGCGCCAAGGTGCTGGGCGGTTTCGAGGTCGGCGACGGCGCCAAGATTGGCAGTAACGCGGTGGTCATCAAGCCCGTGCCCGCTGGCGCCACGGCCGTGGGCATCCCTGCGCGCATCATTCCGTCCAAGGTCGGCGAGAGCGCCGACGTCACCGAGTCGCAGCAAGCTCGCCAGTTCACGGCATACGGCATCACGCAGGACGACGATCCGCTCTCGCAGGCCATGCGGGGGCTGATTGACAACGCAGCCACCCAGGATCACCAGATCACGCTGCTATGGCAGGCCATTGAGAAGCTGTCGGCCTCTCATAGCGGGGCCAAGGACTGTGTGCCGTGCGATGCAGCCCTCAAAGAGCAGTTCGAGGCTGGCAAACTCAATGAGCTGGTGGGAAAGTGAGACCACCTTGCATCGGTGCGTCTCGGCCGTGAGCCTGAGGGCCCCGGAAGGGTCAGTTCTTGATGTACAGCAGGATGGCCGCCCGGGTCGCATCATCCAGGTTGGGGGTTGACATCCCTAGCTGGAACCCGCCTCCGCTGCTGCTCAGGATTGCGTACAGGACGATGGCACGCAACTTCAGCGGCTTGCGTCCGCTGGGCGGTACGGGCAAGGGCAGATGCACGACGCACTCGGTGTGCGCTGGCAAACTGACCAAGCACAGCACACTGAGACCGCCCTCGCTGATGTCCATGGTGCGCACCGACATGGGGGGGCGACCGGCAATATGGAGTTCTGCCTGTACCCGTAACACGCGTCTGGGCTGTACGCGACGTTCGGCTCCGGATGGTTTGGGTGGGGGAGTACTCATGATGGTCTGATGGTCGTCTCGACCTGCCTGCATCAGGGTGGTCGTTTTATGGTTTAGCCCCTCCTGGGCCGTACCGCATTATTAGGGCGGAACGATCTGCACACATCCTCGCGCGTTTCCAAGTAAGGTCCGCCCAGCAAGTCTACACAATATGGCACCGCTGCAAAGATACCGGGAACGCCTGCCGGATTGGCTTGAGTGGCCGGTAGTCCGGAAAGAGTCTGCCCAATCGCCTTGGGCTGCCCCGGAAGGTTGATGATCACGCTCTGGCCTCGCACCACCGCAACCTGGCGCGACAGGATGGCGGTGGGCACAAACTGCAAACTGATCTGGCGCATTTGCTCGCCAAAACCGGGCATCTCCTTGTGGGCCACGGCCAGCGTGGCCTCGGGCGTCACGTCGCGCAGGGCGGGGCCTGTGCCGCCGGTGGTCAGCACCAGGCTGCAGCCGGCATCCACCAGTTCGATCAGCGTGGCGCTGATCCGATCCTGCTCGTCGGGGATAAGGCGGGGCTCGAAGGTGATGGGGTTGTAAAGGGCCCGCGTGAGCCAGTCCTGCAGCGCAGGCAGACCCTTGTCTTCGTACACGCCGGTACTGGCACGGTCGCTCACCGAGACGATGCCGATGCGCACCGGGTCAAAGCCAGATGCGGCCTCTTGCGTATCAGTCATTGACTTCATCCTCCACTTCGCCGCGACCGTGACCGACCGCTGCGGGGCCGCCCAGGTGCTCTCGCACCAGTTGGAACAGTTCGCGGTAGGCGCGGCCCTTGCGCGGTGCCAGGCCTTGCGAGACCTGTACGTTAGCCTGTTTGCCGGCGGGCTGCGCGTCCTTGCGGGCTTGGCGGATCAGCGCGCGAAGCTGCTGAGTATCCGTGTCGGCGTGTTCTGCCATCCACACGGACAGCGCCTCGTCGTCGGCAATCAGACGGTCGCGCCAGTACTCTGCCAGGTGCAACTGCATTTTCTCGGTGGCCGAGCCCTTGTGCTGCTCTTGCAGGGCCTGGCGGGCCGCCTGAACCACTTCAGGGTCGAGCTTGCGCATGATCTTGCCCACATACTGCATCTGGCGGCGCTTGCCTTCAAAGTTGGTGATGCGCCTGGCTTCGGCCAGGGCGTCCACCAATTTGTCGGGCAGCCCGACGGCGTTGAACAGGTCAGCGCGCAGCGTCAGCAGTTCTTTGCCCAGATCCTGCAGTTCGTCACTTTCGCGCTTGAGGTCGGTTCGGCTGGCATCGGGTGTGCCTTTGAGTTCGGCCTTGAGCTGGATGTCCAGTTCGCTGCCTTCGGCAACGAACTGGCCTCGCACGAAGTAGCCTTTTTTGGGTTTGCGTGACATGGGTTGGGGGCAAAGGGGGCCCGTGAGCAAGGTGCGTCACGGCGGCAAGTATCATAGCCTCCGCTATGAACAAACCCACCCTAGGCGCCGTGCGCGCCGCCGCCGCCCGGGCCACCGGGTCTGACCGCGCCACCTCTTCCGACACTCCGCAACAAGGCTTCAGCTACAGCCGGCCTTTCTTTGAAGCGCTGGTGGATCGCGCCCTGGCGCACGCCAAAAAGCTGGGCGCCACCGACGCGGGTGCCGAGGCCTCCGAGGGTTGCGGCCTGTCGGTCAGTGTGCGCAAGGGCGAGCTCGAAAACGTGGAGCGCAACCGTGACAAGTCGCTGGGCGTTACCGTGTACATTGGCAAGCGCCGCGGCAACGCCAGCACCTCTGATTTCTCCAGCCGCGCCATCGAGCAGACGGTGCAGGCGGCCTATGACATTGCCCGTTTCACGGCCGAAGATCCCGTGGCGGGCCTGCCCGACGCCGACGATATCGCTGCACCCGAAACGCATCGCGACCTGCAACTCTTTCACCCCTGGGTCATTGACAGCGAGGGTGCCGCGCGCCTTGCGATGGAGTGCGAGGCCGCAGCATTCAAGACGCACCGGCGCATCACGAACAGCGAAGGCGCGGGCGTGTCCGCGCAGCAGAGCCATTTTTTCAGCGCCCACACGCGCGGGTTTCGCGGCGGCTATGCGAGCTCGCGCCACAGCTTTTCGGTGGCACCCATTGCCTCGTTGCCCGGCAAAAACTCTGAAATGCAGCGCGATGTTTGGTACAGCTCCATGCGCAATGCCGATGAGCTGGCCTCGCCGCAGGATGTGGGCCGCTATGCCGCCCAGCGCGCCCTGAGCCGCCTGGGCAGCCGCAAGATTGCCACTACGCAGTGCCCGGTGCTGTTCGAATCCACATTGGCCGCCGGTCTGCTGGGCGGTTTCGTGCAGGCCGTGAGCGGTGGCTCTCTGTATCGCAAAAGCAGTTTTTTGCTCGACTCGCTGGGCAAGATGGTTTTCCCCAAACATGTCGATGTCCTGGAAGACCCCTTCATCCTGCGCGGCAAGGGCAGTTCGCCGTTTGACGAAGAAGGCGTTCGCGTAGCCCCGCGCAAGGTGGTCCAGGGTGGGCGCGTGGAAGGCTACTTCCTGTCCAGCTACTCGGCGCGCAAGCTTGGCATGAAGACCACCGGCAATGCCGGCGGCTCGCACAACCTGGTGATGACATCACGCCTGACCCAGCCTGGTGACAACCTCGATGCCATGCTTCAGAAGCTGGGCACCGGCCTGTTTGTGGTCGAGCTGATGGGGCAGGGCGTGAACTACGTCACGGGCGACTATTCACGCGGCGCCAGCGGCTTTTGGGTCGAAAACGGCCGCATTGCGTACCCGGTGCACGAGATCACCATTGCCGGCAACCTCAAGGACATGCTCAAGGGCATTGAGGCCGTGGGCGCCGATGCCTACAACCATGGTGCCAAGACCGTGGGGTCCATCCTGGTCAACCGCATGAAGGTGGCGGGTAGCTGAGGCCTCGTCAGGCCGCCATCGGGCGGTGCTGGGCGCGGTCTGCGTAAGCCGTCACAGATCGTCCAGCCGACCCAGCAGCGCCTTCGCTTGTGCCCGGATGGCGGCCGTGTCGGTATCCGGCATCTTCTGCAACTGCCGGTACACCAGGGCGATGCGCACGTTCTTGCCCAGCGTGCCCTGGTGGCGCAGGAAGAAGTCCCAGTACAGTGCGTTGAAGGGGCAGGCGGACTCGCCCGTGCGCTGCTTGCGATCATAGGCGCAGCCCTTGCAGTAGTCGCTCATGCGGTCGATGTACGCTGCGCTGCTCACATAGGGCTTGGTGGCCAGGAGGCCGCCGTCGGCAAACTGGCTCATGCCCAGGGTGTTGGGTAACTCCACCCATTCAAAGGCGTCGATGTACACACCCAGGTACCAGCGGTGTACGGCTGCGGGGTCCAGCCCGGCCAGCAGCGCAAAGTTACCGATCACCATGAGCCGCTGTATGTGATGGGCGTAGGCACCGTCGAGCGACTGGCCTACCGCGTGCGACAGGCAGCGCATGCGGGTTTGGCCGGTCCAGAACCATGCGGGCAGCGGCGTGGTGTGGCCCAGCGCGTTGCGCCCGTCGTACCCCGGCATCTGCGCCCAGTAGATGCCGCGCACGTATTCGCGCCAGCCGAGAATCTGGCGGATGAACCCCTCCACCGCCGCCAGGGGGGCCTTGCCTGCGCGGTAGGCGATCTCGGCGCGCTGCACCACCTCTTGCGGCCCCAGCATCTTGGTGTTGAGCGCGAAGGACAGCAGCGAGTGGAACAAGCGCTCGCCGCGGGTGCTCATGGCGTCTTCATAGGCGCCAAAGTGGGGCAGTGTGGTGTCGATGAAGTGGTCCAGCCATTGCAGCGCCTCAGCCCGGTTCAGTGGCCAGCGCAGTTGCGCTGCATGCGGGTTGCCAAAGCTTTTGACGCCCGCTGCCTCAATGCGGGCCCACAGCGCACTGTGGTCGTGGGTGGGCCGTGCGTCGGCGGGAAGGGCGGGCGTGCCGGGCCAGGGCTTGCGGTTGTCGTGGTCAAAGTTCCATTGCCCACCCTCGGGCTCGCCAGCGTCGTCCATCAGCACCGCGTGCCGGGTGCGCATGCGGCGGTAGAAGCTCTCCATCAACCATTGCTTGCGGCCTGTGAACAGCTCGGCCACCTCGGTGCGCGTGGTGTAGAAATGTGCGCTATCGACCGCTTCCACCGCAAACGCTTGCGTGGCGGCCCACTCGCGCAGCTGTGCGTCGAGCCGCCATTCGTCGGGCTGCTGGTACTGCAGCCGGTTGGCGCGGTAGTGGGCCATCAGCGCCTGCAGGTTGGCCGGGATGGATTGCCGGTTGCTGGCGTCATCGATGGCGACATACCGCACGCGATGTCCTGCCTCGCGCAGTTGCCGCGCCAGGTCGCGCATCGCGGCAAAGAGGGCCAGGATTTTTTGCGCATGGTGCAGTACGTAGTCGGTTTCTTGCCGCACCTCCATCAGCAGGTACACCACCCCGTCGTCGCGGCTGGAAAACCAGTGGTGGTCCGGGTTGAGCTGGTCGCCCAGCACCAGGCGCAGTGTGTGTGCGCGCGCGGGCAGGGCTTCGGTGTCACCCGTCATGCGGCGCTCCACATGCGGCGGTAGCTGCCGTCGGCGTCGTGGTCCTGTGCCTGCTTTTGCGGGTTAAAGCGCCTGCCACCTCGTGGGTCGGTACCACGCCCGGCGATATACAGCCAGTTGCCCTGGTTGCTGTAGGGGTCGTAGTCCAGCAGTTGCGATTCAAACCATGCCGCGCCGGCACGCCAGTCGCCGTACAGGTCGTGGATAAGGTAGCTGGCCGCGACCTGGCGCAGCCGGTTGCTGAGGTAGCCGGTGGTCGATAGTTCGCGCATGGCGGCATCGACCAGGGGCTCGCCGGTGCGGCCTTCGCACCAGCGGGCAAAGCCCTGTGCGTTGTGGGTGGGTGGTGGCAGCGCAGACAGGCCGCGCGCACGGTACAGCGCGCGGCCGTGCTGCAGGTGCAGCAGCCGGAAATAGTCGCGCCAGAGCAGTTCGAACCACAGCCAGTAGCTGCCATCGCTCGCGCCGTGGCTTTGTTCAAACGCCCGCAGTTCGGCCATCCCCTGCCGTGCCGACAGCGCGCCGCAGGCCAGCCAGGGCGAGAGCTTGCTCGAATAGTCGATACCGGTCAGACCGTTGCGCGTGGCCTTGTAGCTGTGCGGCAATTTGCGCGCCAGGTATTGCGCCAGATGGGCGCGCGCGGCATCCTCGCCGCCGTGGAACGCGCTCAGGCCGTAGGGGAAAGACGAGCGGGTGTCGGTGGCGCCCGCGCTGTAGGCGGGTTCGGTGGGGGCAGGCGGCTGCAGGTCATGGGGCGGTGGAGGCAGCAGCGTTTTGGGCGGTTCCAGCGGCTGCGGTGGCTGAACGCCCTTGCGCTCCACTGCCTGCCGGAATGCGGTGAAGACGCCCGGCAGCTCCTGTGGCCCCCAGGGCAGGTCGCCCGGATCCAGCAGGCTGCTGTTCCACACAGCGTGTACCTGCACGCCCGTGGCGCGCAGGGCTGCCACCTCATCCTGTTCATAGGGTACGGCAATGTCTTCACACACCACCACGCTCGCGCCCACCCGCCGGGCCAGGGCAGGGATTTCGGTGGCGGCGCTGCCATGCAACGGTACCAGCGGGTTGCCCAGCCCGGCCAGGCGCGTGCCCAGCGCCTGCACCGCCGCCTGCTCAAAGGCGCGGCGATGTATTCCCACCCGCGCAAAACCCCAGCGGGTCGCCTCATCGGGCGGCGGGTGGCAGAACACGGGAATCAAATGGGTGGCGCCACAGCGCAGCGCCGCGACCAGTGCGGGCTGGTCGTGCAGGCGTAGGTCGCGGCGAAACCAAAACAGCACGGTGCTCATGCGGCGCTTTTCCCCATGCGTTTGCGCTCGTTGCGGCAGCGCTCCGAACAGTACTTCACCTCGTCCCAGACCTTGTCCCACTTTTTGCGCCAGCGAAACGGCAGGCCGCAGTGCAGGCAGATCTTTTGAGGAAGGTCTTGTTTCTTGCGCATGGGCGGGTCGATGGGTGTTACTGGGTCACAAGCTTCGCCCGGGATGGACGCGCCGAACCACCTCGCGGCGCTCGGTGCGAGCGCAGGCGTGCTTTACCGTGGGCTGATCATCCGGCTGGCGACGGCCTGGCCGCTCAGCCAGGCGCCCTCCACCTTGCCGCCGTGCAGCCAGTCTCCGCACAGGCCCAGCTTCACGGTCTCGTCCCACCAGAAGCCGATGGTCAGCGGCGGCTCGGTGTCTGCATAACGCCAGCGGTGGGCTGTGGCGGCCAGCGGAGGCGGCCCGCCCAGCGCGCGAAACGCGTCGACCAGGGCGGCCGTCACCGACTCGGCGGTGTCTTCGATGTGGGCCTCACTCCATTCGGGGCTGGCGTGCAGCAGCCACGTCTCCTGGCCTTTGCGTCTGGGCTTGCTGCTATTGCGTGCCACCCAGCGCAGCGGGCCTGCGTTGATGAATGCCCCTTCCCAGCCCAGCGGCGGCGGAGCCGCAAACCGCAGCATGACAGCCCAGCAGCCGCGCATCTGCGCACTCTGGGCCACCTCCACGGCCGGAAACGATACCGGTGTCAACAACTGCACCGCCTGCGGTGCGGGCACGGCCAATACCACGGCACCGTAGGTGGGGGCGTGCACCCCGTGTTCGACGGACTCGATCTTCCAGCCTTTTGCGCTGTGCTCCAGACGCTGCACGGTCGTTTGCACCCGCAACGTCCCGGACTCGCCCAGCCGGGACGCAAGCCATCCGGCTGGCGATGTCATGCGAGGCGTGCCCACAAAGCGTTCGAGCGGGGTGGTTGGTGCAGACCAGGTGTTTCCATCGAAGCTTGTCAGGCGCGCATCCCACAGGCTGGCGACGCCTGCGGCCTCCCAGCGTGCCACCTCGGCGCGAAAGGCCGGGTCGCGCGCCGTGAAATACTGGGCGCCGTGGTCGCATTGCCACAAGCCCGCAGTGTCCTCGGCGCGGCGGGTGCTCATGCGGCCCGAAGGGCCCCGGCTCTTGTCGAACAGGTGGACGGTGTACCCCGCATCCAGAAGCCGGTGCGCGCATGACAAACCGGAGAGTCCGGCGCCAATGACGGCCACTGGAAGGTATGCGGCAGTGATCATGGTTTGGGGCCTGTGCGTTGGTGGCTCACCCAGATAAGAGCCTTCGGATCGATGCCCAGCTGCGCCACGCGCGTGATGAGCTGCTCACGCAGGGCGGGGGGCATCTGCCGGTCGCGCGACAGAATCCAGCAGTAGCTGCGGTCGGGCCCGACCACGATGGCCCAGCGGTAGTCGCTATCGAGCGCCGCGACGTGATAGCCGCCGTAAAACGGGCCAAAAAAAGACACCTTGAGCGAGCCTGTTTGCGAACTGCCGGTGAACAGCGCTTTGCCCACCGCCTCGCGCCATTCCTTCTTGCCTTCGTCGTAGCCGCGGTTGATGACCCGCACGCTACCGTCGGGCTGGCGCTGGTAGGTGGCGCTCACGTCGTTCATGCCGCGCTCAAAACGGTGGTCGAGCCGTGCAAGTTCGTACCAGGTGCCTTCGTATCGACCCAGGTCGAAGGGGGCAACAGCCTCAATACCTTCAGGTGGCCGGGTAGAGCCGCAACCCACTAGCAACACAGCGACTGCGCTGGCCAGTACCAGCGCCGCCAGCCGAGAAATGGAATACCGGGTTTTCATACGATACGATCAGGTCGCGAAACAAACCTGATGGTATCGCAGTCGGCCAGTGGTTCACGGCGCGACCGATGCGATGCGCCTGCCCTGGGGATACGAAAATTGCAGTGAAATTAGCCACCAGCGCTCGCTGCATATTGATAAGTTGCTATAAATATAGTAGCAATTTATTTCGTATGAGCCTGCCGATACCCGGTCGGCACCCGGGGCGCGGCAGTGAAAACGATGGCACCTCCGCCTGTGAGAGCCAGTTGTCGATCTTGTAAACCCCGGCGAGATCGTCAACAGGCAGGCCCCCAGGAGCGAGACCAGCCGTCTGGTAAGCGCGGGAAGCGATCAGAAATAGACCGGCCTTGACGCGGTGGTGCAGGGGCCAATCAGCCCGCCAACGCCGCTTTCACGGCAGCCGACACCTGGCCCATGTCGGCCTTGCCGGCCAGGCGGGTCTTGACCACGCCCATCACCTTGCCCATGTCGCCCGGGCCCGATGCACCCAGCTCGGCCACGATGGCTTTTACCGCGGCGAGGGTTTCATCGGCTGACATGCGCTCAGGCAGGTAGGCCTGCAGGACGGCCATCTCGGCCTTTTCCTTGTCGGCCAGGTCCTGGCGGCCTGCGCTTTCGAAGGCGGCGATGGAGTCCTTGCGCTGCTTGATGAGCTTGTCCACGATGGCCACCACGGCCACATCGTCCAAAACGATGCGCTCGTCCACTTCCTTTTGCTTCATCGCGGCTTGCAGCAGGCGGATGGTGCCCAGGCGCTCGCTGTCCTTGGCGCGCATGGCGGCTTTCATGTCTTCGGTGATCTGGTCCTTGAGGCTCATGGCGGCTTCCTTGGTTGGTGTTAGACAAGAACGGGGGGTTGCCAAAACGCTTTCTGGCCAGGCGCTCACGCCGCAGACAGCCGTGCTGCGACGGCAAGGCGTTGCAACGACGCCAGAAAGCCTTTTGGCGAACCCCAAAAACGAAAACCCGCGCTTGGCGTCCCTAGCGCGGGTTTGGCGGCTGTCGTCCAGTCAAGGACTGGGCCAAAGCTGTGCTTAGTACAGCTTTTTAGGCAGCTGCATGCTGCGCACGCGCTTGTAGTGGCGCTTGACGGCGGCTGCCTTCTTGCGCTTGCGCTCGGCGGTCGGCTTTTCGTAGAACTCGCGGGCGCGCAGGTCGGTCAGCAGGCCGAGCTTTTCGATGGTGCGCTTGAAACGGCGCAGGGCAACGTCAAAGGGTTCGTTTTCTTTTACGCGGATCGTGGTCATTAGCGAATGGTTTCCAATTGGTGCCTGCAGAGGGGCTTGGGGAGATCGGGCCACAAGTCCTTGCAAAGCGGTTTCCCCGTCTGTAACTAGTATTTGGCCGACGGGGCAGTGCCAGCAAAGCCGAGTATTATAGCTTGAAGGTTGAGGGCAGGCGCAAGCCCGTCAGCCGTGGAGTCTAAAAAAATGGCAGGGTAGGCGATTTTCCCCGGCGCTGGGCGGGCGCTGACCGCGCCCTGGTGCTTCAAGGGGGGGTAGGCGGCAAGGCTTGCGCACAGGCAAAGGCGCTCGACCACGCCCACTGAAAGTTGTAGCCCCCCAGCCAGCCCGTCACATCGACCACTTCGCCGATGAAATACAGACCGGGCTGCGTGCGGCATTCCATGGTCTGTTGAGATAGCGCGCGCGTGTCCACACCGCCCAGCGTCACTTCAGCCTTGCGGTAGCCCTCGGTGCCGGTGGGGGTCAGCTCCCACCGTGCCAGCTGCTCAGCAAGCTGTGCCAGCGCCTTGTCCGATGCTTCGTTGACCGGGCGTTGCCACTGCGCATTGCGCTGCGCCCAGGTGTCGGCCAGGCGGCTGGGCACCAGGGTGGCCAGCTCATTGGCAATCAGCTTGCGCGAACGGGTCTTGGCCTGGAGCAGTGCCTCAGCCAGGGGGGCTCCGGGCGCCAGGTTGATGACCACTGGGGTGCCCGCGTGCCAGTAGCTGGAAATCTGGAGCACGCCAGGCCCCGAAAGCCCACGGTGCGTGAACAGCAGGTCTTCGTCAAAGGCCATGTGGTTCTTCTTGCCGCCCGTGCTGATCCGCACCGGCAAGGCCAGCCCGGCAAGCTGGGCGTAGGGCTGCCAGGCGTCGCCGTCGAAGGTCAGCGGCACCAGACCGGGGCGGCGCTCGACCACCGGCACGCCAAACTGCTGTGCCAGCCGGTAGCCGAAGTCGGTGGCGCCGATCTTGGGGATGGAAAGGCCCCCCGTGGCCACCACCAGCGAGCGCGCCTGCACCGCCCCCCGGCTGGTATCAATTTGATAGCTGTGAGGGCAATCAGGACTTGCGGAACCGGCTAAAAAACTTATTTTTTTGACACTGCAGGGTTGCCAGCGCTCCACGGCGCCCTGGGCGCACTCGGCCAGCAGCATGGCGATGATGTCCTCGGCGCTGCGGTCGGCAAACAGCTGGCCCTTGTGTTTTTCGTGGAAGGCAATGCCATGCTTTTGCAGCAGGGCCGTGAAGTCGGCGGGCGTGTAGCGCGAGAGTGCCGAGCGGCAGAACTGCGGGTTTTGACCCACAAAATATTTGTGGGGCGCGGCCGGGTCCAGGTCGCGGTTGGTGAAGTTGCAGCGCCCACCGCCCGAGATCCGAATCTTCTCGGCCACCTTGTCGGCATGGTCGATGAGCAGCACCTTCAGGCCGCGCTGCCCGGCCTGCGCGGCGCAAAAAAGCCCGGCTGCGCCAGCGCCGATGATGACGGCGTCAAAGGAAAAATCGATAGGTGGCACTGCAGGATCTGGGGTTGGGCGGGCGCATGCTCGCCATTGTCGCGCCTGCGCGTCGGCGTCAGGCCGATGCGGTCCGCGAATGCGGTGGATGCACTGCGGCGTCCTTCGCGCTGGAGCGTGGTTGCCAAGGTGTCCCGGCAGCCGCTCGGCTTTGCGCAATGACGCATCCCCCTACGGCTGCGCTAATATGGGATTTTGCCTGGGGAGGAGCGCGCCATGAACCCTGTCCGTTATGCCTTGTGGCTTGTGGTGCTGGGCTGCATGTCGCCTGCCTGGGCCGTTTACAAATGCACCGACGCCACCGGCAAGGTGTCGTTCCAGGATGCTCCTTGCCCCGGTCAGGGGCAGAAGATTGAGGTCCGCCCCGGCACCCGGGGCGCCACGCCGGTGCAGGCGCCGGGCAGTGTGGCAGCCGAGGGTGCTTTTGGCGCGACGTGGCAACGCAAGAACTATCTGCAGACCAAAGGCATTCCGCAGGCGCGCGCTGCGGTGGAGCGCAGTCAGCGCGAGTGCGCGGCCACGGGCGAGGTGGCTGCGCATGCCGGTCCCTTGCGACGCGGCAACCTCCCCGCCGGTAATCAGCCTGTTCAGGACATGGCTGCCAAGGCCGCCGAGGCCAAGGCGGCATGCGATGCGCGGACCCAGTCGCTGCGCGAACAGTTGCAGGACCTCGAGAAAGAGCTCGCCGGGCTCTGACGTCGCGGCCCCAGAGGGCACCCATCGCCGTCAACCAACACTTCTCCCGGCGCGGCATCGCGTTTGGACGGTGGCGCCGGACAAGGACTTCAGGAAGGCCCATGCGCGGCATCGATATTGCCCTGTGCCGCCTAAAATTGCGCGCATGAATATCCCCTCGCACCAGCTCAGCATGACCGTGCTCATGACGCCCGACATGGCCAACTTTTCGGGCAACGTGCATGGTGGCGCCATCCTCAGGTTGCTCGACCAGGTGGCCTACTCGTGCGCCAGTCGGTACTCTGCCTGCTACGTGGTCACGCTGAGTGTGGACCAGGTGATGTTCTTGCAGCCCATCCATGTCGGTGAGCTGGTCACGTTTTTGGCCAGCGTGAACTACACCGGATCGTCATCGATGGAAATTGGCATCAAAGTGGTTGCCGAGGACATTCGCTCGCAGGTGGTGCGGCATGTCAACAGCTGTTTCTTCACCATGGTGGCGGTGGACGAATCGCGCAAGCCGGTGCAGGTGCCGCGGCTTTCGCCCTCGACGCCGGAGGAGCGCCGCCGCTGGGATGCGGCAGTGATGCGCAAGACGCTGCGCAAGGAACTGGCCGAGCGGTTTGAGCAGGTACGGCAGCCCACCGTGGCGTGACCCTGCTGTCGTGAGGTTGAACCTAAAAACGGCAGTTGGATGCATTTGCCAGCGCTGCTGATGGGGCGCCAGGCAAGGCGCGACGACGCGGCAGGCTCGTGCCTGCAAGGAGGAGCAACACCGCATGGCGCTCCAAAAGCGGTGCTAGGAGCCTGTCGGACTTGGAAATCGTCGGCTGCAAATCGACCGCAGCGGTCCATTTTTAAACGCCTTTTTGCCCCATAGCTCGGCTATGGGGCTGCAAATTCGGCAAAAACTGTCCTCGCTGGGGCCGATTTTCGCTTTCGACGCTCCAAGTCCGACAGGCTCCTAGCAAGTGCATAGCGCTGTCACCCCCAAGGTGCGGCTGCGAAAACAACCCAAGGCTCGAGTCCACGCGGTGTGCGGCAAGATGACAAGCGGTCAACTGCCGTTTTTAGGTTCAGACTGCGCGCTGCAGCGCCATGCCCTCGCTGGCATCGCTGGGTTCACCTGTGAAGACACCCGCGCCGATGACCGCCACGCATTCGACCACATCCCCCACCACGATGACGGAGGGGCTGATGAGCCCTTCGCGCACGATGGTGGCGTGCAGCGCATCCAGCGTGGTCACGGCGTGTCGCTGCTGCGGCAGGCTGGCATGCTGGATGATGGCTACGGGCGTCTTGGGCGGCAGACCGGTCAGCAGTTCCTGCTCGATCACGGCGGCACTGCTCACGCCCATGTAGATCACCAGCGTGAGCTTGGCATCGCGGGCGGTGGCGGCCAGTTGCCGCCAGTCGGTACCCGCGTCGCCGGGCTTGGCATGCCCGGTGACAAACACCACGCCGTGCGCGTGCTCGCGGTGGGTGAGTGGTGCGCCCAGCGATGTGAGTCCCGCCAGCCCAGCCGTGATGCCGTTGATCACCGTCACCGGCACACCCGCCGCGCGCAGGTGCTCCACTTCCTCACCGCCACGGCCGAAGATGAACGGGTCTCCGCCCTTGAGGCGCACCACGTTTTCGCCTTCGTTCACGGCCATGAGCATCAGCTTCTCAATGAAGGCCTGCGGCGTGCTCTTGCAGCCGCCGCGCTTGCCCACGTAGACCACGCGAGCCCGGGGCGATGCGTGCGCCACGATGGCATCGCTGACCAGATCGTCCACCAGCAGCACCGTGGCGGCCTGGATCGCCTTGAGTGCCTTGATGGTCAGCAGTTCCGGATCACCCGGGCCGGCTCCCACCAGCGTGCAACTGCCGCCGGGGGTTCGCGGCGGCGATCCGGGGGAGGCTGTGAAGGGGGTGGGGCGGGTCATGGGGTTGTCTCCGTGGCAGTTTGGTGTGCCAGCTGCAAGATATGTTCCACCTGTCGCTCGATGGCTGTGGGCACGGGTAGCTCGCCCGCCAGCACGCGGCGGGTGTAGGCGGCGGTGGTGGCCACATCGATCTCGGCGGGCAAGCCTGGCACGTCGCTGGCGGTGCCGGGCCTTTGGGCGTCCAGCACCGTGTGGGTGCCATTGAGGAAACCGTCGTAGCGGGGGCTGCGCCGGGGGTCGGTGACGACTTCGCCCTCCAGTCCGCGCGAGAGCAGGGCGCTCATGCGCAAGTGGGTGAACACGGCGAGCAGCATCTCGAAGTATTCCGGGTGGGTGTAAGCCGTGACCACCACCGATGGCCCCGCGCACGGGTTGATCAGTTTGACCACGCTGTGCCCCGGGTTGCGCAGGCCTACCACCTCGCGCACGGCCAGCAGGCGTGCGAGGCCCGGGTGCAAGTGCTGCGTGTGGATGTGGCGCACCTCACCGTTTGCTATTTTTTCAGGAGCTGTCAGGGCAGGCACACCAAGCGTAAGCAGTACATCTGATGCCAGAACCCGCCGCGCCTCGGTGCGCATGCCGTGCAGCAGCACGGGCAGGCCCTTGCGGGCCAGCAGCAGGGCCAGCAGCGGCGTCAGCACCGGCAGCTTGCGGGCACCGTTGTAGCTGGGCAGCACGATCAGCGGGCGGTCGGTGGCAGGTAACCGTGCCACACGCTGGTGCGTAGCGTCCAGAAAGCCACACATCTCGTCGGCTGTTTCGCCCTTGATGCGCATCGCCAGGCAAAAAGCCCCGACCTCCAGGTCGGTCACCTGACCCTCCAGCACCTGACCGAACAGGTCGGCCGCCTGCTCGCGCGACAGCGGCCGCGCGCCGCGCGCGCCGCGCCCGATCTCTTTGATGTACTGGCTGATGCCCATTTTGTCTGGCGGCAGGGCTTGTAAAACAGGGCCCCAGCGTCGTTGTTTCGGCTTGCCGTACACGTGTACTGTCTGCGCCGAAAATGCCTGGCCGGAGCCCTGTTGCACAAGCTTTTGTGCGGTAGTGGTGAGGTAGATGGCTATTTTGGCGCAGTCAAGCCAACTTCTGGTTATATGGCTGCCTGCGTTTGCGTCAGCGGCTTGAGTGCAAGCGGCCCGGTACTGCGCACCATGCGCTTGAGTTCGGGCAGGCAC
This sequence comes from Acidovorax sp., assembly GCF_046341535.1. Lineage (GTDB taxonomy): Bacteria > Pseudomonadota > Gammaproteobacteria > Burkholderiales > Burkholderiaceae_C > Acidovorax. Next base: position 32,212 of record NZ_JBKDRI010000078.1, on the reverse strand, counting down.
GAGCCGCACTGGGTGCCGCATCGCAGTTGGCCTTGCAGTTGCGCCAGGCGGTCGTCGTCGGTGCCTTGGCACTGTGCCAGCGTGGCCGCGATGGCGGTATCGGTCACGTTCAGGCAGGAGCACACGGGCTTGCCGCGCGACTGCACTGCCACGGGCGCCGTGGCGCCGGGCACCAGCAGCAGGCGGCCGTAGGTCTGTGCGGGCAGTTCTTCCTGCAGCAGCGTCTTGAGCCAGCCCTCGGCGCGGGTGTCTCCGGCAAGCACGATGCCTTCAAGCCGGGTGTCATCACCCTGGCGTGCCAGCCGCGCGGCCCGGCGCTGGCCGCGTTTTTTGTCTGCATAGCGCAGCGTGTCGGGGCCTGCCATGCCCAGCAGGGATTCAATGTGCGACAGCAAGGCATCGGACGATGCTTCGTGGGCGGCGGCGCGCAGCAGCACGCCGCAGCGCTCGCGGCCGGTCGCATCCAGCGCGGCATGGTTGCCAAAGGGCACGCACGTTGCGAACGGAAACTGGGCCATCAAGGCAGACAGCGCTTGACGGGTGGCCAGCGCGTTTTCAGCAGGGAGCCAGGCCATGGCCAGCAGGGTCCAGGGCAACTCGGCCCGCAGGACTTTGACGGCGGCATGTTTCAGCTCTGGCTGCTTGGAGGTGGGGCAAAACGCCGAGGTCGTGAGCGCATTCACCCCCGCCAGCCGCTCGCCGGTGGATGACATTCCGCTCAAAAATTCGCTGCCCCAGTGCATGGCCATGAACACCTGGGACAGGCCCAGTGAGGTGTCGGCCTGCACAGGTACCACGATGGAGCCGCGCTTGCTGGTCACCTGCACCAGGTCGCCGCTGGCAAGCTGGCGCCGCTGCATGTCCTGCGGGTGCATCTGCAGGCTGGGTTCGGCCACATGGCCGAACAGGCGGCCCAGCGTGCCAGTGCGCGTCATGCCGTGCCACTGGTCACGCAGGCGGCCCGTGGTCAGGCTGAAGGGGTAGCGCGATTCACGGGGCTCGGCGGTGGGCTGCCAGGCGTGGGCGGCAAAACGCGCGCGGCCGTCGGCAGTGGGGAAGACGCCGTCTTCATACAGGCGGGCCTTGCCCGTGGTGGAGCCTTCAGGCAGTGGCCATTGTTGGGGGCCTGCAGTCTCGAGCAGCTCCCACGACAGGCCGGTGATGTCCAGGTCGCGCCCGCGTGTGCTTTCGCGGTGTTCGTTCCATATGGCCTCTGCGCCTGCCTCTGCGGTGTCTGTGGCGTAGGGAAACAGCGTGGGCGCACTAGGCCGCAGGCGCGCCTCGAGCCGGTGCGCAAACTGCACCGCGATGGCCCAGTCATGGCGCGTCTGGCCGGGCGCGGGGACGGCCGGGCGCACGCGCGAGATGCGGCGCTCGCTGTTGGTCACGGTGCCGGTCTTTTCGCCCCAGGTGGTCGCGGGGAGCAGCAGGTCGGCGTAGGCGCAGGTCTCGGCGGTGGCAAAGGCTTCCTGAACGACCACAAACTCGGCGCGCTGCAATGCGCGGCGCACGGTGGCCTGATCGGGCATGCTTTGCGCCGGGTTGGTGCAGGCAATCCACAGGGCCTTGATCTCGCCGTCTGCCGCAGCCTGAAACATCTCCACGGCTGTCTTGCCGGGTTGGCTGGGCACATCGGCCACACCCCACAGCGCGGCCACTTCGGCGCGGTGCCCTGGGTTGGCCAGATCGCGGTGGGCGCTCAGCAGGTTGGCCAGGCCGCCGACCTCGCGCCCGCCCATGGCGTTGGGCTGGCCGGTCAGGCTGAAGGGGCCTGCGCCGGGCTTGCCGATCTGCGCCGTGGCCAGGTGCAGGTTGATGAGTGATGCGTTCTTGGCGGTGCCGCTGCTGCTCTGGTTGAGGCCCTGGCAGTACAGGCTCAGTGTGGCTTTGGATTGGGCAAACCATCGGGCTGCCGTGGTCAGGTCGGCCTCGGAAATGCCGCACACCTGCGCCACGCGCCCCGGCGTGCAGTCGCGCACCAGGGCCTTGAGTTCGGCAAAGCCCGTGGTGTGCGCGTCGATGTAGACGGCATCGATCCAGCCTTCCCACAGCATCAGGTGCAGCATGCCGTTGAACAGCATTACGTCGCTGCCCGGCTGGATGGGCAGGAACAAATCGGCCATGCCCGCCGTGTCGGTGCGGCGCGGGTCGGCGACGATGATTTTCATGGCCGGATTGGCCGCGCGCGCGTCTTCAATGCGGCGAAACAGCACGGGGTGGGCCCAGGCCGCATTGCTGCCCACGATGAACAGGCACTGCGCGTGGTTCACGTCGTCGTAGCACGCAGGCGGCGCATCGGCGCCCAGCGTCTGCTTGTAGCCCGCCACCGCGCTGCTCATGCACAGGCGCGAGTTGGTGTCGATGTTGTTGGTGCCAATCAAGCCCTTGGCCAGCTTATTGAAGACGTAGTAGTCCTCGGTCAGCAACTGGCCGCTGACGTAAAGGCCCACCGCGTCGGGGCCATGCTGGGCGATGGTGCGGGCGAATTGGTCTGCGGCCACGGTGAGTGCCGCGTCCCAGGTGACCGGCCGTGCGGTTTCGCCGCGCTGGCTGCGGCGCAGCGGTTGCAGCAGGCGACTTTGCACCGTGACGGGACTGGCCGCGGTGAGGTGCAGGGTCGAGCCCTTGGTGCACAGGCGACCGAAGTTGGCGGGGTGGGATGGATCGCCGCGCACACCGGTGATCTGCGCCCCTTCCGTCTGGATGATCACGCCGCAGCCTACGCCGCAGTAGGGGCAGGTGGATGGGGTTTCTTGCATGGCGTGGTTTGGGTTTTTTGGTGCTCTGGCGCTTGTTGATCAACTGCCAGCAGCACGATGTTCAAGCGTTTTGGTGTGGATGCCAAGGGTTGCTTGGTGCCTGGCGAAGCCTGGGCTGGCTGGTCTGGAATGCGCAGCATCCAAAAAAATGCCGCGCACCCAAGGCCACCTCAAACCCCAGCCACCCGCCGAGCAGGCCCCGCGATCGGGCGCGTCAGATCCGTGGCCACGGAGCGCAGCTCCCCCGCATCCAGGTACACCGCGCCGCCCTCCACCTTCACCGCAAACTTGGGCGTGCACCCCTCATCCGGCGCGGCCGCCTGCCCGTCGCACAGCCCGATCGACCAGTTGTGCAGCGGGCAGGCCACCTGGGTGCCAAACACAATGCCTTGGCTCAGCGGCCCGCCCTTGTGCGGGCAGCGGTCCAGCAGCGCGAAGATGCCGCCGGCATCGTTGCGGAACACCGCCACATCCAGGCCTTGTTCGCGGGCCACGCGGCGGGAGCCGAGCACAGGGATGTCGTCCACGCGGCAGATCAGTTTCCAGGTGGTCATTGCTATTCCTTTCGTAGCTGCTTACGCTTATCCATCAAGCGTGATGGCCATTTTTGTTTGGTAGTTTGCCTCAGCGATACCGTTCGCCCTGAGCCTGTCGAAGCGCTGTGTGCAAAAAGCGCCCCGGCCTGGACCGGCTCAGCCTGAACGGATGGGGGCCGCCCGTGGCATGGAGTGCGTCAAGTCTGTGCATCCCCAGCCGGGTCAAGCCACCGCAATCGGGATGAACTGGCGTGTATCCACCGCCGCCTTGTCCAGCTCGAACCAGGGGTCGGGCTCGCCATCCAGGGCAAACTGCAGCTGTTCCCACAGCGCCTTGCGGCCTGCATGGTCCTCCAGAATGCGCTTTTTCACGTAGTCCAGGCCGACGCGGTTCACGTAGTGAACGGTGCGCTCCAGATACCAGCCTTCCTGGCGGTACAGCTCGCAGAATGCGCCGGTGTATTCCAGCACCTCCTCTGCGGTTTTGAGCTTGGTGAAGAAGTGCGCCACCTCGGTCTTGATGCCACCGTTGCCGGCGACGTACATCTCCCAGCCGCTGTCCACGCCGATGATGCCCACATCCTTGATGCCTGCTTCGGCGCAGTTGCGCGGGCAGCCGCTGACGGCGAACTTAACCTTGTGCGGCGCATACATGCGCCACATGGCGCGCTCCAGGTCCTTGCCCATTTGCGTGCTGTCTTGCGTGCCCATGCGGCACCACTCGCTGCCCACGCAGGTCTTGACCGTGCGCAGTGCCTTGGCATACGCGTGGCCGCTGGGCATGCCGATGTCTTTCCACACGGCCTGCAGGTCTTCTTTTTTGACACCCAGCAGGTCGATGCGCTGGCCGCCGGTGACTTTGACGGTGGGGATCTTGTACTTGTCCACCGCATTGGCAATGCGGCGCAACTCGTCGGCGGTGGTCTCGCCGCCCCACATGCGAGGGATGACGCTGTAGGTGCCATCCTTTTGGATGTTGGCGTGGCTTCGCTCGTTGATGGCGCGGCTTTGCGGGTCGTCCTTGGCCTGCTTCGGCCAGGTGCTGATGAGGTAGTAGTTCACGGCCGGGCGGCAGGTGGCACAGCCGTTGGGCGACTTCCAGTCGAGTGCCTTGAACACATCGGCAATCGTCAGGAGCTTGCGGTCGCGGATCGCCTCCCGCACCGCCTGATGTCCATGGTCCGTGCAGCTGCAGATCGCCTTGGTTTTGGGCGTTGCGCTGTAGTCGCCACCCGCAGTGAACATGATGATCTGCTCCACCAGGCCGGTGCATGAGCCGCACGATGCGCTGGCCTTGGTGTGCTTGCGGACCTCTTCCAGGGTGAACAGACCCCGGTCCTTGATGGCCTTGCAAATCGCGCCCTTGGTGACGCCATTGCAGCCGCACACCTCGTCAGTGTCGGCCATGGCCGATGCCTTGCTCTGGCCCTGGTGGCCCACATCGCCGATGTTGCTTTCGCCGAACATCAGCTTGTCGCGAATGTCGCCCACACTGCGTCCGTCGCGCAGCAGCTTGAAGTACCAGCTGCCGTCCACCGTGTCGCCGTACAGGCAGGCACCCACCAGCTTGTCGTTTTTGATGACCAGCTTCTTGTAGACGCCACCAAACGGGTCGCTCATCACGATTTCTTCGGTATCGTCGCCGCCCTGAAAGTCCCCCGCAGAAAACAGGTCGATTCCCGTGACCTTGAGCTTGGTGGAGGTGAGCGAACCCTGGTAGCGGCCAATGCCATGTTCGGCCAGGTGGTTGGCCAGAACCTTGCCTTGCTCGAACAGGGGCGCCACCAGGCCGTAGGCAATGCCACGGTGGGCAGCACATTCGCCCACGGCGTAGATGCGTGGGTCCGTGGTGGTCTGCAGCGTGTCGCTCACCACGATGCCGCGGTGGACATGCAGGCGCATCTTTTCGGCAAGCTGTGTGTTGGGGCGTATGCCCACGGCCATCACCACCAGGTCGGCGGGCACCTCGGTGCCGTCCTTGAAGCGGACGCTGGCCACCCGGCCTTGCTCGTTGCCCGAGAGCTCGACCGTCTGGGCGCCCATTAAAAACTTCATGCCGCGTTCGTTGAGCGACTTTTGCAGCATCCTGCCGGCCACCTCGTCGAGTTGGCGCTCCATCAACCAGTCGGCGACATGCACCACGGTCACCTGCATGCCGCGTTTCATCAGCCCGTTGGCGGCTTCAAGGCCCAGCAGCCCGCCGCCGATCACGACGGCGTGCCGGTAGGTGGCGGCGGCGTCGATCATGGCCTGCGTATCGGCAATGTCGCGGTAAGCCAGAACGCCTTGCAAATCCTTGCCGGGGATTGGCAGGATGAAGGGATTGGAGCCGGTGGCCATGATGAGGCGGTCGTACTCGGCGGTGATGACGCGGCCGTCCTTGCTGCAGGCGCTGACCACGCGGTGCACGCGGTCCACGTCCGTCACGGTGAAGCCGGTGTGCAGCGTGATGTGGTGATCTCCATACCACTGCCAGTCGTTCAGGACGATTTCGTCGATGGTTTGCTCGCCCGCCAGCACGGGCGACAGCAAGATGCGGTTGTAGTTGGGGTGGGGCTCAGCGCCAAACACCGTGATGTCGTACAGGTCGGGCGCGATCTTGAGCAGCTCTTCCAGCGTGCGCACCCCTGCCATGCCGTTTCCTACCATCACCAACTTGAGCTTCTTCATTGCGACTCCCCTGCACTGCGGCGCGCCGCTGTGCGTGGCCAAACAAAAAAGGCGCCCTCACGACGCAGCTTCGAATGGTTCGAAACCGCATGTGGGGACGCCTTCGTCCTGACTGCCCGCAAAGTGCGCCGTTGCACTGGGCAAGAGGCCCCTTTGGGCCTGCGTGCCTCGTTCAAGCAATGTGTGTGCCAGGCTCGCCGCACCGCCGTGGGGCGACAGACGTCGTTGTTAACGTCTTGCAACACTTGCGAGCTAAAAAAATAAATTGGTTGTTGATTTCGAATCGATCGTGCTCAATCGCGCCGAAAGAGTCGACGTTGAGGCACCTGTGCATCACGGCCTGCGGGCTGCGCTGGCCCGGGCTGGGGGCGCCCACCGCATAGCTTTTGTGGCCCATGGCGTGCCCGTGGGCTGCAAAAAGCGCCTGGTGGCCCATCCCGATGAGGGCAAGCGTTTCCTCGCGAGGGTCGTACAGGCTTACCCGGCGCTTTCTTGACCTAGGTTAAGTTCGCATCGACAACCGCGCGTAAGCTGTGCGAACGCTTTGCACCGCCCGCGGTGAGTGACGCCAAGGTTCCTGATCGTGATCTTTGAGCCAACTGGATGGAGTTGATTTCACTTCGCCGCGTGCGGTTGCGCAGGGCGTACATTTGCTTTCAAACATTGCCCTTTTGAGATCGTTGCCGAGAATCAGAACTTAGTTACCACTCGATGCGACGGCGGTCCTCAGAGTGGGTAGACAGGAGACCTTTCATGCGCGTAAATCTGCCCGTCAACCAGAATGAATATCTGTTTCCCAAGGGTGAGACGTTGGTGTCAACCACGGATCTCAAGGGCCGAATACTCTATTGCAACCCCACCTTTGTGGAGGTCAGCGGCTTTGAAAAGGAGGAGTTGCTGGGCCAGCCCCACAACATGATCCGTCACCCGGACATGCCTGAAGAGGCGTTTCGCGACATGTGGGCCACCATCGAGAGTGGGATCCCCTGGTCTGCCCCGGTCAAGAACCGGCGCAAGGATGGCAGCTTCTATTGGGTGATGGCCAACGTAACCCCATTGATGGACGGCAGCAAGCCCATGGGGTTCATGTCGGTGCGCACCGAGGCCACGCGGGAGCAGATCAAGGCTGCCGAAGCGCTCTACCAGACGATGCGCGAGGAAAAGGCTGCGGGCAAGGCCATCCATGTGCTTCGTAGTGGTCGGCTGGTGAAGACCGATTGGTGGAGCCGGCTGGCATCTCTGGCGCGGCTGGGGGTTGCGGGCAAGACGGTGGTCCTTCAGATGCTGGTGGTGCTGGCTGCATGGGGCGCGGCCACGGTGGGTGGCGCAACGATGTCGCTACCGGCCGTGCTGTCGTGGCTTGGCGTGCTGGTGTTGGCAGCAGGTTCCGTGGTGTACCTGCAGTCCGTCACGATTGCACCCTTGCGCCAGATGCTGGCTTGGGCCAACCGCATGGCTGCCGGCGACCTGACCCAACGGATCACCGTGACCCATCAGGACATCATCGGGTCCCTGCAGCAGGCTCTGTCACAGCTCAATGTGAACCTGATGTCGATTGTTCGGGATGCTCGGCATGAGAGCACCCGGATGCAGGTCTCCACCCGTGAAATCGCGGAGGGCAATCAAGACCTGTCGGCCCGCACCGAGTCGCAGGCCAGCAACCTCGAGCAGACCGCTGCTTCGATGGAGGAGATCACGGGCACCGTGCGTCATACGGCAGATTCTGCCCAGCAGGCCACGTCGCTGGCGTCCCAGGCTTCCTCGGTGGCCGAGCGCAGCAGCGCCGCAGTCGATAGCGTGGCGGACACCATGCGGCAGATCCAGTCGTCGTCGGGCCGCATCGGCGAGATCACCCAGCTGATTGACAGCATTGCGTTTCAGACGAACATCCTGGCCCTGAACGCGGCGGTCGAGGCCGCACGCGCTGGCGAGCAGGGGCGGGGTTTTGCGGTGGTGGCGGCCGAGGTGCGAAGCCTGTCGCACCGAACGCTGTCGGCCGCCAAAGAAATCCGCCAGCTCATCGATGCCTCTGCGGCCAAGGTTACGGAGGGTCACCAACGAACCGATCAGGCGCAAAAGACCATGTCGGAGGCGCTGGACTTGGTACGCCGGGTCAACACGCTCATCGGTGAGATTCACCATGCCTCCAACGAGCAACTGAGCGGCATTTCACAGGTCAATGCTGCCGTGGCGCAGCTGGACAACATCACGCAGCAAAACGCCGCCCTGGTCGAACAAAATGCGGCGTCTGCCATGCGCCTCAATGAGATGGCTCAGACGGTCACCGAGACAGTGCAGGTGTTCCGGGTCGATTCGTCGCCTTCGGCTCCAAGCCGCGATGCGGTAGCGCTGCGCAAGGAAATGAAGGCAGCGTCGGGCGTGCGGGCGCTCAGCTCCTCCTGAAAGCCAGGGTGGCACCGGCTGGCAGCGCTGGGCTTGCGCTGTCGGCCCGAATGGGCTGAAATCACCCCGAGAACTGGGTTGCGCTTGACGCGCCGGTGGAGCGTGAGCGCTGCAAGCGCGGGGTTTCGTGGTGAGAGCGTGAACACCATTGCACCGTCCGGTGGTGCCTTGGCGTTTTTTGAAGGAGATGTTTATGACCGTCGTCTCAGAAATTCTTCAGTCCAAGCCGGATGCCACGGTGCACACCATCGGCCCTTCAGCCTCGGTGCTGGATGCCCTGCGGCTCATGGCCGACAAGGGGATTGGCGCCGTGATGGTCATGGAGGCAGACGCCATCGTGGGCATCTTCACCGAGCGCGACTACGCCCGCAAAATCGCCCTGATGGGGCGCACCTCTACCGCCACACCGATGAGGGATGTGATGACCGCCGCAGTGCTGTTTGTGCGGCCAGACCAGACCAGCCAAGAGTGCATGCAGATCATGAGCAGCCACCGCTTGCGCCACCTTCCGGTGGTCGATGGCGGCAAGCTCGTGGGCATGATCTCGATCGGTGACCTGGTCAAAGACATCATTTCCGAGCAGAAATTCATCATTGAACAGCTCGAGCAGTACATCAGCGGAAGCCATTAAAGACAAGCACCTGAGTGGCTGCGCCACGTCCCCCTTCTCTCGCGCAATGGCACTGACTCCGGGCTGAGCTTGTGCCATGGTCTGCCAAGGGGTATGAACGGGAAAGGGCTCTGACCGATCTGGTCAGAGCCCTTTTTGTTGGGGGTTTCTGGGGCCTCTGCGACCCCGCCGCTCAAGCGGCTTTTTCGACGTGCCCCTGGCGCGTGTACAAAAAGTCGATCACGGCCTTGCGGTAGTGCAGGTACTGCGGGTCTTCAGCCAGCTCGACGCGCTGGCGGGGGCGGGGCAGTTGAACGGTCAGCACCTCGCCAATGGTGGCGGCGGGGCCGTTGGTCATCATCACGATCTTGTCGGACAGCAGCACCGCCTCGTCCACGTCGTGCGTCACCATCACCACCGTGCTCTGCGTGCGCGCGACGATCTCCAGAAGCTCGTCCTGCAGCTTGGCGCGGGTGAGTGCGTCCAGCGCGCCGAAGGGCTCGTCCATCAGCAGCACCTGGGGCTCCATGGACAGCGCCCGGGCGATGCCCACGCGCTGCTTCATGCCGCCCGAGATTTCGCCCGGGCGTTTTTGCGCGGCATGCGTCAGGCCCACCAGGGCAAGCGCCGCCTCGGTGCGCGCGCGCAGCTGGGCTTTGGTTTCACGACCACCAAACACGCGCTCCACCGCGAGATAGACATTGTCGAAACACGTGAGCCAGGGCAGCAGCGAGTGGTTCTGGAACACCACTGCGCGCTCGGGGCCCGGGCCCTTGATTTCCTTGTTGGCGCACAGCAGCGCGCCGCTGGTGGGGGTGGTCAGGCCGGCAATCAGGTTCAAGAGTGTGGACTTGCCGCAACCCGAGTGGCCGATCAGCGCCACGAACTCGCCCTTGGCGATGGTCAGGTTGATGTCCCGCAGCGCAGGAAACAGGCCCTTGGTGGTCTTGAAGGTCTGCTCGACACCTTGAACCTCAATGAATTTACTGGAGTGCGATGCGTGGGTGGATGGGGATGTCATGCCTTGACCTCTTCAAACGTGAATGCCGTTGCCAGCTTGATCAGCGCGAACTCGAGCACCAAGCCCACGATGCCGATCACGAAGATGGCGATGATGATGTTCTTGACGTTGAGGTTGTTCCACTCGTCCCACACCCAAAAGCCAATCCCCACGCCGCCGGTCAGCATCTCGGCGGCCACGATCACCAGCCACGCGGTGCCCACCGCCAGGCGCACGCCGGTCAGCATGTAGGGCAGCACGGCGGGGAACAGGATCTTGGTGGCGATCTTCCACTCGCTCAGGTTGAGCACGCGGGCCACGTTCATGTAGTCCTGCGGCACGCGCTGCACCCCCACGGCGGTGTTGATGATCATGGGCCAGATCGAGCAGATGAAAATGGTCCAGATGGCGGCCGGGTTGGCACCCTTGAACACGAGCAGGCCGATGGGCAGCCAGGCCAGCGGAGACACGGGGCGCAACAGGCTGATCAACGGGTTGAACATGCGCGAGAGGAACTTGAAGCGCCCGATGATGAAGCCGGTCGGGATTCCGACCAGCGCCGCCATGCCAAACCCGATGGCCACGCGCTGCAGACTCATCAGCACGTTCCAGCCCACACCTTGATCGTTGGGGCCGTTGCGGTAAAACGGGTTGCTAAACACATCCAGCGCCTGAAGCCAGGTGTCCTTGGGGCTGGGAATGTTGCCCCCCGTGGTGGTGGAGACCATCGCCCAAAGGCCCACGAGCAAGCCCAGGCCGCACAGCGGCGGCAGCACGGCCATCCAGAAGCTGCGCGACAGCGCGGCCCAGTCGCGGGCGGGAGCCGCCGGGGGCGCGGTCTCTGTGCCAGCGGCTGCAGATTTAGGGTTATTTTGGCCTGTTACGCTTGATGGTAAAGCGCTGACCGCTACTTTATTCATAGCATTGTGCGCAGCCATGGGGGCTGCATCCAAAGGGGAATGAAAAACGGCACTGACCATGGTGTTCTCCTGAGTGCACGGCTGACTGGCGTGGGATGGGTCGGTAGTACGGCTGGCGCTAGGAGCCTGTCGGACTTGGAGCGTCGAAAGCGAAAATCGGCCCCAGCGAGGACAGTTTTTACCGAATTTGCAGCCCCATAGCCGAGCTATGGGACAAAAAGGCGGTTAAAAATGGACCGCTGCGGTCGATTTGCAGCCGACGATTTCCAAGTCCGACAGGCTCCTAGGGCGGCCCGCGGTCAGGCCTTGATCTTGAAACCGTCGGCGTACTTGGCGGGGTCTTTGCCGTCCCACACCACGCCGTCGATGAACTTGCTGGTGCGCATCACGTCCTTGGGCACGCTGATCTTCATGGCGCTGGCCACCGACTTGTACAGGTCAATCTGGTTGACCTGCTTGGCCACGGCAAGGTAGTCCGGGTGGTCCTTGAGCAGGCCCCAGCGCTTGTGCTGGGTAAGGAACCACATGCCGTCGGACAGATAGGGGAAGTTGACCGCTCCGTCGTTGAAGAACTTCATGTGGTTCGGGTCGTCCCAGGTCTTGCCCAGGCCGTTTTGGTAGCGGCCCAGAATGCGCTGGTTGATGGCGTCCACGCCCGTGTTCACATAAGCCTTGCCCGCCACCGTTTCGGCCATCTTCATTTTGTTGGACAGGCTGGCGTCAATCCACTGGCTTGCCTCCAGGATGGCCATCATAACGGCGCGGGTGGTGTTGGGGTACTTCTTGACGAACTCGGCCGTGGTGCCCAGCACCTTTTCGGGGTGGTCTTTCCAGATGTCTTGCGTGGTGTTGGCCGTGATGCCAATGCCATCCATGATGGCGCGGTGGTTCCAGGGCTCGCCCACGCAAAAGCCATCCATGTTGCCCACGCGCATATTGGCCACCATCTGCGGTGGCGGCACGGTGATGAGCTTGGCGCCCGACAGCGGGTTGATGCCCGCGGCCGCCAGCCAGTAGTGGATCCACATCGCGTGGGTGCCGGTGGGGAAGGTTCCGGCGAAGGTGTATTCGCGCTTTTCCGTGGCCATGAGCTTGGCCAGGCTGGGGGCGTCCACCGCGCCTTTATCGGCTAGTGCCTTGGACAGCGTGATGGCCTGGCCGTTGTGGTTGAGGTTCATTAGCACGGCCATGTCCTTCTTGGGGCCAGCGGTGCCCAGGTGCACGCCGTAGATCAGGCCGTAGAGCACGTGGGCAAAGTCCAGTTCGCCGTTGACGAGCTTGTCGCGAACGCCGGCCCAGCTGGCCTCTTTGTTGGGGATGATGGTCACGCCGTACTTCTTGTCAAACCCCAGCACGGACGCCATCACCACGCTGGCGCAGTCGGTCAGCGGGATGAAGCCGATCTTGACTTCCTTCTTCTCCGGGGCGTCGGAGCCTTGTGCGTGCACCAGGGCGCGCAGGGCCGGGCTGACGCCCACGGCCCCCACACTGGCGGCCTGCAGCACAGTGCGGCGGCTGAGGCTGGTTTTCAACAGATCGGTCATGGGGTGGTTCCTCGCTGCGTTAAAAAAGCAAAAGGCGTCCTCACCGCGCCCGCAAACCATGCAGTGCATGCCTTGCGCGAGGGTGGGGACGCCTTTGTCCGGTGCGAAGCCCTGGGGCTTCTGTGACTGCACCTGCCCGCCATTGGGCGGGTGCCGCCAGTGAGACCTTCATTGGTCTTGCGATATGTGAAGCAAGCAGCGTGCCAGACTTTCGGGATCGGAAGGGGCGCCCCATTCACTACAAAATACGTAGCACTTGGCCGATATTTGAAGCGCGATTTGGTCTATGTCAGCCTGGCTGTTTGCGCTGACCGGCTGCGCGACGACTGAATGCTGCGCCGGTGTTTCTTTCAGCGGTCTGCACGCTATTTGTGCATTGCACCATGGCTGATACCGGTCATCGCCGTGGTTTCATCGCGCCCCAACGGCCGGCCCGTGGCGCGTGTTGCGCCTGCCCCTCAGCCCAGCAGTTCGGCCGCATCGAGCATGCGCTGGGAGACTTCGGCCAGTTTCAGGCCCTTGTCCATGGCGGTCTTGCGCAGCTTGTCATAGGCGGCCTGCTCGGTCAGGCCCTGGCGCTGCATCAGCAGGCCTTTGGCGCGGTCGATGGTTTTGCGGTCTTTCAGCTCGCTTTTGGCGTCGGCCAGCTCGGCGCGCAGGGCCTGCTCGTGCTGAAAACGCGCCATCGCCACGTCCAGGATGGGGCGAATGCGTTGCGGAGCCAGCCCGGCCACGATGTAGGCCGACACGCCCGCGGCCACGGCGTCCTTCACATGCGAGGTGTCCTCGTCGTTGGTGAACATGACGATGGGGCGCCGTTCGTTGCGAGTGGCCATGACCACATGCTCGAGCGCATCGCGCGCCTCGCTCTCTGCGTCCACGATGATGAGATCAGGCTGCAACTGCGCCAGCCGGTCACTCAGGAACACATCGGCCGGCAGGGTGGCGATCAGGTTGTAGTGGTTCTCCAGCAGGCCGATACGCAGCGCGCGCGAGCGCTCCGCCTGCAGCGCGGCATGTTCGTCGTCGAGGTCTTCCACCGCCAGGTCCGGTGCCACCACCACGATGCGCAACGTCTCTTTCATGGCCTCTCGTCAAGCAAGTTTCACGCCTTGGAGTATGCGCCAACACGGTGCAGGGGCCTCAATGTGAGCCCGGTGGCGTGATCCTTTTGAAGCCTGAAACTTGCTAATAGATGCTAGCGCGGCAGGGCATACCCGATAGGGGTAACCCAGGCCCGCGCATTCAAATGCCCCCTCTTTGGATCATTGATTGGAGCTTTTTGAATGACAAAACATGTTGACCGGCGTCATGCTTTGGCCCTGACCGCGCTCTCGCTGGCGGCGGCCACGCTGCTTTCGGGTTGTGGCAAGGTCCCCGACACGATCAAGATCGGTGTTGCACAGCCGTTGAGCGGTCCCTTGGAAGCGCTCGGGCAGGATTTGCTCAACGGCGTGAACCTGGCGGTCGCGGAGCTCAATCAGGCCGGATACACAGTCGACGGGAAGCGCGTGACGCTGGAAGTGGTGGCGGTGGACGATAAGGCTGACGCAGCGACGGGCAAGACCGTGGCCCAGCAGTTGGTGGATGGCGGCGTTGTTGCAGTCATTGGTCACCTCAACTCGGGCGTGAGCATTGAGGCCGCACCCATCTACGCGGCCAAGGGCATCGCGCAGATTGCCATCTCAACCAACCCCAAATTCACCCAGCTGGGGTTTCCCACAACGTTCCGCATGGTGGCCAACGACAACTTGCAGGCCCGCGCGATTGGCTCTTTTGCGGCTACGCAATTGGGTGCGACCCGCTACGCTGCGTTGGACGACGGCACCCCCTATGGCAAGGGCTTGGCAGACGGCGCCGCCGAGCAGCTGAAGGCGGAAAAAAAGGAAATCCTGATCCGAAAGTCTTTCGATGACAAGACGGTGGCGTTCGATGATCTGGCAGCTGAGCTCAAAGCCTCAAAAGTAGAGGTGATTGTCTCTACCCTGAACGATTTTCAGGCGGTTGCCTTGCTGGAGGCCCTGCGCAAAGTCGGTTACACCAAAGTAAAGCTCCTGGGCGGCGACACCATCAAGACCACGGACATGGCCAAGGCCATGGGCATGGTGGATGGTATCTACGCCACATCGCCCGTGCTGGAGGCCAAGGAATTTGGCTCTACCGGCAAAACGTTCCTGGAAAAATACACCGCCGCCTACAAGAAGCCACCGGCCTATGGTGGCCACTACAGCTACGACAGCACCCATGTGCTGTCTGCCGCCATCCGGAAGGCCAAGTCGGCCAACCCCACTGAAATTACCAAGGCCATGCACTCCATCAATGGCTACGCCCCCGTGATCGGCACCATGACCTGGGATGACAAGGGCGAGCAACGCTATGCAGCGGTAGGCGTATACGAGCTGCGCGCCGGTGCATGGGAGCTGCGCATGCGGTCCGACCGCTGGTAGCGCAGCGCCCGTGGGGCCATGGTTTGTGACCCGGGTTTTACACTCGGCGCATGAGTTTGCTGATCCTCGGTATCGAATCGTCCTGCGACGAGACAGGCGTGGCGCTGGTGCTTTGCGCGGGCCAGGCGGTGCCCACGCTGCTCGCGCACGCGCTGCACAGCCAGATTGACATGCATCAGGCGTACGGCGGCGTGGTGCCCGAGCTGGCCAGCCGCGACCATATCCGCCGGGTGCTGCCGCTGACCCAGGCGGTGCTGGCCGACGCGCACCAGACGCTGGCCGATGTGGATGTGGTGGCCTATACACGCGGCCCCGGCCTGGCCGGAGCCCTGCTGGTGGGTGCGGGTGTGGCATGTGCGCTGGGCGCTGCGCTGGGCAAGCCCGTGCTGGGCGTGCATCACCTGGAGGGGCACCTGCTGTCGCCATTTCTCAGCGCAGACCCGCCCGAGTTCCCGTTCGTGGCGCTGCTGGTATCGGGTGGGCACACCCAGCTGATGCGCGTGGACGGCGTGGGTCGCTACAAGATTTTGGGCGAAACCATCGACGATGCTGCGGGCGAGGCGTTTGACAAGTCTGCCAAGCTGATGGGCCTGGGATATCCGGGCGGGCCTGCCTTGTCGCGCCTGGCCGAACGGGGTAGCGCAACGGCCTTCAAGCTGCCGCGCCCGCTGCTGCACAGCGGCGATCTTGACTTCTCGTTTGCGGGCCTGAAAACCGCTGTGCTTACGCAGGCGAAAAAGCTGGGCGACGACCTGGAGGCCCGCAAGGCCGACCTGGCCGCGAGCACCGAGGCGGCTATCGTCGAGGTTTTGGTGAAAAAGACCCTGGCAGCGCTGCGGCAAACGGGCCTGCAGCGCGTGTTGGTGGCCGGGGGCGTGGGGGCCAACCGCCACCTGCGCGCGCAACTGGATGCGGCCTGCGCGCGCAGCAGCGTGCGCGTGCATTACCCCGAGCTGCACCTGTGCACCGACAACGGCGCCATGATCGCCATGGCGGCCGCCATGCGGCTGCAGTCGGGCCAGCAGCAAGCCCACACCGACTACGCGTTTGACGTCAAGCCGCGCTGGCCGCTGGATGCCATCGGGGCGAAGGCCTGATCGGGCCATCGCCGCCCGCATCGCGGCGAACGCCTGACCGCGCGGTGCACGGTCGGGGCAGCCCGCCCGGGCTCAGTCGATCGCCAGAGGGATGGCCTGGCTCACAGGTTCCACGCGCGCCAGCGTGAGTGTGAGCACGCCGTTTTCCAGTTTGGCGCGGCTGGCGCTGGCATCCAACTCGTGGGCAAGCTCCCAGGTGCGGTGCAGCTTGCGCGGCGCGCCTTCTGCGCTTTGCACGCTGACCGTGGAGCCTGCCAGGTGAATCTGAAGCTGTTCCCGGCTCAAGCCCGGCACATCCAGGGCCAATGTGGTGGTCTTGTCGTCCTGGGTCACGGTGCAGCCGCGGCTCGGCGTGGGTGCGGAGCCGGCCAGCGCGCCCATCAAAAAGCGCTGCAGGGCCAGGTCGGCGCGGCGTGGCTGAAACACGTAGGAAGCACGGGGAATCATGGGGGTAAAGATCATGGAGGAGCTCCTATACACTGCGCGGCTTTCGACATGGCGGCCGCATGCTCGGCAACTATGTGCGACAGCAATGCATTTCAAGGGAATCACTGGCATGAATAAATTGCGTCTTGCACGCTTGAAAAATAGCTTGAAGGCTCTAGGAGCCTGTCGGACTTGGAGCGTCGAAAGCGAAAATCGGCCCCAGCGAGGACAGGTTTTGCCGAATTTGCAGCCCCATAGCCGAGCTATGGGGCAAAAAGGCGGTGAAAAATGGACCGCTGCGGTCGATTTGCAGCCGACGATTTCCAAGTCCGACAGGCTCCTAGGTCCGGCCGCTTGCGGCGTCTGCGCGGCTCTGGCCCTTGTGCTGCCTGCCCCGGCAGTCTGGGCCCAGGTGGCCGCCCCTGCTACCTCGACGGCATTGCCTGCAACGCAGGCCCGACCCGTGAAAATCGCGCTCATTGAAAGCCTGTCCGGCGCATTCGCCAACACGGGCGAGGCGGTGTACCGCAATGTCTTTTGGGCACTGGAGCGCGTGAACGCGCGCGGTGGCGTGCAATTGCCGGCGTCGGCCGGTGGCCCGCGCCCGCTGGCGCTGGAGCGCTACGACAGCAAGGGGCAAAACGAAGAGGCTCTGTCGGCGCTGCGCGCAGCCATCGACGATGGCGCGCAGGTTGTCTTGCAGGGCAACTCGTCGGCCACGGCAGCGGTGCTGATCGACGCCATCAACAAGCACAACGAGCGCGAGCCCGGCAAGCGCGTGCTCTTTCTGAACTACTCGGCTGTCGATCCGATCCTCACCAACGAAAAGTGCAGCTTCTGGCACTTTCGCTTTGATGCGCATGCCGATATGCGCATGGCCGCTCTGATGGAGGTGATGCGCGAGGACAAGGCGCTCAAGCAGGTGTACCTGATTGGGCAGGACTACAGTTTTGGCCACGCCGTGCTGCGCGAGGCGAAAAAGCAGCTTGCGGCCCAGCGCCCCGATGTGGCTGTGGTGGGCGAAGAACTGCACCCCATTGGCCGCGTGAAGGATTTCGCTCCCTACGCGGTCAAGATCAAGGCCAGCGGCGCGCAGGCGGTGGTCACGGGCAACTGGGGCAACGATCTGACCTTGCTGGTGAAGGCGTCGCGCGAAGTGGGCTACGAAGGCAGTTTCTACACCTTCTATGGCAATGCGCTGGGGGCCCCGGCGGCCATGGGCGACGCGGGCATTGGCAAGGTGTTTGCCGTGGCCGACTGGCTGCCCAACGTGCCGGGCGCGCAAAGCGAGGCGTTCTACCAGTCATTCCGTGCGCGTTTTCCCAAGCCGCAGGACGACTATGTGCACATGCGCATGCAACTGATGGTCGAGGCCCTGGCTCAGTCGATTGAACGTGCCGCCAGCACCGACACGCTGGCAATCGCGCGCCAGATGGAGAACGCCAGCGTGCAACTTGCCGGGCAGGGCGGCAGCATGCGTGCGGGCGATCACCAGTTCCAGCAGGCGCTGGCGGTCGGCGTGATGGACAAGAAGGGCGCGCCCGGAGTCAAGTTTGATGTGGAAGGCTCGGGCTATGGGTTTCGCGTGGTGCGTCAGATCCCGGCGGCCAAGGCGCAGCAGCCGCACAGCTGCAACATGCAGCGGCCCTCCTGATCGACCGCTTGGCCCCTGGGGCGGCTGCCGTCACGGGCTGCGGCGCGCAGCAGCGACTTCGCGCCCCAGCTCGATGACGGCCATGGCGTAATAGCTTGACCAGTTGTAGCGCGTGATGGCGTAGAAGTTCTCGGTGCCTGCCACATAGTTTGGAGGCTCTGCGCCGTTTTGCAGCTCCACCAGCGCCAGCAGTCCGGCGTGCTGCGCGCCAGCGGCATCCAGCACGGCGCCCTTGGCCTGCATGCTGGCCGCACTGAAGGTGGGCAAAATGTCGGGGACCAGCAGGTCATCCAGCTGCAGCCTGCTCGCGTCAAACTGCACGGCAAAGTGCGTGGGCATGCCCGGTGTCCAGCCGTGTCCGCGAAAGTAGTTCGCCACCGAGCCGATGGCGTCCGGCGCGCTTTTGAAAAGATCCACCCGGCCATCGCCGTCGAAGTCGATTGCGTAGCGCACCCAGCTCGATGGCATGAACTGGCCCAGCCCCATGGCCCCGGCATAGCTGCCGCGCGCTTCGAACGGATCGGCACCACTGCGCTGGGACAGGCTCAAGAACTGCTCGAGCTCGCGCCGGAAGAATTCCGTGCGCTCTGGCGCGCGGGGGTGCGCGGCAGGAAAGTCAAATGCCAGCGTCGCCAGCGCATCCATCACACGGAAGGTTCCCATCTGCTGGCCGTAGATGGTTTCCACGCCGATGATGCCGACGATGATCTCCACCGGTACCCCGTACTCGCGCTCAGCGCGCTCCAGCGTC
This sequence comes from Acidovorax sp., assembly GCF_046341535.1. Classification (GTDB taxonomy): domain Bacteria; phylum Pseudomonadota; class Gammaproteobacteria; order Burkholderiales; family Burkholderiaceae_C; genus Acidovorax. The sequence continues at coordinate 13,395 of NZ_JBKDRI010000078.1, read as the reverse complement.
GCCTGGTTCTCTTGCCAAAAGCGCAGACCGGCGCGGATGCGGATCGGGTCGATGAACCGGCCTCGATAGGCGCGCCAGTTCTTGGCAGTGCCTTTGGCGGGGGGCAGCATGAGCCGCGGCACCTGCGGCAGAAACCGTGCCTGCCCGATGGTCTGGCGAACCCATTCGCGGTCCAGGTCGCGGCGGGCGGCCACGTCGTCTGCAAACTGCAGCGCCTGCGGACGCGACGCGTAGAGCACCGGTGCCTTGGGATGGGCGGCCCCGTGGCCGGTCGCTGGCCGGTGGGCTGCGGGCTTGGAAGATTTTGGTTTATTTTGCGCAGTTGCGCCTGCTGCTACTATGGTTGTAGCTATCATAAAGATAGCGGCCGCAAGCCGGGATGCTGCTGTGTGCATGGTCTTCCCTAGGCGTTGCTGGCGTGCCGACGGGCTTGCCCCGCGGCAGCCGCGTTTGCGTTGCTGGGGGCCTGAGGCCAGCGCAGGGCGCGGTACTCGCGCCGCAGGTCGGTCAGCGCTGTGCGGTCTGACTGCGCGGTGGGCGCATAGCGCAGACGCTCCAGGCGCAGCAGCCAGTCGGCCACGGCGGCTCCTTGCGCTCCAAACTGCGCCTGTATGCGCTGCGCCATCGACCGCGGCGGAAGGTGGTCCGGCAAGGGCAGGCCCGCCATTGCCAGGCGTCGGCGTGATCGGTCCAGCAAGCGCAGCCACGGGTCGTGCTGGCTGCGCTCCCACAGGCTCCATCCCACGCCCCCCAGTGCAAAGGTCAGCACGATGATCCCCAGCACCATGGTCAGGTCTTGCCAACTGGGCGACTGGAACCCGAGCGCCTTGAGCAGATCCATCTGCCGCGACTGGGTGTAATTGAGCACCCACTGATTCCAGCGGCTGTTGACGGCCTCCCATACGGCGCGCATGTTCTGCACAAGGTCTGGACTCAGCGCGCCTACGGCGTTGGCGAATGCGCCGCGCGGTGCTTGCAGGCGCTGGGAAGCCCCGGTGCGCCCGGGTGAAACGGCGCTGGTGGGGTCCACGCGCACCCATCCTTTTGCGGGCATCCATACCTCGGTCCAGGCGTGGGCGTCGCTCTGGCGTACTGTCCACAGCGAGTCCACCGGATTGCGTTCCCCGCCCTGATAGCCGGTGACGATGCGCGCCGGGATGTCCATGGCGCGCATCAGCACGACGAACGCCGAGGCGATGTGTTCGCAAAAGCCTTCCTTGCGGTCAAACCAGAACTCATCGGCCGTGTGTTGCCCGTACACGCCCGGGTCGAGCGTGTACACGAAGCCGCCGGTGCGCAGCCGTGCGAGCACTGCCTCGACGAGGGCGGGGGAGTTGTCCCGCGAGGGGTCGGGCGCAATGCGCGGGTCGTTGCGCATTTGCTGGGCCAGTGCCAGTGTGCGCGGGTTAAATCCCGCGGGCAGTTCGGTGTAAGCCCGCAGCGCGGGCGTCATGGCCACCGGGCCGTGCGCGAATCGCGGGTAGCTGGTGGCGCTGTAGCGCACAACATCGGTGATCGGACGCATCGCCAGCCACTGCAATTCCTGCGTCATGAACGTGCCGACGTTGGCAATTTCGGGTTTGTCGGGCGCAGCGTCCAGTAGCAGCAGCCAGGGATGCTTGTGGGGCTCCAGAACGACTTCGTAACGCAGTGGTTCGCCCTGGGTGCGCAGGTTGGCGGGCGGGGTGGGCCTGGCGGCAATGATCTCCCCGGCCTGGTCGGACATCGGCAGCCACTCGGCGCCATCGAATGATCCAAACACCGGGCCGCGGAAATAAAGATCGCGTTGGGGCGGGGGTTCGCCGCCGGGCGTCTCGAACCGGATGCGCATGGCCACACCATCGTCCAGCGCCATTTGCGCCACGCTGCCAATCTTCATCACCCCCGAGAGTCCGCTGCGCCCGGCCATGGCGTCGCCAGGCACGCCCCACAGCGGGGCCATGCGGGGAAACAGCATGAACAGTGCAGCCATGATGGGCGCGCCCAGAAGCGCCATGCGCACCGCCGTGCGCAGCGACTGCGCCAGGGGCGGACGGCCTACCGGCATGTGGGCATTGACCAGCGCTGTGAGCAAGCCCAGCAGCGCCACCAGCATGGCGGCTGCGGTCAGCAGCGACTGCGAATAAAAGAAGTTGCTGAGCATGGTGAAAAAGCTCAGGAAGAACACCACCATGGCATCGCGGCGGGCGCGCAGCTCCAGCATCTTGAGCGTCAGCAGCATCACGATGAGCGTGACCCCCGCATCGCGCCCGAGGATGGTGCGGTGCGTGAACAGCGTGCCCGCCACTGCAACCCCCAGCAATAACAAAAGCGTCCAGCGGCTGGGCAATGGCTGGCCGCTCCACGCCAGCCAGCCCCGCCACAGCATCAGGCTGGCGACCATCAGCGTGGCCCACACCGGCAGGGTGCCGACCTGCGGCGCGATCACCCACACGATCACGAACAGCAAAAACAGGGTGTCGCGCGCGTCGCGGGGCAGGGATGCGAGTGTTTGGCGCAGGGTCATCGGGTGGCGTGGCTAGGGGTGCGAGTTGCTATAAAAGTAATAGCTATCAGGGATTGGCGGACGTGCGTGGCAGGGTTTTTTGGTTCATATTTTGGTGCCAGGTTCGTTCACAGCAGCGCCAGGGTTTCCAGGCAACGCCGCCGGTGGGCTGCGCCCGTGTCGGGGGCGATCTCGGTGCCTGCCACGCGCAGACCGTAGTCCAGCCCCAGCCGGTCGGCCTGCAGCACCCAGGCCGTCAGGCGCGAGATGCGGGCTTCGGGGTTGGGCACGGCGGCCAGGTTGATGTCCAGCCACAGTTCATGCCGCTGCGCCTGCTGCGCGTCGCGGCTGACCAGATCGTCAGTGCCGGTGCCCAGCGACTTGGCCGCCTTCTTCCAGACCACCAGCTTGAGCGGATCGCCGCGGCGGTATGCGCGCACGCCATCGAACTCGTTCATGCCCTGCGACTGCGCGCTGCCCGTGCCGCCGCCGCGCGGCACGCCTGCGGGCAGGGGCGGAGCCGGAGTTTCCGGCGTGGGGTACACCAGCACCTGGGCTGCGGGGCGCCAGTAAGTCCACACGCGAAACGTGCCCAGCGGGAAGCGCGTTTCAGCCGTGAGGGTAGGGATGCGATGCAGCCCGCGCCGCAGGGGCCGAAAGGCGATCTGCACCGTGGCAGTGCCTTGCGCGGGCACATCGGACCAGACCCAGTGGTGGGCTTCGCTGCCGTCGCCATGCACCGACATCCCCACGCCGTAGCGGGCGCTGGTGCGGTCGCTGGAGAGCTGTACCTCAATCGCCGCGGCGCTGCCCAGAAACTGCGGTTCGGGCGCGTTCAGGTGCAGCGTCAGGCCGCGCAGGTTGGCATGGCAGATATGCATGCCCACCACGGCGCTACCCGCCAGCAAAAAGGTGAGCAGGTAGCCAAGATTGAGCTGGTAGTTGATGGACGCGACCAGCAGCACCAACAACGTGAGCGCAAGCATCCATCCCGATGCAGTGGGCAGGATGTAGACATTGCGCTGCGTGAGCGTGAGGGTGTCGCTCAAGGGCAGGCGTGCCTCCCACCAGCGTTGAAAACGGCGGCGAACGGCTGTCCAGGGAGCCATGGCGCCCACGCCGGATGCGCTGGGTGTACTGATCGCGTTCGTCACGGTGCGGCTTGCATCAGGGAAGTGGCACGGCGTCCACCATGGCCCGCACCTGTTCCACGGCACCTCGCCCGGCATCGCCCACTGGTACCAGGCGGTGGGCGATGGTCTGCGGCAGGATGGCCTGCACATCGTCGGGGGCCACGTAGTCGCGCCCGCTGATCAGCGCCTGGGCCTTGGCCGCGCGCACCAGCGCAATGCCTGCCCGCGGCGACAGCCCCTGCAAAAACCAGCGGCCCGAGCGCGTGGCGGCGATCAGGTCCTGCACGTAGTTGAGCAGCGGCTCGGCCGTGTGGATGGCCACCACCTCGCGCTGCAACTGCATCAACTCGTCATCGGACAGCAGGGGCAGCATGCTGCCAACCATGTCGCGGCGGTCGGCACCGGCCAGCAGCATGCGCTCGGCCGCCCGGTCGGGGTAACCGATGGAAATTCGCATCAGGAATCGATCGAGCTGCGACTCAGGCAGTGCAAACGTGCCCAGCTGGTCATGCGGGTTTTGCGTGGCAATCACGAAGAAGGGGTGCGGCAGTGCGCGTGTCTCGCCTTCCACCGACACCTGCCTTTCTTCCATGGCCTCGAGCAGCGCGCTTTGGGTCTTGGGGCTGGCGCGGTTGATCTCGTCGGCCAGCAGCACCTGGGCGAACACAGGGCCGGGGTGGAACACAAAGGATTCCTTGCCGCGCTCGTACACCGACACGCCGGTGAGGTCGCTGGGCATGAGGTCGGCCGTGAACTGCACCCTCGAGAATTGCAGGCCAAAGGTGCGCGACAGCGCGTGCGCCAGGGTGGTTTTGCCCACGCCGGGAACGTCTTCGATCAGCAGGTGTCCGCCCGCCAGCAGGCAGGCTACGCAGTCCTGGACCTGGGACGTTTTACCCACAATCACCGTGTTAAGCTGGTCTAAGAGCGATTTGATTTTGTGCTGTGCGTTCATGGCGTGACGTTATCCGAAAAACCGGGAAAAATGCGATACGTGGGGATAAGACTGTGAGCGGAACGGGCTATTTCACCCATCGGGATTGCTGGAAACACGAAATGGGCCCCGGGCACCCAGAGTGCCCCGAAAGACTCGATGCTATCGAAGACCGGTTGCTGATCACCGGCGTTGCTGATGCGCTTACGCGCTACGAGGCCCCGCAAGCGGCGCTCGCCGACATCGAGCTGGCGCATGATCGCATGCACGTGGCGGCCATGCGCGGGATGTCCGATCGGCTCAACGAAGAGCTGTTGGCCGGTGGCCCCCAGTACGCGCAGATCGACCCCGACACCTCCATCAACGCCCACACCTGGGATGCCTCATTGCGCGCAGCGGGCGCCGCGCTGGCCGCCACCGATGCGGTGATGGCGGGCGAAATCGAAAACGCCTTTTGCGCCGTGCGTCCGCCGGGTCACCACGCCTGCCGCGGCAAGGCCATGGGTTTTTGTTTCTTCAACAACGTCGCCGTGGCCGCCAAGTACGCGCTGCAGCGCTACAACCTCCAGCGTGTGGCCGTGGTGGACTTTGACGTGCACCATGGCAACGGCACGGAAGACATTCTGGCCAACGATCCGCGCGCGCTGATGGTCGGGATCTTCCAGCATCCCTTTTACCCCTACAGCGGCGACCGCGACCCTGCGCCCAACATGCTGAACGTGCCGGTGGCGGCATACACCCGCGGCCCGGACATCCGCGAGATCATCGAGACCATGTGGATTCCCCGCCTGGAGGCCTTCAAGCCCGAGATGATCTTTGTTAGCGCCGGCTTTGACGGTCACCGCGAGGACGACATGGGCCAGCTGGGGCTGACCGAGCAGGATTACGCCTGGATCACACAGCGCATCAAAGACATAGCCCGCCGGTTCTCGAAGGGGCGCATCGTGTCCTGCCTGGAGGGCGGCTACGTCATGTCGCCGCTGGCGCGCAGCGTGGAAGCGCATCTGCGCGTACTGGCTGATGTGTGATCGTTGCCCAAGCCGTGCGCGGCCGCGCTCCCCTGCATGGCCGTTGTCGCGTGCAGGTGTGCCTGCCTCCGCGGGTGGGGGCAACAGGCTCCCCAAGGGAACCTCTGCACCCGTCCCTGCGGGCTGCGCTGGCGCGGGCCGGGCAGCTCACCGCGTTGCTTTTCTTGCCCCTGGCGCGGCTATGGGCTGCGAAAAACGCCTTGGGGCCTGTCCCGATCCACGCCAGCGCATCCTCGCGAGGGGTTTGCAGAGATTCCCCAGGAGATTGACCCATGACCCATCCCACTAGCACCGACCTGCTGCACGTTGCGCGAGATGCGCGGGGCGTGTGGACACTCACCTTGAACGACCCGGGCCGCTTCAACGCCCTCGGCAGCGACATGCTGAGCGCCTTGCAGCAGGCGCTTGCCAGCGTGGCCCAGGACGAATCGGCAAGGGCGGTTGTGCTGGCGGCCCATGGCAAGGCGTTCTGCGCTGGCCACAACCTCAAGGACATGGCCGCGCATCCGGACCTGGCCTGGTACCAGGCGCTGTTTGCGCAGTGCAGCAAGGTCATGCTGGCGATCGTCAGGCTGCCGGTGCCCGTGATTGCCCGCGTGCAAGGCATGGCGACGGCTGCCGGCTGCCAGCTGATGGCGCAGTGCGATCTGGCCGTGGCGGCCGACAGCGCCACGTTTGCGACCAGCGGCATCCACTACGGGCTGTTTTGCGCCACGCCCAGCGTCCCCCTGGTGCGCAATGTGCCGCTCAAGCGCGCCGTGGAGATGCTGGTGACGGGCGACTTCATCGACGCACCGACGGCGCTGGCGCAAGGCCTGGTCAACCGGGTGGTGCCAGCGGACCTGCTGGACGCCGAGGTGGCAAAACTGGTGGCGTCCATCGTTGAGAAGCCGCGTGTGGCGGTGGCCATGGGCAAGGCGCTGGTGTACCAGCAGCGCGAACTGGGCCTGGACGCGGCCTACCAGCTGGCGGGGCAGGCCATGGCGGTCAACATGATGGACGCTGCAGCGCAGGAAGGTGCGCGGGCCTTTTCCGAAAAACGCCAACCGGATTGGAAGCACTGATGGCCGCCGATACTGCCACCAAAGCGCTGGTGATGGTCACCGACCTGGACAGCTGGATGCGGGCCTTTGCGCGGCCAACCGTGTTGATCGAACTGGCCCTGCTCGCGCTGTGCGTGGCCGCCGCGTGGACGTTCGTGTGGGGGCTGCGTCAGGGCGCTCACAGCAAGGATCCGCGCTCCATCTGGTTCGGGTTACGGGTGGTCGACGGCGCGCTGTTCCCGCTGGTACTGCTTTGCTTTGGGTACCTCGCGCGCACGCTGGCGCAGCATTGGATTCCACTGGCGGCGTTCAAGGTGGCCATACCGGTCCTCTTGTCGCTGGTGGTGATCCGCATTGGCGTCAAGGTGCTGCAGGTGGCGTTTTCACAATCGGCCTGGGTGCGGCCGATCGAGCGCAGCATTTCGTGGGTGGTCTGGATGGGCATGGCGCTTTGGATCACCGGGCTGCTGCCGCTGGTATTGCAGGAACTGGACGAGATCCGCTGGAAGGTGGGCGCATCAACCCTGTCGGTGCGCACCATGATCGAGGGTGCCGTCACGGCCGGCGCGGTGCTGCTGGTCGCCCTGTGGATCTCTGCCGCCATCGAGGCGCGGCTGCTGCGTGAGGCCACCGGCAGCGAGCTGTCATTGCGCAAGGTCATCAGCAACGCCTTGCGGGCGGTCCTGGTGTTCATCGGGCTCATCATGGCCTTGTCGGCCGTGGGTATCGACCTCACGGCACTGTCGGTGCTGGGCGGTGCCGTGGGCGTGGGTATCGGCTTTGGTCTGCAGAAGGTGGCCGCCAACTATGTCAGCGGGTTTGTGATCCTGGCCGAGCGCAGCATGCGCATCGGCGATAACGTCAAGCTGGACGCGTTCGAAGGCCGCATCACCCAGATCAACGCACGCTACACCGTGATCCATTCGCTCTCCGGTCGCGAATCCATCGTGCCCAACGAACTGCTGATCACACAGCGGGTGGAAAATCTTTCGCTCTCGGATCCCAAAGTGTGGCTGTCCACGGTGGTCAGTGTGGCCTATGACTCGGATGTCGATCTGGTGGTGCGCCTGCTGGGCGAGGCGGCATTGGTCAGCCCCCGCGTGCTGCGCGATCCTGCGCCAACGGTTGCGTTGTCGGCCTTCGGGGCAGATGGTCTAGAGTTCACGGTGGGTTTCTGGATTACCGATCCTGAAAGCGGCACGCTCGGACTGCGCTCAGAGGTCAACCTGGCCATCCTTCGCGCTCTGCGCGAGCATCATGTGGAGGTGCCGTTTCCACAGCGCGTGGTGCATTTGCAGGCCGCAGAATCGCCCACCGCAGCGCGTGCCTCGGGCGCATCAGCAGTGCAGCGCGCGCCGTCGCCCCCGCGGGGGCTTACCCCCTGACGCGCCGGCAGGTCCGCCCCCCCAGGTGGCGCAGATGGGCTGTGGCGCTGCGGCCCCTGGCTCACCGGCACCTGGCGCGGCATCGCACCCCCAGAGGATGCTCGCCCCGTATTCCCCGGGGGCATGTACGCAAGGTCACGCTGCTGGCCTATAATTCACGAAAAGCACGACCGTTCTTTTTTTCTGCGCGATAAGCGTTCTGCGTTGATGGCCTGCCGGGTGCCGTGCGACATAGAATGTTCCAGTTTACGTAAACGTCAATTCAACCAACTTTGGTTCAACCAACTTTAGGAGTCGCAGCCATGAAGGTTTTGGTCCCCGTCAAGCGCGTGGTGGACTACAACGTGAAGGTCCGTGTCAAGTCGGACAACAGCGGTGTGGATATCGCCAACGTGAAGATGAGCATGAACCCCTTTGACGAAATTGCCGTCGAAGAGGCCGTGCGCCTGAAGGAAAAAGGTCTGGTGACCGAAGTCATTGCGGTGTCCTGCGGCGTAGCCCAGTGTCAGGAAACGCTGCGCACCGCCATGGCGATTGGTGCCGACCGGGCCATCCTGGTGGAAACGGATGTGGAGCTCCAGCCCCTGGCAGTGGCCAAGATTTTGAAGGCCCTGGTCGACAAGGAACAGCCCCAGCTCATCATCCTGGGCAAGCAAGCCATCGATGACGACGCCAACCAGACCGGCCAGATGCTCGCAGCCCTGGCGGACCTGCCCCAGGCCACTTTTGCCAGCAAGGTGGAGCTTGCCACGGACAAGGTCACCGTGACCCGCGAAGTCGATGGCGGCCTGGAAACCCTGGCATTGAGCCTGCCCGCCGTCATCACCACCGACTTGCGCCTGAACGAGCCCCGCTACGTCACCTTGCCCAACATCATGAAGGCCAAGAAAAAGCAGATGGACACCTTCAAGCCCGAAGACCTCGGTGTGGACGTGGCCCCCCGCCTCAAGACGCTCAAAGTGCAGGAGCCAGCCAAGCGTGGCGCGGGCATCAAGGTGGCCGATGTGGCTGCCTTGGTCGAGAAGCTCAAGAACGAAGCGAAAGTCATTTGACCCCCCTGAGTCGCTTCGCGCCTTCCCCCCAGGGGGACGACACCCTCGGTGCGGGGCGGCCCTTCCTCGGTGTCTCGCGCATCGGCCCCGGTTGATCGACGACCACGGTGAATGCAGACACCTTCCAAGATTCAAGAGAAAGACGACTGTCATGACAACTCTCGTTATTGCTGAACACGACAACGCGTCCATCAAGGGCGCAACCCTGAACACCGTCACGGCAGCCGCAGCCTGCGGTGGCGACGTGCACGTGCTCGTCGCTGGCCACAACGCCGGTGCCGCCGCACAAGCCGCCGCCCAGATCGCTGGCGTTGCCAAAGTCATCCACGCCGACGCATCCGGACTGGCCCACGGCCTGGCCGAGAATGTCGCGGCGCAAGTCCTGGCCATTGCCAGCAACTACAGCCACATCCTGTTCCCCGCGACTGCCAGCGGCAAGAACGTGGCCCCCCGCGTGGCGGCCAAGCTGGATGTTGCCCAGATCAGCGACATCACCAAGGTGGTGAGCGCCGACACTTTCGAGCGCCCCATCTACGCCGGCAACGCCATTGCCACCGTGCAAAGCGCAGACAGCATCAAGGTCATCACCGTGCGCACCACCGGCTTTGACGCCGCGGCTGCCTCGGCTGGCAACGCACCCGTTGAAACCGCCGCTGCCATCGCCGATGCCGGCAAGAGCAGCTTCGTCGGTAGCGAAATCGCCAAGAGCGATCGGCCCGAGCTGACCGCCGCCAAGATCATCGTCTCCGGTGGCCGGGCGCTGGGCAGCAAGGAAAAATTCGACGAAGTCATGACCCCGCTGGCCGACAAGCTGGGCGCAGCCCTGGGCGCCAGCCGCGCCGCGGTGGACGCCGGCTACGCCCCCAACGACTGGCAAGTGGGCCAGACCGGCAAGATCGTGGCACCTCAGTTGTATGTGGCTGCCGGAATCTCGGGCGCGATTCAGCATCTGGCGGGCATGAAGGACTCCAAGGTGATCGTGGCCATCAACAAGGATGCCGAGGCGCCGATTTTCAGCGTGGCCGACTATGGGCTCGAAGCGGATCTGTTTGCCGCCGTGCCGGAACTGGTCAAGGCGCTTTGAAGCCCCGAGGCTTGCACTCAGGCATCGCTCGCGATGCCTTTTTTTTGAACAAATGTCGCTTTCTCGGAGACACCCATGAGCTACACCGCCCCCGTCAAGGACATGCTGTTCGCCATCGAGCACCTGGCCCACATGGAACAGATCGCCCAGATTCCCGGCTTTGAAGATGCTGGCCTGGACACAGCCGCTGCCGTGCTGCAAGAGTGCGCCAGGTTCAACGAGGGCGTGCTGGCGCCGCTCAACTGGGAAGGCGACAAGAACCCTTCGAGCTTCAACGCGGCCGTGGTCACCACCACGCCCGGCTTCAAGGAGGCTTTTCGCCAGTACGCGGACGGTGGCTGGCAGGGGCTGCAGCACCCGGCCGAGTTCGGCGGCCAGGGCTTGCCCAAGACGATTGGCGCAGCCTGCATCGAGATGACCAACAGCGCCAACATGAGTTTCGCGCTGTGCCCGCTGCTGACCGACGGCGCGATCGAGGCGCTGCTCACTGCGGGCAGTGACCCGCTCAAGGCCAAGTACCTTGAAAAGCTGGTGACCGGGCAGTGGACGGGCACCATGAACCTGACCGAGCCCCAGGCGGGCTCCGATCTGGCGCTGGTGCGCACCCGCGCCGAACCCCAGCCTGATGGCACCTACAAAATTTTCGGCACCAAGATCTACATCACCTACGGTGAGCATGACATGGCCGAGAACATCATCCACCTGGTGTTGGCGCGCGTGCAGGGTGCGCCCGAGGGCGTCAAGGGCATCAGCCTGTTTGTGGTGCCCAAGTTCATGGTGGGCGACGACGGCAGCCTGGGCGCGCGCAACGACGTGCACTGCGTGAGCATCGAGCACAAGCTGGGCATCAAGGCATCGCCCACGGCCGTACTGCAGTTTGGTGATGGCACGGCGGCGAGCATTGCAGACAGCGCCGGACCCGGTGCGGTGGGCTACCTGGTGGGCGAGGAAAACCGTGGCCTCGAATACATGTTCATCATGATGAACGCTGCCCGATACGCGGTGGGAATCCAGGGCATCGCGATCTCGGAGCGCGCCTATCAAAAAGCCGTGCAGTACGCGAAAGACCGCGTGCAAAGCCGCCCCGTGGATGGCAGCATCAACGCCAGCGCTGCCATCATTCACCATCCCGACGTCAGGCGCATGCTCATGACCATGCGCGCCACGGTCGAGGGTTGCCGCGCCATGGCCACCGTGGCGGCTGCCGCGTTTGATGCCGCGCACCACCACCCCGATGCCGAAACGCGCAAGCAGCATCAGGCGTTCTACGAATTCATGGTGCCGCTGGTCAAGGGCTACAGCACCGAAACCAGCCTGGAAGTGACCAGCCTGGGCGTGCAGGTGCATGGCGGCATGGGTTTCATCGAGGAAACCGGGGCGGCACAGTACTACCGTGACGCCAAAATTCTCACCATCTACGAAGGCACCACCGCCATCCAGGCCAACGACCTGGTGGGCCGCAAAACGGCACGCGACGGCGGCCAAGTGGCCAAGGGCGTTGCCGCGCAGATCGAGAAGACAGAGGCCGACCTGCTGACCAGCGGTACGCCCGCCGCGCAGGCCGTGGCCCAGCGACTGACAGCGGCGCGCAAGGCGCTGCTGGATGTGATCGACTTTGTGGCTGCCAATACCAAGGCCCAGCCCAACGCAGTGTTTGCGGGCAGCGTGCCGTACCTGATGCTGGCGGGTAACGTGGTGGCAGGCTGGCAACTGGCCCGCAGCCTCCTCGTGGCCCAGGACCTGTTGCACAAGGGACAGGACACCGCGTTCATGCAGGCAAAAATCACAACCGCACAGTTTTACGCCGACCACATCCTGGTGAAGGCCCCGGGTCTGCGCGACAGCATCGTGCAAGGCGCTGCCAGCGTGACCGAACTGGCGCTGGAAGCGTTCTGAACGCGCCCCGTTGCAGAGGGAGCGGTGTGGCACAAGGTCATTGCGGCTGGCGGTTGTTTGCTATAAAAATAATAGCTTTAAAGTCTTTCGCGATAGGCGTAAGCGGGCATTTTGATTAACAAATTTTTCCTGGAAGCCGTTGCCATGTCCCATTTGCCCCCCGTCCTCCAAAACCTGTCGCCTCCCATCATTGGCGCGCCGTTGTTCATCATCAGCAACCCCCAACTCGTCATCGAGCAGTGCAAGTCGGGCGTGGTTGGCTCCATGCCCGCATTGAACGCGCGGCCCGTCGCGATGCTCGATGAGTGGCTGGCCGAGATCACCGAAACCCTGGCAGCCTACAACCAGGCCCACCCCGACCGGCCCGCAGCCCCCTTTGCCATCAACCAGATCGTGCACAAGAGCAATGACCGGCTGGAACATGACATGCAGGTCTGCGCCAAGTACAAGGTGCCCATCATCATCACGTCCCTGGGCGCTCGCGAGGACGTGAACCGTGCCGTGCACGACTGGGGCGGCGTGGTGCTGCACGACATCATCAACAACAAGTTCGCGCACAAGGCCATCGACAAGGGCGCTGACGGCCTGATCGCTGTGGCCGCCGGGGCGGGTGGCCATGCAGGCACCAAGAGCCCGTTTGCCCTGATCCAGGAAATCCGCCAGTGGTTTGACGGCCCGCTCGCATTGAGTGGCTCCATCGCCAGCGGCGGGGCCGTGCTGGCTGCGCAGGCGATGGGTGCAGACTTTGCCTACATCGGCTCGGCGTTTATTGCCACGCACGAAGCACGTGCCAGCGACGCCTACAAGCAGGCCATCGTGGACTGCAACTCTGACGACATCATCTACAGCAACCTGTTCACCGGCGTGCACGGCAATTACCTGGCCCCTTCGATCCGAGCGGCGGGCATGGACCCCGAAAACCTGCCCGAGTCCGACCCCAGCGCGATGAATTTTGGCGGCGACGCCAAGAAGGCCTGGAAGGACATTTGGGGCTGTGGTCAGGGCATTGGCGCCATCGATGCGGTGGCGAGCACCGCTGAGCTGGTGGCCAGGTTCCGTGCGGAATATGAAGCAGCCCGAGCGCGCCTGAAGCTCTGAAGCCCCGAAGCTCCGAAACCCTGCGGCGGTCCACCTTGCCTGGCGCTGAGGCCATGGTTGCCTTCACATGCGCAGCCGCCGCTTGCGCCCTGCTGGCGTAGCATGGAAAGACTGTGGGGAACCTCTAAAAACCCCCCACCTCAAACGCCGAAGACAAAACGAAAGCCTAGCCGATGCCTTCCCCGCCAACCCGCAGCGCCATCAAACACGATCTCTTTGCCGACAACACGCGGCTGGCCAAGCTCGATGCGCTGGGC
>NZ_JBKDRI010000077.1:0-7916 GCF_046341535.1 Acidovorax sp. | reverse complement strand
AGGTCAATAATGCGGTTTACGCATTGAACCACAGGCCTAGAAAGTGCTTGGGATACCGCACCCCTCATGAGGTGTTTTACGGCCTGGAGATCACCCCCATTAAACTGCCATCTGATGCACTTTGTCTGTGAATCCGCGAATAAAAATGACCGGTTACGCACGACGCACAAGTGCTTTTAGCTACTAAAAACATAGCAAATGATCAAGCGCTGCCTGACCCCAGGCCGTGCCCGAGCTTGGCCCGTGCGGAGCGCCGCCGTGTGCGGCCGAACGCAGCACCACTGGGGGTGGTCTGCGCTGGTGTGGCCCCGGGCCCCGTGCCTGCCGCGGTTCTTCGATCACCCATGCGCGCCTGCAGGCCGCAAAGCGACGGATTCTCTGGCGAGGATGTTCTAAAACGGCGTGGCCGTGTTGAAAAAGCGCCCCAGCCAGCCCATGGCCTGTGCTTCGTTTTGCGCGCCGCGGCCGCGCGACTCGACCCGCACATTGGCCACCTGGGTGGAGTTGATGATGCTGTTGGGTTGCATCGAGCGGGGGTCGACGATGCCCGAAAAACGCAGGACATCGACGTTCTGGTTCACGCCGATCTGTTTCTCGCCTGCCACGACAAGGTGGCCATTGGGCAGCACATCGACAACCAGTGCGGTGATGGATCCCTGGAAGGTGTTGGCGCTTTCGGTGCCGCCCTTGCCCGCGAAGGTGTTTTCCGATTCTGCGCCCAGCCCGAGCTTGCCGGTCAGGCTGGCCTTGGCAAACGGCAGGGCCGTGATCTTGCCGGACACGTTGGATGAGCGGTCCACCGTGGATGAAGACTTCTGGCTGGCCGTCACGTTCTCCACAATCTGGATGGTGACCGTGTCGCCCACAAGCCGGGCGCGGCGGTCTTCAAAGGCGGGCCGGTAGCTGGCGTTATGGAACAGACCACCCGTCACCGGTGGCGCGAAGCGTGGTGCGGCCGACAGCGGCGGTGGCAGCGTGGGCAGGATATCCACCGGCGGCGGCGGCGACAGGCTTGAGCAACCGGCACAGAGCGCAACAACGCCGACGGCGCTGGCGGTCGCGCGCACAAGGCGATGGAAATGGATCATGGCGAAAGTCCTGGTTGAAAAGGGGCTTCGATTCGCAAGCTGCAGGGCGGGCCGTTACAACTGGGCCAGCTTGGCCAGCATCTGATCGGAGGTCTGGATGGCCTTGGAATTCATCTCGTACGCGCGCTGGGCCTGGATCATGGTCACCAGCTCTTCGACCACGTTGACGTTGGAGGCTTCGAGAAAGCCCTGGCGGATGAATCCCAGGCCATTGGTGCCCGGCGTTCCCTGCTGGGGCTGGCCCGAGGCGGCCGACTCCTTGAACAGGTTCTGGCCCACAGGCTCCAGCCCGGCGGGGTTGATGAAGTTGGACATCGCAATGTTGCCCAAGGGCTGCGGCTGCGTGTTGCCCGGCACGATGGCAGAGACTGCGCCTTCGTTGCTGATGCTGATGCTGGTTGCGTTGGGCGGTATGGTGATGCCGTTTGCCACCGGAAGCCCGCTGGAGTTGACCAGGCGCCCCTGCGAGTCCACCTGGAACGAGCCATCGCGGGTGTAGCCGATGGTGCCGTCGGGCATGGTCAGCTGGAAAAAGCCGCTGCCATTGATGGCCACATCCAGGCTGTTTTTGGACTCCTGCAGGCTGCCCTGCATGAAGTTGCGGCTGGTGGCGGCGGTGCGTACGCCCAGGCCCAGGTGCAGGCCGGTGGGTAGCTGGTTTTGCTCGTCGTTGTTGGTGCCCACCTGCCGCTGTTTCTGGTAGATCAGGTCTTCAAACACGGCGTTGTTGCGCTTGAAGCCCGTGGTCGACACGTTGGCCAGGTTGTGCGAGATCACGTCCAGGTTGGTCTGCTGGGCAGACATGCCAGTCTTGGCGATCCAGAGTGAATTGATCATCGTGGGTTCCTCGGTCGGTTCAAAGGGCCGGTGCCCGTGGGACTGGCGCGGCAGATATCGGCAAAGGCCGCGCAAGGGCTGCCGCGCCGGGCATGTGGCGCTTGGCTGGCGTGGGTTGGCGTCGCCCCCCGGCCTCGCGCCAGCGCGTCGGGAAAGGGGGGAGGGGCAACGCCGCCTGGGGGGAAAGCATGGGCACCTCTACCCGTTGATGCTCAGCAGTTGGCTGGCGTTCTTGTCATTGGTCTCGGCGGTCTGCAGCAGCTTCATTTGCTGCTCGAACTGGCGCGAGGCGGCGATCATGCCGACCATGGACTCCACCGCGTTCACGTTGGAGCCTTCGACAGCGCCTGCCAGCAGGCGGGCGTTGGCATCGTTGGGCATCGGATCGCCCGAGGTGGTGCGAAACAGACCGTCGCCACCGCGTTGCAAACGGTCCTCGGGCGTGGGTGTGGCCAGCTTCAAGCGACCGATGGTCTGCGCGGGCTGCCCTGCCGTCTTGGCGGTCACGGTGCCATCGCTACCCAGCGTCACGGCCGAGCCGGGTGGAACATCGATTGGCGCGCCGCCGTCCGACAGCACCGGCAGACCGCTGGGTGTGAGCAACTGGCCCTGGGGCGAGACCTCGAACATGCCGGCCCGTGTGTAGGCCTCGATGCCATCGAGCCCCTGCACGGCAAACCAAGCGTTGCCCATCGCCATGGCGTCCAGGTCGCGGCCCGTGCGCTGCACTGGGCCGGGCTTGTCGTCATAGCCGGAAGTGGCCTCGAGCGCAAACACCCGCGTTTTGGAGCCATCGCCCTGCAAGGGCACGGCGCGAAACGTGGACATCTCGGCCCGAAAGCCGTTGGTGGATGCGTTGGCCAGGTTGTTCGACAGCACGGCCTGACGGTGCGCTGCCGCGTTGGCGCCTGTCATCGAGGTGTAGATGATGCGGTCCATGGTGCAGTGGCTTTCGGTTCAAATCCGTGGTCAGGCAGGGCTGCGTTGACCGTCAGCGCATGTTGACCAGGGTGGACATGACCTGGTCTTGCGTCTTGATGGTCTGCGCGTTCGCCTGGTATGCCCGCTGGGCGGTCATCATGTTCACCAGCTCAGCCGTCAGGTCCACATTGGAGTCTTCCAGAGCGCCTGAACGCACCGCGCCAAAGTTGCCATCGGTGGCGGTGCCTGAGACGGCCTGACCCGATTCGAAGGTGGCCACCCATTTGTTTCCGCCCACGTCGGCAAGCCCCTGCGTGTTGCGAAAGTTCGACAGGGCCAGTTGCCCTTCCGAGCGCGTCACCCCGTTGGAGTAACGGGTCATGATCATCCCGTTGTTCTCGATGTTGATGCCGGTGAGGTCGCCTGCGGTGTAGCCGTCCTGGTTGAGGTTGGAGACAGCGAACTTGGTGCCAAACTGCGTGACCTTGTCCAGGTTGACCGACACATTGAACGCGGGCAGGTTGTTCGGGTTGGGTGGCGTGGGGTTGACGCTGAGCGTCAGCGCAAAGCCGGTGGCCGGAGGCGCGGCGACCGGGCCGGTGATGTTGCCGTTGTTGTCAAATGTGATCTGGCCGATCGGCGTGGCAACCACCGGGGGGGTGGCCGTCGCGTCGTCCAGCTTGTCGTACACGTCCCAGGTGTTGTTGGTGGCCGTCTTTTGAAAGTACAGGCTGACGGGCTTGGCAACGCCCTGACTGTCATACACGTTGATCGAGGTGCCGTAGGTAGCGCGCGGCGTGGCCGGGACAGGCGGCGTTGCTGTTGGGATGCCCGCCGCATCCTTGGCGCGTGCATCCAGGTTGAATGCCGCCGTGATGGTGGTCGTCTGCTTGGCCGGAATCGGTTCCGCCGTAGGGAACACCATCGGGATGGGGTCGGTACCCGTGCGCAGGCCCGTGGTCGGGTCCACCGGGTAGCCCATGACCTTGGCATTGCTGTTGGTGACCATGTTGCCCGCCTTGTCCAGTTTGAAATCACCGGCGCGGGTGTAGGCAGGGGAACCGTCGGGCAGCGTCAGCGTGAAAAAGCCATTGCCATTGATGGCCACATCCAGGCTGTTGCCCGTGATGGACAGGTTGCCCTGCGTGAACTGCTGCGCCACGTCGGCCACCTCGACCCCAATGCCGCCGTTCTTGCCGCTGGCAGTGCCAATGGCAGAAGACACCATCTCTGCAAATTCGGCGCGCGAGGCCTTGAAGCCGACGGTATTGGCGTTGGCGATGTTGTGGCCGATCACGTCCAGGTTCTTGCTGGATGCGTTCAGGCCGGACAAGCCTTGTTGGAAGCTCATGGGGTTCTCCTTGGAGGTGCGATCGGTTACTGCGTGGCGAAGTGGTGCGGTACGGTCAGACGATGGCCTTGACCTTGTCGTAGGTGATGGTTCCGCCGGTGGCAAGGTCCAGCGTCAGCTTGCCGTCTGCAGCGCCCGTGGCGACAACCTTGGACTGCATGAGCGGCGTGGAGGCCACCGCGACATTGCCGTTGGTGGCGGTGACCTTGAAGCGCAAATCGGACGTGTTACCGCTGTATTTGCTGGCATCCCAGTCGAATTTGTGGCGGCCAGCCGTCTTGGCGTCCAGATTGACCGTGCCCACCAGCTGTCCGCCGGGGGTCAGGATCTCGACCTTGACATCGCCAGCGGCGGCGCTCAGCTCAAACATGCCGTGGCCTACGCCCTCTTCGACGGGCAGGCGGTCGCCCTCGATGACCACGGAGCGGCCGATCATGGATGCCCCCTGCATGACCTGCAGCGCGCCAAACTGCTGGGCGATACCCACCATCGTGGAGTTCAGCTGCTGGATCCCGGTCACAGTGTTGATCTGCGCCATCTGCGAGGTCATCTGCGCGTTGTCCAGCGGATTCATCGGGTCTTGGTTGTTCAGCTGGGCCACCAGCAGTTTCAGGAACCGGTCTTGTGCGGCATCGGCGTTGGTGACCGAGCTCGCCTTGGTGGTTGGTGCGGAGGCGGGGGCCGCCGTGTTGGTCACGCTGTTGATCATGTGAAGCCTTCCGGGGGTTACTGGCCCATTTGCAGGGTCTTGAGCAACAGCGTCTTGGCCGTATTCATGACCTCGACGTTGTTCTGGTACGAGCGCGAAGCCGAGATCATGTTGACCATTTCCTCGACCGCATTCACGTTGGAGTGGTTGACATAGCCTTCGGCGTCGGCCAGGGGATGGCTGGGGTCATGGACCCGCCGGCCGGGTGCATCGCTCTCGCTGATGCTCGTCACGCGCACGCCCGTGGCACTGTCCGCGCCCATGGGCTCGGCCTGGAACACCAGCTGGCGGGCCTTGTAGGCCTTGCCGTCCGGCCCTGCCACGGCATCGACGTTGGCCAGGTTGCTGGCCACCACGTTGAGGCGCTGCGACTGCGCGCTGATGGCGCTGCCGGAGACGTTGAAGATGGAGAACATGGACATGATGGGGTCTCGCTTTCTGGGCTGTTTGGCTGCGCGGCAGTTCACTGGCCCTGGATGGCGCTGAGCATGGTCTTGGCGCTGCCGTTGATGAAGCGCAGCGTCGCCTCGTAGCGCACCGAGTTGTCCGCAAAGTTGGCACGCTCACGGTCAAGGTCAACGGTGTTGTTGTCCAGCGCCGGCTGCGAGTGCACCGCATAGCCCAGCCTGCCACGCGCGTCACCGGCCGTGGAAACGGTGGAAAGCGGAATGTGGCGCGGATTGGTGGCGCCCTGGGTGGATACGGATCCGGCCGTGGCAAGGCGTGTCACGCCAGGGGCCGATGCAGACGATGTCGCTGCGCTCAGGGCGTCGCTGAATTTGAAGTCGCGTGCCGCATAGCCAGGGGTATCAGCGTTGGCGATGTTGCTGGCGATGATGCGCTGGCGCTCGGCGCGCAAAATCAGCGCGTTGCCGTGAAAGTCCAGCCGGTTTGTCATCTTGTCAAGCATGTGAGCCTCACACCTGGATTGCGTTGCCCGGGCTCCGGACGGAGGCTGGGCGTGCATTGATTATGAAAACCGGCCCGTTTTTCTAAAGCCCGAAGTGCAAGGAAATCGGCGCGCAGTTCGCCGCTTCGCCATGGCGGTTTCTGCCTAGAGTTCTGGGTGTGAAAAAGTCGCGCGCGGAGTTTTCGGCGTGCGGCCAACCTTCCCGTCAGGAGTCCGGTCTATGCCAAGCAACAAGATGACTGCCCACCCCCTCGGTCTGGCCCGTGCGGCGTTGCGCTTGCGCGGATGGCTCAAGGCTGCGGCAGCCATGGCCGCCTGCATGGCCGGGGTTGCGTTCGCGCAAGCCGTGGCCGACCCGGCCAGCGAACTGGCCCCCATCACGCAGCGCTGGCTCAACGATGCCCTCACCCGCGTGCCGTCGTCCGGCGCACCGCTGCGGATGGAAGTGGTGGTGGGCGAGCTCGACCCGCGCCTGCGTCTGGCGCCCTGCGCCCGGGTAGAGCCTTACCTGCCCCCCGGTGCGAAGCTCTGGGGGCGCACGCGCCTGGGGCTGCGCTGCGTGCAGGGTGCAACCAACTGGAATGTGTTTCTTCCCGTCACAGTCAAGGCCTTCGGGCCAGCCTGGGTGTTGGTGGGCAATGTCGCGCCAGGGACCCCGCTGGCGGCTGGCGATGCGATAGAGTCTGAAGTGGACTGGGCTGCCGAAAGCGCGCCGGTGGTGGCCAGTCCTGACCTGTGGGTAGGTCAATTGGCCTCGCGGCAGCTTGTGGCGGGGCAGGCGCTTCGCCAATCCATGCTCCGGGCGCCGCGTCTTTTTCAGGCAGGCGCACAGGTCAAGGTGGTCGCGCGCGGGCCGGGGTATGCCGTGTCAGCCGCTGGCCAGGCGCTGACGGCGGCCGGCGCCGGAGAAACTGCGCGCGTCAGAATGGATAATGGGCGCGTGGTTTCTGGATTGGTGTCGGAAAACGGAACAGTTGAAATCGCCCTTTGATGACGCAAGGGCCATAAATCGCTAAAGTCTCGATCAAACGGGTCGAAAACATTGCTACCGAGTCCTCGCGTTGGAAGGACTCCAGGAGAGAGCGATGAAAATAGGTCAATCACCGGAAATTCCGGGCGCAGGAGCGCCGTCAGGGCTTGCACGGCAAGCCAAGGCGCCAGCGACTGCCGCTGAAGGCGCCGTCAAGGACGCAGCAGCTGCGCCCGCCGCCGGTGTGCCCGTGACGGTTTCGACCACCGTTCGAGCCCTGGATCCTGCTCAGCGCTCCTCTGGCGTGTTTGACTCCGGCAAGGTCAAGGCCGTGCGCGAAGCCATCGACAACGGTACGTTTTCAGTGGATGCAGAAGCAGTTGCCGACAAGCTGCTGGCCGGCGCACAGGAAATCATCGTCCGCTCGCGCGGTTGATTGGCCCATCTGACCGTCTGATCTTGGTTTGACAGCGCATCCAACGCACAATGCGCCATGTCCCTGCAAGAGTCCCTCACTACCGTAGAACAGCTTCTTGAAAAGATGTCTGCCGCCCTTTTGGCGTCAGACGCTCAGGCCGTGCAGGCGCACAGCACGGCGCTGCGAGATGCCGCCAGCGTTTTTGCCCAGGAAGTGGAGCATGCCTCCCGCAAGGGGCAGCCGCCCTTACCCGTTGCCATCAGGCGCCGCATGGATGCCGTGGCCAGCCAGATGGCCATGCAGCGTGAAGGCATCGCGCGGCTTTCGGTCGTGACGGATCGGCAGGTCGCCACCCTGGTCCCTCAGGCCGACTCCTCCTCGACCACGTACGACAACGGGCTGGGTCTGCGCGCCACAAAGCCTGGTGTGGCCCGCATCTACCGTTCGCCGGGTTGATTCACCTCGTTGGATTGTTTTTGCGGCCGTTAAGGAACCTCTGCAAAACTCCCTGCGGTTTGCGCTGGCGCGGGCTCCCCAAGTTCGACAGTTCACGCACGCAAGTGCTTGATTTGATTGAATTCGCGTTTCAAAGCGCAGACTACAAATGCGGGTTCTGGATGGCTCCAGGGGTTGGCACGGCAAGCTTCAGTGCGCACAGCAGCGACTTTTGTACGGCGTTGATCTGCGTCAGTCCACTGATCTTTCGACCGTC
>NZ_JBKDRI010000076.1:0-19107 GCF_046341535.1 Acidovorax sp. | reverse complement strand
TTGGATGCATTTGCCAGCGCTGCTGTTGGGGTGCCAGGCAAGGCGCGACGACGCGGCAGGCTCGTGCCTGCAAGGAGGATCAACACCGCATGGCGCTCCAAAAGCGGTGCTGGCAAGTGCATAGCGCTGTCACCCCAAAGGTGAGGCTGCAAAAACAAGCCAAGGCCCGAGCCCACGCGGTGTGCGGCAAGATGACAAGCGGTCAACTGCCGTTTTTAGGATGATGCCCCTCGAAGTCGCCTCGCACGCGCGTTGTCATCGGCTGCGCCCTGTTCCACAGGCCCGTGGAACGCTGTGGCGGCCCACAATCACCACCGCCCGCCATGCCCTTGCTTGAAGTCTCCAACCTCCGCATCACCCTGCAAACACACCGTGGCCCGGCCGATGCTGTGCGCGGCGTGAGCTTTTCGCTGGAGCGCGGCCAGACGCTGGGGCTGATCGGGGAATCGGGCTGCGGCAAGTCGATCACGGCCATGTCGCTGATGGGCCTGCTGCCTGAAAGCGCACAGGTCAGCGGCAGCATCCGCTTTGATGGCCAGCCGCTGCTCGACCTGCCCGACGCGCAGATGTGCCGCATCCGAGGCAACCGCATGGCCATGGTGTTTCAGGAACCCATGACCGCGCTCAACCCGGTGCACACCATTGGCCAGCAGGTGGCAGAACCCCTGCGCCTGCACCGTGGCCTGGGTGCAGCGGCCGCACGCACCCAGGCCATTGCATTGCTCGACCGTGTGGGCATTGCCAGCGCCGCGCAGCGCTTGGATGCCTACCCGCACCAGTTTTCGGGCGGGCAGCGCCAGCGCATCACCATTGCCATGGCCCTGGCCTGCGGGCCCGACCTGCTGATCGCCGACGAGCCCACCACGGCGCTTGATGTGACCATCCAGCAGCAGATCCTGGACCTCATCAGCGACCTGGTGGCCGAGCGCCACATGGCGCTGATCCTCATCTCGCACGACCTGGGCGTGATCTCGCAGAATGTGGACCGCATGATGGTGATGTACGGCGGCAGCGTGGTCGAGAGTGGCTCCACCGCCTCGGTGTTCTCGGCCATGGCGCACCCTTACACGCGGGGGCTGTTCGCGGCGCGCCCGCAACTGGGCGCAGTCCATGCGCCCGGCACGCGTGCGCGCCTTGCCACCATCGCGGGCACGGTGCCCGAGCTGATCGACCTGCCCGCAGGTTGCCCCTTTGCCGGGCGCTGCAGTCATACGGCCGACCGCTGTCACACCGATCGGCCGGAGCCCACCCTGATCGCCCGCGACGCCGACGGGGACCATGTTGTGCACTGCCTGCGCCGCGAGGTCATCGACGCAGCCTTGCCGGCCAGCGCAGCACGGATTTCAACGGTCGCTGCATGAACGATCACCCCTTGCCCATGACCCCACCCGACCGGCCGCTGCTGCAGGTGAGCGAACTGGTGCGTGAGTACACGCTCCCGCGCGAGCATGTCTTTCGCGCCCCCGGCAAGATCCGGGCGCTTGACGGCGTGAGCCTGTCGGTCTCGGCGGGCCGCAGCATCGCAATCGTGGGCGAATCCGGCTCGGGCAAGTCCACGCTGGCCCGGCTGGTGATGGCGCTGGATACGCCCACCGCAGGCACCGTGCATCTGCTGGGGCGCAACCTGCACACGCTGCCCCCAGCCGAGCTGCGCCACGCACGGCGCGATTTTCAAATGGTGTTCCAGGACCCCTACGGCTCGCTGGACCCACGCCAGAGCGTCGAGCGCATCGTGACCGAGCCGCTGCAGGCCCAGGGCACAACCAGCCGTGCGGCACAGCGCGAACAGGCTGCGGCAGTGCTCTCGCAGGTCGGCCTGCGCACCAGCGACCTGGGCAAATACCCGCACGAATTCTCGGGCGGCCAGCGCCAGCGCATTGCCATTGCGCGGGCGCTGATCACCCGGCCCCGACTCATCGTGGCCGATGAACCCGTCAGCGCGCTGGATGTCTCGGTCCAGGCCCAGGTGCTCAATCTGATGCAGGATCTGCAGCAGGACTTCGGCATCACCTACCTGCTCATCAGCCATGATCTGGCCGTGGTCAACCACCTGTGCGACGAGGTCGTGGTGCTTTACCAGGGGCGCATCGTCGAGCGCGGCTCGCCCGCCGAGTTGTTCAGCCACGCGCAGCACCCATACACCAGGTCGCTGGTGGCCGCCGTACCGCAGGTGCAACCCGGCCGGGCGCGGGCGCGCCGCGCTGCGGCTGCCGACCTGAACGCGCAAGCCGACGCCAAGCCGATGGTGTAATAAGCCTTGATCGGGACTGGGCCAGGGGTTCTGCCTCTATATTCCTGTCCGCTCATCGTTGTCTGGTTTTTTGTCTGGAGAGTCTGAACATGCTCAACCGCCGCACCGTCCTTGCCACTGGCGCCCTTACCGCTGTGCCCCTGTCCACCCCGCTTGGCGCGCTGGCGCAGGGCCGCAAAGATGCGGTCACGCTGGCCATGACGCTGGAGCCGCCCGGCCTGGACCCGACTGCGGGCGCAGCATCGGCCATTGCCGAGATCGTGCACTACAACATCTTCGAGTCGCTCACCAAAATCAACGCGGACGGTACCGTGTCACCGCTGCTGGCCGAGGGCTGGGAAGTCTCGCCCGACCTCAAAACCTACACATTCAAGCTGCGCCGCAACGTGAAGTTCAGCAACGGCGAGCCGTTCAATGCCGCCACCGTCAAGTTTGCGTTTGACCGCGCAGGCGGTGACAAAAGCACCAACAAGGACAAACGGACGTTTGCCAACCTGACCACCCAGGTGGTGGACGACTACACCGTGGTGCTGCTCAACAAGGAAATCGACCCGGACCTGCTGTTTGTGCTGGGCCAGGCCACGTCGATCATCGTCGAGCCCAAGAGCGCAGACACCAACGCCACCAAGCCCGTGGGCACCGGCCCCTACCAGTTGCAGGCATGGAACAAGGGCTCGTCGGTGGTGCTGACGGCCTGGGATGCGTACCGCGATGCCAAGGCCATCAAAATCAAGCGCGCCACCTTCCGCTTCATTGCCGACCCGGCCGCGCAGGTGGCGGCCCTGCTGGCCGGTGACGTGGATGCCTTCCCGCGCGTGACGCCGCGCAGCGTGGCCCAGTTCAAGGCCAACCCCAAGTTTCAGGTGGTGGTGAGCGGCTCGCGTGCCAAGACCATCCTGGCCATCAATAACGCCAGGAAGCCGCTGGACGACGTGCGCGTGCGCCGCGCCATTGCAGCGGCCATCGACCGCAAGGCCGTGATCGAAGGCGCGGGCGACGGCTATGGCGCGCCGATTGGCAGTCACTATGTGCCGGGCGCGTTCGGCTACGTGGACACCACGGGCATCAACCCGTTCGACATTGAAAAGTCCAAGCGGCTGCTGGCCGAAGCGGGCATCAAGACGCCGCTGGAACTCACGCTCACGCTGCCGCCGCCACCCTACGCCCGCCAGGGCGGCGAGGTGATTGCGGCCCAACTGGCCAAGGTCGGCATCATCGCCAAAATCCAGAACGTGGAGTGGGCGCAGTGGCTGTCGGGCACCTACGGCAACAAGAACTACGACCTGACCATCGTCAGCCACGTCGAGCCGTTCGATCTGGGCAACTTCGCCAAGCCCGACTACTACTGGGGCTACAACTCGCCCAAGTTCAATGACCTGTTCAACCAGATCAAGAACACCGCCCGGCCCGCCGACCGCGCGCGGCTGCTGGGCGAGGCCCAGCGCCTGCTGGCCAACGATGCGGTGCATGGCTTTCTGTATTCGAACCAGTGGATCACGGTGGCCAACAAGAACCTCAAGGGCTTGTGGAAAGACATGCCGGTGTTTGTGAACGACCTCTCGGCGCTGTCGTGGGGGTGAAATGAGACACCCCCCTGAGCCGCTTCGCGTCTTCCCCCCGCTCTCGCATGGCTGCGCCATGCGGGCAGGGGGACGCAGCCCTCGCTGCGGGGCGGCCCTTGCTCGGCTGCCCGAGCCGGGGCAGCGCCGGTTTCGCAGGCCGCGGGTGGCGAGGTACTCGCTGGATCGCTGAGATGAGACACCCCCCTGAGCGGCTTCGCGTCTTCCCCCCGCTCTCGCATGGCTGCGCCATGCGGGCAGGGGGACGCAACCCTCGCTGCGGGGCGGCCCTTGCTCGGCTGCCCGTACGTGGGTCGCGCCGGTTTCGGAGGTAGCAGGTGATGCATGGCGCAGTGAATGACTGAGCAGCGCTGGAGCGTGTTGCTACCAAAATAATAGCTTTCATCGCTTATCTGGCAAGCGCAACTGGCTGTTTTTACTCATAAAACTCACCACATGACTGCCCTGCACGACCTGCCCGCCCACGCACTGCTGGCTGCCTACCGCCAGCGCGCGCTGTCGCCGGTGGAGGTCACGCAGGCCGTGCTGGCCCACATCGATCGCTGGGAACCCCACATCTGCGCCACCTACCTGCTACGCCCCGAGGCCGCGCTGGGGCAGGCCCGCGCGTCCGAGGCACGCTGGCTGCGCGGCGAGCCGCAAGGTCTGCTGGACGGGGTGCCCGTGACCATCAAGGACAACATTGCCACCGCGGGTGACCCCACACCGCTGGGCACGGCCGCCGCCCTGCTCGAGCCTGCGGTGGCCGATGCGCCCCCCGCCGCACGCATGCGCGAGACAGGTGCTGTGCTCATCGCCAAAACCACCATGCCCGATTACGGGATGCTGTCGTCGGGCCTGTCCACCTTCCACCCGCTGTCGCGCAACCCCTGGGACCTGAGCAAAGGGCCGGGCGGCTCCAGCGCTGGCGGCGGCGCTGCGGCGGCGGCAGGCTATGGCCCGCTGCACATCGGCACCGACATCGGTGGCTCGCTGCGCCTGCCCGCCAGTTGGTGCGGCATCTTCAGCCTCAAGCCCAGCCTGGGCCGCATCCCCATCGACCCGCCCTACACCGGCCGCGCCGCTGGCCCCATGACGCGCACCGTGGCCGATGCCGCGCTGATGATGCAGGTGCTCAGCCAGCCGGACGCGCGCGACAGCATGAGCCTGCCCGCGCAGAACATCGCCTGGAGCGAGTTTGACCGGGGTGCCGATCGCCTGCGCGGGCTGCGAATCGGCCTGTTGCTGGACGCAGGCTGCGGCCTGCCGGTCCACCCTGAGGTGAAGGCGGCTATCGAAAACGCCGCACGCCTGATCGAAAGCGCGGGCGCCACCGTGGTGCCCATGCAGCCCTTCATGACCCAGGCCATGCTCGACGGCATGGACCACTTCTGGCGCATGCGCTCGCACATCGATCTGCAGGCTCTGCCCGCCGAACGGCGCAACAATGTGCTGCCCTACATCCGCACCTGGGCCGACAGCGCCGCCACCATGAGTGGCACCGACGTGTTCAACGCCAGCCAGCAGTTTCATCTGACACGGGTGGCCGCGACCCAGGCCTGCAGCGCGTTCGACTACGTCATCTCGCCGGTGGCCCCCAACGTGGCCTTCCCGGCCGAGCTGCCCTCGCCCACCAATGACCCGCTGCGCCCGCTGGAGCACATCGGCTTCACGGTGCCGTTCAATATGTCCGAGCAACCCGCCGCGTCGGTCAACTGCGGCTACACCCGGGCGGGCCTGCCCATCGGGCTACAGATTGCCGGAGCGCGCTTTGACGACCTGGGCGTACTGCAAGTGGCGCGCGCGTTCGAGCTGATCCGTGCACCCCAGCGGCCCTGGCCAAAACCACCCCTGGCCTAGGAGCCTGTCGGACTTGGAGCGTCGAAAGCGAAAATCGGCCCCAGCGAGGACATTTTTTGCCGAATTTGCAGCCCCATAGCCGAGCTATGGGGCAAAAAGGCGGTTATAAATGGACCGCTGCGGTCGATTTGCAGCCGACGATTTCCAAGTCCGACAGGCTCCTAGGAATGGCCGCATTTGCCACAATGGCGAATCTGTAACCCCGACACGGCCCCAGCGCATGGACATCCTCATCATGGCGATCCTCATCGCCACCGGCACCTTCATGCTCAATGCCAAGGAGCAGCGCAGACGCATCGCGCTGCTGGGCAGACATCTGGGCAACTTCCAGATTGAAAAGCTCATGGAGGCGCTGACCGACGGCTACCTGCGCGCCCTGGGCGAGCCCACGGACGAGCGCCGCATGCAGATCTGGAACCTGCTGAGCACCACCGAATCGCAGTTGAGCGAGCAGCTCACCCAGTTGGCGGCCGATTTCTCCAAAGTGGACGAAACGCGCGCGCGCGTCAGTCGCCTGGCCATTGCACTGCCTTTTGCCGAGACACTGCTGCCCAGCTTCACGTTCGACATGCGCCGCGCGCTGGCGATTCACGCCCAAGGGGTCGCTGGCGTGGTGCAAAACGCAGGCCACCTGTCCCCCAAGGACCGGGCCTACATGATGACGGCCGAGCTGTTTCTGCTGCAGCACACCTGCCACTGGTACTGCAAATCCAAGACCATTGCCACCGCCCGCATGCTGGCCCGCCACAAGACACCGCACGATCAACTGGTGGCCTCGGTATCGCCCGCCACGCGCAAGGCGTACCTGGCACTCATCCAGGGTGGCTGATGCCCACGCGCTTGCACCACGGCAAACCCTTTACGCTGAGCCGGGCCAAGCGCGGCACAAGGCTTCGACAAGCCGAGCCCGAACGCTACGGTTGGGTTCAAGACGTGCCCGCATAAGTGGCCGCCCACACACTCCCATGCAACGCCGCCCACCGACCGACAGCCTCGGCAACCCCGTCACCCTGCACGATCCCGAGAGCCTGCCCGCGCTGAACGACTTCATCGAAGGCTTCATCGCCTGCGAGGCACGTGCCGTGAACGTGCTGCTGCATGCGGCCAATGACCCCAGCGCACTGGTGCAGGCGTACTGCGCGGCACTGCACATGTTTGCCGAATCTGCCCAGGGCCCCACCCATGCCCGCCCTTTCATCGAGCGAGCGCTGGCGCACGCCCCGCATGCCACCGATCGCGAACAGCGCTTGGTCGCTGCCGTGGCGGCGTGGGTGGACGGTGACCTGCCCCGCGCCATGGCGCTGCACGACGAACAGGCCCGGCTGCACCCGCGCGACCTGGCGTCGCTCAAGCTCGGCCAGTACCACCGGTTCAACCGCGGCGATTCTCCTGGCATGCTGCGCCTGGCCCTGCATGCCCTGCCCGCGGCCGCCGAGGTGCCCTACCTGCACGGCATGCTTGCTTTTGGCTGGGAGCAGTGCCACCGGCTGCCCGAGGCCGAGGCCGCCGCGCGCCACGCCATCACCCTGTGCCGCAAGGAGCCCTGGGCCCACCATGCCCTGGCCCATGTGATGCTGACCCAAGGCCGCATCCGCGAAGGTACCGATTTCATGGCC
Source organism: Acidovorax sp. (assembly GCF_046341535.1). Taxonomy (GTDB): domain Bacteria; phylum Pseudomonadota; class Gammaproteobacteria; order Burkholderiales; family Burkholderiaceae_C; genus Acidovorax. The sequence goes on along the minus strand of NZ_JBKDRI010000076.1, from coordinate 11,821 downwards.
AGTGTGAGCGACACCTGGACGGGCCTGAACTCCTTCATGGTCACGCACAACTGGTGGCATCAGGCGCTGTTTTTGCTGGAGCAGGACCGCCACGCCGAGGTGCTGGCGCTGTACGACCAGCAGGTCTGGGGCGTGGTCAAGGACTACACGCAGGACCAGATCGGCGCCGTGTCGCTGCTGGCCCGGCTGGAGCTGGCGGGTGTGGATGTGGGCCATCGCTGGGCCGACGTGGCCGACCACCTGGCCCTGCGCCTGGCAGACCATGTGCTGCCGTTTCTGGACCTGCAATACCTGTACGGCCTGGCCCGTGCCGGGCGCACCGCCGCCGCGCGCACGCTGCTGGGCAACATCGCCGCGCACGCCGCCACCCGCACCGAGGCGCACGAGCGCACGGTGTGGCAGCAGGTGTGCGTGCCCGCTGCGCACGGCCTGCTGGCCCACGCGCAAGGCGACTGGGCCACGGCGGTCGAACAACTGGGCGCGGCCCTGCCGCGGCTGGTGGAGATTGGCGGCAGCCATGCCCAGCGCGACCTGTTCCAGCAGATCTGGCTGGATGCGTTGCAGCGCAACGGGCAGTGGGCAGCCGTGCAGAACGTTTTGCAGCCCCTGGTGAATGCACAGCCCGAGTCGGCGCGGCTGGCTCGGCAGGTGCGCTGCGCGAACGCGGCGCTGGGCCTGCACGCCGGACGCTGACGATCCTTGTACCGAGGCGCAGCGCGTGCAGCGCGTGCAGCGCGTGCAGCGCGTCAGCGCTCGAGCAGGCCTTTCTGGTCGTACACCGGCTGCTCCGGCAAATCCGCCAGGTGCCGAACATCGGCCCAGTCCAGCACTTGCACCGTGTCGGCATCCACCCGCACACGGTTGAATCCGGCGTTGGGGATGTCGCTCTGGCGTGGGCCATGCAGCCCCGTGCCCCGCGCCGTGCGCCAGACCATGTCGAGCACGCCACCGTGGGTGACCACCATCACCGTCCGGCCCGCGTGCTGCAGGGCGATGCGGCGCAAGGCGTCCATCACGCGGGTGTGGAACTGGCGCGTGGTTTCACCGCCGGGCATGCCGTAGTCAGCCTCAAAGCGCAGCCACTGGGCCCACGCGTCGGCATGTTGTTCCTTGATGTCATCCACCCGCATCCCCTCGACCACACCAAAGCTCTGCTCGCGCAGGCTGCTGTCGGTCAGGGTGTCGATGCGGGCCTGTGGGAACAGCACTTCCAGGCTGGGCTGGGCCGTCTGGCGGGTACGCACCAGGTCGCTGCAGACCAGGTGGTGCACGTCAGGCCGGTCTGCCGCCAGGCGCTGGGCGAGGCGGCGGGCCTGTTCGTGGCCGATGGCATTCAGGGGCACATCGATATGGCCCTGAAAGCGCAACTCGCGGTTCCAGTCGGTTTCACCATGGCGGATGAGGATGAGTTCGGTCATCGGACCCTGATCGGATGCATGCTCAAGATTGTAAGTAAATTCAGCCACGAGCGCTTGCTGCACAAACCTTGATAGCTATCGTTTTTATAACAAAAGGCCTGAGCGCATGCGCCTGCAGCCCCACCGGTCAGCGCAGGGGCACAACGATGAGCCTGCGACGGGGCTGGCAGCCCGGGCCTTCGAAGGCTGCACTGTCGCGCTCCCACCCGTGGCCGGGCGCGGTTTGCGCGCACACCAGGCTGCCATCAACCAGACTGCGCCAGTAGTACCAGGGAGCGGGGGCGGCTTGCACCAGCAGCGGGGTCAGCCAAACCAGCGCGAACCAAAGGCGGGGGGCAAAAGGCATGGGCAAACAAAGCATCCAGTGAAGCCCGGCCAGGCTACACAGACTGCGCCGGGACGATGCCTGGAAAAGCGGTGGATTGGAGGATCACAGCTCGGCCTGCCAAGGTACCGCCCAACCCGCACAACCTTTCACGCTGAGTTTGTCGAAGCGCCGCGCAAGGCGTGGCCAGGCTCAGCCCGAACCGTTCTCCATGATGGAGCGCGCATCCGTTTCAGCCGTCACGATCCAGCCTTCCAGCGGGTCCAGCCCTGGCGGCAGGCCGTACAGGGCATCGCCCTCGGCATGGCGCTGCTGCGCCCAGCCGGCCTGCAGGAGGCAGAGCACGGCATCCAGGCTGTCGCCGCTGGCATCGGCCACCAGCGCGTCGCGCTGCGCGTGGCTGAGCTTGAGCGACAGGGCCAGGCGCGTCTGGCCCAGCTCCAGCGCGTTGACCAGGTCCTTGCGGGCGATCAGGCGGTCGGCCGTCTGCTTGGCGGTGTCGTCGCTTTTGTAGCTGCGCCGCTGCAGCACCTCCCGCGCCAGCAGGCCGGGGTAGGCCTCCAGCGCCACGCGACGCGGGTCGCCGGTGTGCAGGCCCGGCAGGTGCACGCCTGCATCCAGCAGCAGCGGCAAGCCCGCGTGCAGCATGTAGGCCACGGGCGGATTCACCCATTTCATCGACGGGCTGGAGCCTGCGGGGCCGTCGGTGGCGCGGTGGGCGAACTTGCCGCCCACCGGCCGCGCATTGCAAAAGGCCGCGAACTGGTCGCGGATCTGCGCGCGGCTGAGGTGGCGGTAATGCTGCATGCAGGCCAGCCAGTCGGTCGGCCAGCCCAGCGCCTGCACCAGCTCGCGCGGCAGGCCAAAGGGCAGATCGAACCCGCCCACCCAGTCACCCGGACGCGCCAGCCAGTGCACCAACGCAGCCAGGGTTTCAAAGCGCTCCAGCGCATGAAGCTGCACGCGCGCGCCCTGGCGCTGACCGATGGCCAGCACGATGGGCTTGCGGCGCGTGGGGCTGCTGGAGAAGTCGCACCCCACGACGCTCGGTGTGGGTGGTGATAAGGGAGTGTGTGCCATGGGCTCCATATTGCACGCAATGGCCTCAACCGAGAGCCAGTGCGCTCACCCCGGCGGCAATGCAGACCGCCCCCAGAATGCGCGCCAGCCGGTCGCCCTCGCCCAGCAGGTGCCCGCCGATCAGCGCGGCAAACAGCATGGACACCTCGCGCGCCGGAGCCACATGCGACAGGGGCGCCTGCTGCATGGCATAGAGCACCAGCACGTACGCCACAGGGCTGACCACCGCCACCAGCAGCGCGAAACGCCACTGCGCGAGCCACAGCGTGCGGGCGGTGGGCAGGTCGCGCAGCACCACGGGGGCCAGCAACCCCAGGCGCACGAAGTTACCCATGTAGTCCACCAAAATGGGCGACATCAGCAGGAACTTGACCGCATAGCCATCCACCACCGTGTAGCTGGCAATGAACGCGCCGGTCAGCAGCCCATAGGCCATGCCTTTGTGCACACGCGCGCGGGCGGCCGGGTCGTGCGCGGCCCGCAGCAGACCGGGGCCTCCGGCAATCAGGAAAACCCCACCCACCACGCCCGCGATGCCCAGGGCCCCCAGCGCTGAAATCTGCTCGCCCAGCAGCGTGATGGCCACCAGCGACGACAACAGCGGCCCCGAGCCCCGCGCCAGCGGATACACCACCGTGAGATCCGCCTTGCGGTAGCCGCGCAGCAAGATCACGTAGTAAGCCACATGCAGCACACCGCTGGCCGCCACCACGCCCCACTCCACTGCGCCCCACATCGGCACCGCATCGCGCCCCAGCCACCAGCCCAGCGGCGCCCAAAACAGCATCATCAGTACCGAGGTGAAGAACGCAAACCGCGCATCGCCCCCCGCTTTCTTGGCAGCAATGTTCCAACAGGCATGGATCAGCCCGGCCAGGATGATGAGGGCGAAGGCGGTGGGGGTCACTGGCTAAAAAAACGAGCGGCTGGAGTGCAAAAAGCCGCAGCGCCGTCGGGGCTGCGGCTTGATGTGCCGAGCGGAGTTTATCGATTCAAAGACTGCGCCCCGCCCACACCAGCGGAAACTGGCGTGGCCGAGACCCGCGGTCACCGTGCAAGGGCCGCCCCGCCGCACTGGTGGCGTCCCCCTGCCCGCTTCGCGCAGCGATGCGAGAGCGGGGGGAAGGCGCGCAGCGACTCAGGGGGGTGTTCCTGCTTATGCCCTGCCGATGATGGAGGCCGTGGCCATCAGTTCTTCGAGCAGCGCAAACGACACCTTGCCCGACACGGAGTATGGGTCCAGTTCGGGGCGTTCGGAGTACCGCAGCAAAATCGAGTGGTTGATCTTGGAAAGGTTGACCTGGCCCATGGTCCAGCCCGCGAAGCGGCGCTCGAAAATCTCTTCGTAGTGCAGCAACTCCACGTGCTTATGGCGTTTGTCCTGCTGGATGTGGCCATAAAGTTCGCTCACCGCCGAGCGTCCACCTTCGATCGCCTGCAGGAACACGCCGCCTCCGTAGCAGAGCACGCCGGTGATGCCGCTGCCAGGGTTGTGCTGGCGCGACTGGGAAAGGATGGCTTCGATCGCTTCCGGCGATGTGTCCACCGCGCGGCTGGCATAGAGCAGGCGTACGAGCATGGTCAGTTCTTTCGGGGCATGAGAGACAGAAATTCTCGGCGAAGGGCGCTGTCCTTGAGGAAAACGCCGCGCATGACCGAGTTGATCATGCGGCTGTCCGTGTCGCGCACACCGCGCCAGGACATGCAAAAGTGGCTGGCCTCCATGACGATGGCCAGGCCATCGGGCTGGGTCTTCTCCATGATGAGGTCGGCCAGCTGCACCACGGCTTCCTCCTGAATCTGGGGACGGCCCATGATCCAGTCCACCAGACGCGCGTATTTGGACAGGCCGATCACGTTGGTGTGCTCGTTGGGCATGACCCCGATCCAGATCTTGCCGATGACAGGGCAAAAGTGGTGGCTGCAGGCGCTGCGCACCGTCAGGGGCCCCACGATCATGAGCTCGTTGAGATGCTCGGCGTTTGGAAATTCGGTGATGGGCGGCTGGTCGACGTAGCGCCCCTTGAAGACCTCGTTGAGGTACATCTTGGCCACACGACGTGCCGTGTCGTTGGTGTTGTGGTCACCGTCCGTGTCGATGACCAGGCTGTCAAGCACGCCCTGCATCTTGACCTCAACCTCGTCGAGCAGTTTTTCCAGCTCGCCCGGCTCGATGAATTCTGCAATGTTGTCGTTGGCGTGAAAACGCCTGCGCGCCGCAGCAAGGCGCTCGCGGATCTTGACGGAGACGGGGGTGCCTTCGTCATCGATGGGGACAGGCAGCATGTTGGCGGCGGTAGGGCTGTTCATGAGAACAATCGTAACAGTGATTCGTCAATGCCGAATGACAAGAACTTTCAGCATGAATGGCAAGCTTCGCAGGCGTCAGAAGCTATCATATCGATAGCAGCATGATGTGCATTCAGGCTACAGGCGACAGCAGCTACTGCCAGATATCGACCCCACTCACCCAGGGGTCAGTAGCGCCGCCCGGCCGCCCACAGCGCCAGCCGCATCAGTCCAAACGCGACCCAATCCAGCGCACGCTGTCGCAGCGGACGCCCGGCATAGCGGGCCGGGTCCATGCGGTGGCCCGCATGCGCGATGGCATTGAGCAGACGCTGGCGCAGGTCAGCAGCAAAGGCTGCGTCTTCGACCACCACATTGGCCTCGCGGGCCAGTAGCAGGCTGAGCGGGTCCAGGTTGGACGATCCCACCGTGGCCCAGGGCCGATCGCCCAGCGCGTCGATCACGGCCACCTTGGCATGCAGAAAACTCGGTGCATATTCGTGAATCTCCACCCCCGCGTCGAGCAGCTTGCCATACACCGGGCGCGCCGCGTGGTACTGCATGAAGTACTCGTAGCGCCCCTGCAGCAGCAAGCGCACCCGCACACCGCGGCGTGCAGCCAAGACCAGTGCGCGGCGCAGCCGCCGACCGGGCAAGAAGTACGCGTTGGCGATGATGATTTCGTGTCGCGCCCCGCCGATGGCCCTCAGGTACGCCTTCTCGATACGGCTGCGGTTGTGCACGTTGTCGCGCAGCACCAGCGCAGCCCGTACAGACGTTGCTGCCTGGTCAGCCTGCCGCGCAGCTTGCCTGGCCGCAGCGGCCGCGCGCAGCGAACCCAGCGCGGCGGGCAGGCGGCGCTGACGGGCTTCATCCATAGCCTGCATGCGCCACCACAGCTGCTCCATGGCCTCGCTGGCCGACTTCACCAATCTGCCAGTCGCCTGCACTGCAAAGTCAAAGCGCGGGGCCTGCAGCGCGCCATGATTGGGGTCGTGAAGATCATCCAGCACGTTGATGCCGCCACAAAACAGCAGGCAGTCATCAACCACGCACAGCTTGCGGTGCAGGCGACGCCAGCGCTCGGGCAACAACAGCCCCAACCGGCCGGGCGGCGAATACACGCGGTACTGCACGCCCGCCGCCCCAAAGGCATCGGCCCACAGCGCAGGCAGGGCCCCGGTGCCCACGCCGTCCACCACCAGCTGCACCCGCACTCCCCGCCGGGCGGCCCGCATCAAAGCCTGTGCCACGGCAGCGCCGCTGGCGGTGAAATCGAAGATGTAGGTTTCGAACCGAATGTCCGAGAGCGCCATATCCATGGCGGCGATCAGTGCCGGAAAGAGCTCCTCGGTGCCCTGCAACAGCCGAACCTGGTGGTCCTGGGCCAATACGGCTTCGCTCGCTGCGACAGATGGATGCGCGATCATGTCAGCCCCCAGGCACTTGTACGCAGGGCCAAGCACCCGTACCACCGGCGCGCGGCCACACTGCCACCACGGTGACACCGGCGCTGCCAGTGACCGAAGGCATGCGCTCATCCCGGGCAATCATTGCGCACCAGCTCATGGGGCCTTCAAATCCCGAATTCGGCAATCAGCGGCAGGTGGTCAGACATGCGCCACCACGTCCGCCCGCGCGGCACGTCCAGCGACAATGGCGTCAGGCCCCGCACGTAAACGTGGTCCAGTTGCGCCAGCGGCAGCCGCGCCGGAAACGTGAAAGCGCGCGGAGCATCAAACTCGAACAGCGCCATCGCCCCAAGCATGCGGCGCAGTTGTTGCCCCCAGTCATTGAAGTCGCCCGCCACAATCAGCGGTGCCGCTGGCGGCACCTCGCGGTCGATGAATCGCTGCAAGCGCTCCACCTGGCGCACCCGGCTGCCAGGGATCAGCCCCAGATGCACCACGATGACATGCATGCGGCGGCCATGGGCGTCCACCTCCACATGCAGCAGGCCCCGCTGCTCGAAACGGTGGTCCGAAATATCCTCATGCTGGTGACCAACCACAGGCCAGCGCGAGAGCAGCGCGTTGCCGTGTTCTCCGTGCCTGGTGATCGCGTTGGTGCGATAGACGGCCTCGTAGCCATCGGGCGCCAGGTATTCGGCCTGTGGCACATCAGGCCAACTCTGGAAATACTGTTGTTCGCGCCGATGCAGTTTGCGCACTTCCTGCAGGCACACGATGTCGGCATCGAGCTGCTCCACCGCCAGCCCCAGGTTGTGGATCTCCAGCCGCCGCGCGGGCCCCAGGCCCTGCACGCCTTTGTGGATGTTGTAAGTAACCACCCGCAGGATGTCGTCGTTCTGCATGGACGGATTGTGTCGCATCCACGCCCGCTCCCACAGCGTCCATTTAACCGCTCCAGGCTCCTGCGCTCCACTACACTGAAGGACCCAAATCCCAACCGCGCCGACCGCGGACACACTCCTTCCGATGGCCCTTGAGAAAGTAACCTCCGCAGCCTCGCAGATGCAGGCACTGATCGTCGACAGCAATCCGACTTCACGCAGCATTTTGGTCGGCCAGTTGCGCGATTACGGAGTGGGCCGTATCGTGCAGTGCAGCCGCGTGCAGGACGCTCGCAACCGGCTGGAACACACCGTGTTCGACTTTGTGCTGTGCGAGCAGTACTTTGGCGAGGGCGGGTATTCGGGCCAAACGCTGCTGGACGAATTGCGCCGGGCGCAGCTGCTGCCGTTTTCCACCGTATTCTTCATGGTGACGGCCGAAGCGTCGTACGCCGCAGTGGCCGAGGCGGCCGAGTCAGCGCTGGATGGCTACCTGCTCAAGCCTTTCACCCCCAGCGCACTGTTCGAACGCCTGAGCCTGGCCCGGCTGCGCAAGGTCCACCTCGAGCCCATTTTTGAGGCCATTGAAGCCGAGGACTTCGTGCGCGCGGCAGCGCTGTGCGTGGAGCGTTTTGAAACCCGCCAACCCTACTGGCTGTATGCGGCCCGCATTGGCTCGGAGCTGTTTCTGCGCCTGGGGCAGCACGAAGAGGCGCGCACGCTGTTTGAGGCCGTGATTGCCGCGCGCGCCCTGCCCTGGGCCAAGCTGGGTGTGGCGCGCACCCAGATCGAATCCGGTCATACGGCCCGCGCCGTGACCACCCTGCAAGGCCTGATCGGTGAGGACGCCTCGTTTGCCGACGCCTACGACGTACTCGGGCGGGCGCAGGTGGAGCTGGGCAACTTTGCGCAGGCCATCGAGACCTACCGCACGGCCAGCAGCCTGACGCCCGACTCGGTGGTCCGGCTGCAGAAGCTTGGAATGATGTCGTACTACATGGGCGACCTCGCGACCACCACCAAGGTGCTGTCGCGCGCGGTGATCCTGGGCATCGATTCCAAAATGTTCGACTTCCAGTCGCTCGTGGTGCTTACGTTTTCCTATTTTGCGGATAACGACCGCAAGGGGGTCGAACGCTGCATGGCCGACTTCGCCAGGGTCATGGAGCGGCACCCATCCAGCACACGCGTGCAACGATTTGTCGCCGTGGCCAATACGCTGCAGCTGATCCAGCAGCGGCAGTTCTCCAAAGCGGTGGAAGCCATTCGTGGCATGGCCCGCGAGATCACCACGTCGAGCTTCGACTTCGAAGCGGCCTGCAACTTTGCCAGCCTGCTGTCGGTGCTGGCGGTGACGTCCATCGACCTGGACGAAGGCGAGAGCTGGATCCGCACGCTCGGCATGCGCTATGCCAACACACGCGGGCTGAGCGAGCTGCTGGCCAACGCCTGCACCGGGCACGAACGCTACCGCGAGATCGTGCGCGAATCGCTGGTGCACATCAACAAAGCGGCAGAACTGGCGATGGCCAAGACCCTGGCTGGCGACCCCACCAGCGCGGTTGAGGCGCTTTTGAAAGAAGCCGACCAAACGCTGAACACCAAGTTGGTGGACATGTCGCAGCAAGTGCTGCTGCGCCAGCGCGACCGTATGCCCACAGCCGACGCGCTTCAGGAAAGTATCAGCAGACTGCGCAAGCGCATGGGAAGCACTCCCATTCGCGCCATCCTGGGGCAAGACAGCGAACGCACGCCGGGCGGCATGGCGTTGCGGGTGCGCACCCCTGGCGAAGATGCGTTGCAGTCCGCAACATCCCCGGCTGAACTCCCGCCCCTGGACGGCGACGAAGCGCGGGATGCGCCTCCCGAAGCCGACTCTGCCCCGTTGTTGCGCGTAGACCCCCCAGCCTGAGCCCCCGACAGGTCTGCATCCGCAGCCGCTTCAGCCCCCTGGGCGATACCGCGGCAACAGAAGGCAGGCCTCGGCGTTGGAAGCGGAAAAGCACCGGTCGGCGGCCAATGGCCAGGGCAGCCAGCAATGGTCGTCGTGCTCGCGCGGGTTGAGCACCACGGGCGTCCCCATCGGTACGCACAGGCCAAACACGCGTTCACGATTGCGCACCACACCGGGCGCGTACCGGTGCAGCCACTGGGGCCAGATGTCGTAGTGATTCTCCAGGAACCAGTCCGTCAGCACGCAGCCGGGCCCATGCGCGTCGATGCCGGTTTCCTCGGCCACCTCACGGGCAGCCGTCACTTCAAAGGGTTCGCCAGGATGGTCCTTGCTGCCGGTGACGGACTGCCAGTGCCCGTCGCCACCGGTGCGGCGGATCAGCAGCACATCCAGCGCCGGCGTGTGGATCACGACCAGCACCGATTCAGGCAGCTTGAACTTGCGGTCAGGTCCGGCTTCGTTGGGTGGCATGACTGGCGGTGACATGCTGGCGCCCATGGTGCTTGTGGCGTGCGTGATGGCAAGCGGCCGACGGTCTGCGCTCAGATGCCGCTGCCCCGCCCGACCGGGGTCCCCACCAACGCACACTCCGCCCTGGGGCACAGCCCACGAGGCCACAGTGCCTTGGCCTGCCACGCGCCAGCCTGGACCACCCGGCGCTTGCGGGTATCCAGCAAACTCGTGGCCATTAACCCTAAAAACGGCAGTTGACCGCTTGTCATCTTGGCGCATACCGCATGGACTCGAGCCTTGGGTTGTTTTTGCAGTCTCACCTTGGGGGTGACAGCGCTATGCATTTGCCAGCGCCGCTTTTGGAGCGCCATGCGGTGTTGCTCCTCCTTGCAGGCACAAGCCTGCCGCGTCGTCGCGCCTTGCCTGGCACCCCAACAGCAGCGCTGGCAATTGCATCCAACTGCCGTTTTTTGGGTAACCTGCCCTTGTTTGTGGCGTTCGAGCCAGCACCGGCTGTGACGGCTGACCTGAAAAGCAGCCCGGAAGGTCCGGCAACGTCAGGCAGCCTTCACGGCATCGGGATTACGAAGTCGGATGTGCAGTTCGCGCAGTTGCTTCTCGTCCACGGGGCTTGGCGCCTGGGTCAGCAGACACTGGGCGCGCTGGGTCTTGGGGAAGGCAATCACGTCGCGGATCGACTCGGCACCGGTCATCAGCGTGACGATGCGATCGAGGCCAAACGCCAGGCCGCCGTGCGGAGGCGCACCGTACTGCAGCGCATCGAGCAGGAAGCCGAACTTGAGTTGCGCTTCTTCCGGTGTGATCTTGAGCGCATCAAACACTTTTTGCTGCACGTCGGCACGGTGGATACGGACCGAGCCGCCTCCCATTTCCCAGCCGTTGAGCACCATGTCGTAGCCCTTGGAGATGCACTTCTCGGGTGCGGTCACCATCCAGTCCTCGTGGCCATCCTTGGGGCTGGTGAAAGGGTGATGAACAGAGTTCCAGCGCTGGCTGTCCTCGTCGAACTCGAACATCGGGAAGTCCACCACCCACAGCGGCTTCCAGCCCTCCTCGAACAGGCCGTGCTGACGGCCGAACTCGCTGTGGCCGATCTTCAGGCGCAGCGCGCCGATGGCGTCGTTGACGACCTTGGCCTTGTCGGCGCCGAAGAACAGCAGGTCGCCGTTCCTGCAGCCCGTGCGCGCGATGACCTCGGCGATGGCGGCGTCGTGCAGGTTCTTCACGATCGGGCTCTGCAGGCCGTCGCGGCCCTTGCCGGCGTCGTTGACCTTGATCCAGGCCAGGCCCTTGGCGCCGTAGATCTTGACGAACTCGGTGTAGGCGTCGATCTCGCCGCGGCTCATCTCGCCGCCGCCCGGCACCTTGAGGGCCACGACGCGGCCGCCCGGCGTGGTAGCCGGGCCCGAGAAGACCTTGAAGTCGACGTCGCGCATGACGTCGGTCAGCTCGGTGAACTGCAGCTTCACGCGCAGGTCGGGCTTGTCGGAGCCGTACCGGTGCATGGCCTCGGCGTAGGTCATCTCGGCGTAGACCGGCAGCTCCGTGCCCAGCGTCTTGCGGAACACGGTGCGGATCATCGCCTCGGTGACGGCGCGGATCTCGTGCTCGGTCAGGAAGCTGGTCTCGATGTCGATCTGCGTGAACTCGGGCTGGCGGTCGGCGCGCAGGTCCTCGTCGCGGAAGCACTTGGTGATCTGGTAGTAGCGGTCGAAGCCGGCCACCATCAGCAGCTGCTTGAACAGCTGCGGCGACTGCGGCAGCGCGAAGAACTGCCCGTCGTGCACGCGGCTGGGCACGAGGTAGTCGCGCGCGCCCTCGGGCGTGCTCTTGGTGAGCATGGGCGTCTCGATGTCGATGAAGCCCTGCTCGTCGAGGAACTTGCGCACCTCGATGGCCACCTTGTAGCGCAGGCGCAGGTTGCGCTGCATCTGCGGGCGGCGCAGGTCGAGCACGCGGTGCGTCAGGCGCACGGTCTCCGACAGGTT
>NZ_JBKDRI010000075.1:0-12438 GCF_046341535.1 Acidovorax sp. | reverse complement strand
GCGGTGCACCTCGCGCTTGAGCACGGGCAAACAGTAGTAATGCGGCCGCATGCCGCCGATGAACAGAGCGTTGCGGTTGTAGAGCAGGTGGTGCGCGGTGATGGTGGCGGCGGTGCGCTCGTCCGCGCCGGCCACGTACTGCGCCGCCTCCTTCGTGGTGATGTGCTCGAACACCACCTTGAGCTCGGGAAAGTCGCGCCGCAACGGCTGCATCACGCGGTCGATGAAGACGGCCTCGCGGTCGAAGAGGTCGATGTCGGCATCGGTCACCTCGCCATGCACCAGCAGCAGCAAGCCCTCGCGCTGCATGGCCTCCAGCGTAGCGCAGGTGCGGCGCACATCCGTGACCCCCGCGTCGCTGTTGGTGGTGGCCCCGGCCGGGTAGAGCTTGAGCGCCACCACGCCGGCCTCGCGCGCACGGCGGATTTCCTCGGGCGGGGTGTTGTCGGTGAGGTACAGCGTCATCAGGGGCTCGAAGCGCAGGCCGGCGGGCACCGCCGCCAGGATGCGCTCCCGGTAAGCCACAGCTTGCGCTGCCGTGGTCACCGGCGGCTTGAGGTTGGGCATGATGATGGCGCGGCCGAACTGGCGCGCCGTGTGCGGCACCACGGCCGCCATGGGGGCGCCATCGCGCACGTGCAGGTGCCAGTCGTCGGGGCGCTTCAAGGTGAGGGTGTCGGTCATCCGAGCATTCTCGCCGCCGGCGGCTGGGCCCCCTCAGGCGTCCTCGATACTTGCGCCGTGATCGCCCTCGGCATTCAGCACCCATCGTGGCTACCGGCCGCCCAGGCGGCTGAAGTGGCGTCGGGAAGGACGCCTTGAACAACGCCATCACCTTCATCGAGGCCCTGGCCACCCTGGCCTTCGCGCTGTCGGGCCTGCTGGCGGCGGCCCGCAAGCGGCTGGACGCCGTGGGCGTGGTGGTGGTGGCGGGCCTGGCCGCCTTCGGCGGGGGCACGCTGCGCGACATCCTGCTGGACCGTCGGCCCTTCTTCTGGGTGACGCATGCCGACTGGCTGTGGGCCTTGCTGGCGCTGTGCGTGGGGGCCATGCTCTTCCTGCGTGCGCGGCACTTCGGTGTGACCGAGCGCGCCATGCAGTGGCCTGACGCCCTGGGCCTGGGCCTGTTCACCGCCGGGGGCACCGAGATCGCGCTGGCCAACGGCATGCCCGCCATCGTGGCCGTGCTCATGGGCATGGTGACGGCCGTGTTTGGCGGGGTGTTGCGCGACATCGTGTGCAACGAGATCCCCAGCGCCTTTCGCGACCACCGGCCTTATGCGGTGTGCTCGTTTGCCGGTGGCTGGGTGCTGATCGGCGTCCAGCAAGCAGGGCTGCCGGGCGAGACGGCCCTGGCCGCCGCCGCGCTCACCGCCACGGGCCTGCGCGTGCTGGCTCTGGCTACAGGCTGGCAGTTGCCGCCTTGGCGGGCGGACGAGACCCGGCACTGAACGGGCGCTTCACGCCCGTGAACGCGAAGTCCACCTCCGGCGCGAGGCCGGCCACGATGCGGGCGATGCTCTTGCCCGAGCCACAGGCGTGCGTCCAGCCCAGCGTGCCGTGGCCGGTGTTCAGGAACAGGTTGCCGAGCTTGGTCTTGCCGATCAGCGGTACGTTGCTGGGCGTGGCGGGGCGCAGGCCCGTCCAGAACTGGGCTTGCGTGGCGTCGCCCGCGCCTGGGAAAAGCTGTTCCACCCGGCGCACGATGGCGTCGCAGCGCACCTGGTTGAGGTCGCGGTTGTAGCCGTTGAGCTCGGCCGTGCCCGCAATGCGTAGGCGGTCGCCGCCGCGCTCGCTGGTGTAGCGCGAGAACACCAGCTTGAACTCGTCGTCCGTCAGGCTGACCTGGTGGGCCATGCTCGCGTCCTTGACCGGCATGGTCACCGAATAGCCCTTGGCCGGATAGATGGGCAGGCGGATGCCCAGTGGCTGCGCCAGCAACGGGCTGAACGAGCCCATGGCCAGCACAAACGCATCGCCGCGCACACGCTCGAAGCGGCCTTCGGCATTGGTCACTTCCACATGGTCGATGTGGCCGCCCACCTCGCGCAGCGCGGTGATGTGGTGGCCCATGCGGAACTTCACGCCCGCGGCCTCGCACAGTTTGGCCAGTTCGCGCGTGAACTGGTTGGCATCGCCGGATTCATCTTCGGCCGTGTAGGTAGCGCCCGCCAGTTGGGGGCGGATGTGCGCCAGGGCAGGCTCGATGCGCACGGCCTCGTCGGCACTGATCACCTGGCGCTCGCAGCCCAGGGCGCGCATCTGCTCGGCCGGAGCCAGCGCACCGTCGAACTCCTTGGCGTTGGTGTAGAAGTGCAGGATGCCCTGCGTGCGCTGGTCGTACTGGATGCCGGTGGCGGCGCGCAACTGCTGCAGCGTGTCGCGGCTGTAAGTGCCCAGGCTGACGATCTGCTCGATGTTGTGGCGGGTGCGGGCCGGTGTGCAATTGCGCAGGAACGACAGGCCCCACAGCCACTGGCGCATGTCGGCGCGCAGGCGAAACAGCAGGGGGGCATCTTCTTTACCCAGCCACTGCAGCACCTTGATCGGCGCGCTGGGGTTGGCCCAGGGCTCGGCATGGCTTACCGAAATCTGCCCGCCGTTGGCAAAGCTGGTTTCAGCGCCGGGCGTGCCCTGGCGGTCAATCACGGTCACTTCGTGGCCGAGTTGCGAGAGGAAGTAGGCAGAGGTCACGCCGAGCAGGCCGGCACCCAAAACGATCACGCGCATGATTTTCAAGCCTTTCAGGGCTGTCGCGCTTGATGGGTGTGGGGTTGCAGCTATTGAGTCAATAGCAAAAAAACAGCAACCGACGCGCATCCGTCAAGCTGCCGCTCCCCCTGTCCTTGGTACCTGAGAGATTCACCGCTCGCCCACCCGGGCTGCGGCTTGCTCCTTCGGTGCGCCACAGACCCGGTAGTGGGCTGCAGCGGCTCTCCAGACGGCTGAAAAAATGGTGCAGTACGGGACCTGAGCGTGTATGGGAGTTTGCGCCTTCGGTGCATTGGCCGCCGGTGGGGCGGGCCGCTGCTCTCCTGCTGAAAGTTATTCTAGGCCTGTCGGCGCGCTAATGGGTTGCAATCCTTGCTGATGCAATCCCCCCTGCCGCGTTCCAGCAAAAGGGAGGCAGGCGCGGCGGGTTGGTGGCGGTGGGGCCTGTCGGGCTGCGCCCCATCGCTCGCCACGGCGCATCTCAGGCATTCCCAAAGCGGAATGACGCTTACCGCCGCATGTTGGCAAACGCCTCGAACTCCCAGCTGCGCATGGCCAGCAGCAGGGTGTAGCCCTCGCGTTCGCGCTCGGGCAGCTTTTGGTCGGCCAGGTGCTGCTGGGCAAAGTCCTGGGCCACGCGCTGCATGCGTTCCATGAACGCCGGAGCCAGGCCGCGGCTGATGTTGCCGTGCACCAGCAGCACACCTTCGCCCGGGCCGTCAAAGCCGCCGGCAAAGTAGTCGAGCAGGGCGTGCTCGCGAAAGTAATTCATCACCGGGCCGTGCGGTCGCCAGCGGAAGGTTTTGGCCAGCTTCAGGCGGTAGCGGTTGAGGGGGCGCAGTTCGATGATGCCGATGCGGTCGAGCTGGGCCAGGTATTTGATGCCCTCGGCCTCGGTGAGGCGGTAGTAGCCGGTCACTTGCTCCAGCGTCCATTGGCTCAGCACGCAGATCGCCATCAGCAGCAGCTTTTTGTCGGCCACCACGGCTTTTTCCTGCTCGTGGGTCAGTTCTTTGAGCAGCGGCTGGTCTTCGGCCACGCGCCGGGCCAGGTCGGCAAAGTCCAGCGCCAGTGCCCGGCAAATGGCGTCGATGCGCGACAGCGGCATGTCGCCCTTGGCCAGCATGCGTTTGACGCTGGATTCAGCCATGCCCAGGGCCTGCGCCAGGTCGGCGTAGGTCATCTGCGCGGCTTTGAGTTCTTTTTTGAGGGCGGTGACGAGGTCGGCGGTGGTGCTCATGGGTATCGATTATCAATACCAAAAGCGGCATGGGTAGCCTCTTGCGCGACTTTTTGAGGGGTTTGGGGTGGATGGCCTGGACACTGCGCCGATCCCGTTCATCTTGACATCAGGAGCCATTGCATGACCCACCACCACCTTGCGCCGAAACCTATACCCGACGGGAGGGCCCCGAGCGCCCACGTTGCGCCGCCTTTGCCGCAGCCCGTGCGGCAGCCCCTCTTGCGCACCGAAGCCATGCTGCTGGGGCTGGGCCTGCTGTTGCTGGCCCTGGCTTGCCTGGGGCCGGTGCTGCCCGCCAGCCCGCACCAGCATGACTTTGCCGATGGCCGCACGCTGTGGGGTGTTCCGTGTGCGCTGGATGTGCTGAGCAACCTACCGTTTGCGCTGGCGGGCATCGTCGGTCTGTGGGCGCTGCGTCGGGCTCCGCAAGGCGCTCTGGATGCCGTGTCGCACGCGTGTGCCCGGCTGTTTTTTGGCGGGATGATCGCCACGGCCGCAGGCTCCATGCTGTACCACTGGGCACCGGGCGATGCGGGCTTGGCGTGGGACCGCCTGGGCATGGTGCTGCCGTTTGCCGGCCTGCTGGGCCTGGCAGCGGCGGGCCGCGTGAGCGCCCGGGCAGGTGCGCTGGCAGCGGCTGCAGTGTTGCTGGCCGGGCCGCTGGCGGTGGCCTGGTGGGCCCACACCGGCAACCTGCTGCCCTGGGCCGTGGTGCAGATCGGCGGCATGCTGGTGGTGGCGCTGCTGGCCGTGCCCGCGCTGTTCCCGCTGCGCCCTCGGGGGCTGGCGGTGCATCTGGGCGCGGTCATTGGGCTGTACGCTTTGGCCAAGTTGTTCGAGGCCGCCGACCACTCCGTGTTCCATGCCACGGGCTGGATATCGGGCCACACGCTCAAGCATCTGGCTGCCGCGGCAGCGGCCTGGCCGGTGCTGGTGGCCACCAGCCGCCTGGGGCGGCGACCATGATGCCTGGCATAGCGGCACAATGGCGCGCGCACCGGGGATGCCGCAGCGACGTCACGCGACTAACCTGCATTGCCCATCACAATGCACACAACACACACGGGTGCCCTGGCGCCTGAGGGACATGAGGAACAACGCATGAACACCGACGCACGCCACGGTGCCGCTGCCGCACAGCCCGCGCCCACGCACCACGACCCCAACCAGTTTGCCCTGCTGCGCCAGCGCCGCTTTGCACCGTTTTTCTGGACGCAGTTTTCCGGCGCGGCCAACGACAACCTCTTCAAGTTTGCGTTCACCGTGATGGTGACCTACCAGCTCAGCGTGTCGTGGCTGCCGCCTGCTATGGCGGGGCTGGTGATTGGCGCGCTGTTCATTTTGCCGTTTTTGCTGTTCTCGGCCACGTCGGGGCAATTGACCGACAAGTACGAGAAGACCAAGATGATCCGGTTCGTGAAGAACATGGAGATCGCCATCATGCTGGTGGCGGCCTTCGGGTTCATGGCGAACAACGTGCCCATTTTGCTGCTGTGCACCTTCCTCATGGGCGTGCACTCCACACTGTTTGGCCCCGTCAAGTTTGCCTACATGCCCCAGGTGCTCAGCGAGCGCGAACTCACGGGTGGCAACGGCATGGTCGAGATGGGCACCTTTGTGGCCATCTTGCTGGGTAATGTGGCGGGTGGCCTGCTGGTGGCCATTCCCGGTATCGGCCACACCACGGTGGCGGTGGCCTGCGTGGTGGCGGCGCTGGCCGGGCGCGCGGTGGCGCAGTTCATTCCGGCGGTGCCCGCCACCGACCCGGGCCTCACCATCAACTGGAACCCGTTCACCGAAACCTGGCGCAATCTCAAGCTCGCGCACGAGAACATCGTGGTCTTTCGCTCGCTGCTGGGCATCAGCTGGATGTGGTTCTTCGGCGCGGTGTTCCTCAGCCAGTTCCCGAGCCTGGCCAAGGAGGTGCTGCACGGCAACGAGCAGGTGGCGTCGCTGCTGCTGGTGGTGTTTTCCATCGGCATCGGCATCGGCTCGCTGCTGTGCGAAGTGCTCTCGCGCCGCCATGTCGAGATCGGGCTGGTGCCGCTGGGGGCCATCGGCATGAGCGTGTTCGCCATCGACCTGTACTTTGCCTCGCGCAGCCTGCCGCCGTCGCAGGTGATGGGTCTGGCCGCCTTCATGGCCCAGAGCGCGCACTGGCGTGTGATGCTCGATTTGCTGCTGCTGAGCCTGTTTGCGGGCCTGTACAGCGTGCCGATGTATGCGCTGATCCAGATGCGCAGCCAGCCCACGCACCGCGCGCGCATCATCGCGGCCAACAACATCCTCAACGCGCTGTTCATGATCGCCAGCTCGCTGATGGCCGGTGCCCTGCTGGGTGCGGGCTTCACGGTGCCGCAGATCTTTTTGTTCACCGGCATCGCCAACGCGGTGGTGGCGTTCTACATCTTCATGCTGGTGCCCGAGTACCTGCTGCGCTTTGTGGCCTGGGTGGCGTCGCGGTTGGTGTACCGCTTCAAGGTGCAGGGCGATGACAACCTGCCCACCACGGGTGCTGCCGTTCTGGCCTGCAACCATGTGAGTTTTGTGGATGCGGTGCTGCTCATGGCGGCCAGCCCCCGGCCCATCTACTTTGTGATGGACCATCGCATCTTCCGTTTGCCGGTGCTCGGCGGGTTGTTCCGCCTGGCCAAGGCGATTCCGGTGGCTCCCCAAAAGGACGATCCCGCCACCTACGAAGCCGCCTTTGAGCGGGCCGCGCAGGTGTTGCGCGAAGGCGATCTGTTGGCCATCTTCCCGGAAGGCGGCATCACCCGCGACGGGCAATTGCAGGAGTTCAAGGGCGGCATCATGAAGATCATCGAGCGCGCCCAGGCCGAGGGTGTGAACCCTCCGGTGATACCGATGGCGCTGACCAATCTGTGGGGCTCGTACTTCAGCCGTATCGAGCAGGGCGGTGCGATGGTGCGGCCCTTCCGCAGGGGCTTATTCAGCCGCGTGGGGCTCAATGTGGGCGAGCCGATGGAGCCTTCGGCCGTGCAGCCTGCGCTGCTGCGAGAGCGGGTGGCGAAGTTGCTGGCGGACTGACCCGGCCCGCATCCAGCCCCCTGGGCCCTCCGGGGGCATCATGGGCAATGGGCTTCACCGCGTTGCAATTGCCAAAAGTATCGCTAAACGATACCAAACAGGCTGCGCCCCGCCACTGTTGCGGTTCAACACAGACAGGCTGGTGATGCCCGGGCACCATGCGTTCCGTGTTCAACCAACGCCCCCAAGGGGCACCCCAGCGAAATGTCTTTATCTCCCATTGTGGTTCAGCGTGACACCCGGGCCTGGCAGTTCCAGGTGTGGATCTCCTTCGGCATTGCCGTGTTCCTGTGCGCCGTGGGTCTGGCCTGGTTGCCCGGCCAGCAGCTGGAGCAGGTCTTTATGGTGATGGGCTACGTGTTTTGCCTCTCGGCCGCCTTTGCGCTGGCCAAGTTTGTGCGTGACAACGACAGTGCTGCCGCCCGCGGCGCAGGCGACACGCCGCTGTGGAAGCTGGTGGTCTGGGGCGGCTTTGCGGTGGCCATGGGCCTGACGGGCTGGGGCCTGCTGGGCATGGACATCAACGTGACCTACAAGGCGTTTCTGGGCGTGAGCTGGTTGTACCTGATCACCACCGCCTTCACGCTGGCCAAGATGCTGCGCGATCGCCACGAGGCCGACCAGCTCGAAGCCCGCCTGCAGGGCCGCCGCGAAGCTGCGGCTGCTGCCCGGGCTGAGTAAGTCCTCGTCCGATCCCTTCATCCAATCATCCATTCATCTTTACCCGGAGCCGGTCCTGCCGGTTCCCGTTTCAGGAGACGTTTCATGCAGAGCAAACCTCATGGGGACCGCGCCGCAGCCCGCCGCACGCTGATTCCCGCCCTGTTGCTGGCCGCTGGTCTGCTGTGCGCTGCGGTGGCACCGCCAGCCCGTGCGCAAAGCGAGGCATCAGCGGCGCTGTCGCTGCTGCCGGTGGCCTCGGTGGTGGGCACGGCCTCGGTGGCCTCAGCGGCTGCGGGTGCGGTGGTCACGCTGCCCGCAGCCCTGTCGGTGGGCGGCGCGATGCTCACGGTCAAGGCGGTGGAGGCTTCTGCCGTGGGCACGGTGTACCTGCTGGAGCGCGCCTCCGACGGGGCGCAGGTGAGCGTGCAGGTGGCAGGCCGTGGCCTGGCAGGTTCGGCCTACGCCGTGGGCACGGTGGTGACCTGCAGCGTGATCGGCACGGGCGTGGTGCTGTCGGTGGCGGGTGAGGCCCTTGCGTTTGTGCCCAACGCGCTGGGCCGCGCGCTGCTGCACAACGAGCGGCTCTGACATGCAGCACATCCCCCTGAGCCGCTACGCGGCATCCTCCTTCTCTCCACGCGCTGCGCGCTCCGGAAAGGGGGGCAATGCCCTAGCTGCGGGGCGGCCCTTGCTGGGCAGCTCTGGCCTGGGTCGCGCCCGTTTCATGGACCGTGGACTCACGGTGCTGACCGCTGCGTTGCCACTGATCCTGATGAGCCCCGCCCACGCGGGCCGATCGTGCGAGGGCAAAAAGCCCACCGTGCAGGTGATCGAGCGCGGCATGAAGCTGGCCGAGCAGACGTCTGCCGCGCTCGATGCCGAGCATGCCAAGTCTGGCACGCGCGTGGTGGTGCTGGGCCGTGTGGGTCAGGACCTGAGCAAATACAGCCTGCGCTACTCGCACATGGGCTGGGCCTACAAGACGGCCGAGGGCCCCTGGCGCGTGGCGCACAAGCTCAATGAATGCGGTACGGCCGTGGGCCACCTGTACCGCCAGGGCCTGGGCGAGTTTTTTCTGGACGACCTGTGGCGCTACGAGGCCGTGTACGCCGTGCCCGCGCCCGAGGTGCAGCAGCGCATGCTGGCGACGCTGCAGGAGACCGGCCGCGTTCGCACGCTGCAGCACGCGCCATACAGCATGGTCAGCTATGTGTGGGGCCGCAAGTACCAGCAGTCCAATCAGTGGGCGCTGGAAACGCTGGCCCTGGTCATGGAGCCGGCCACCGTGCAGACGCGCGAGCAGGCCCAGGCATGGCTGCAGTTCAAGGGCTACACGCCCACCACGCTCAAGCTTGGCCCGCTGACCCGCATGGGCGGCCGTGTGGGCTCGGCCAACATTGCGTTTGACGACCACCCGAACGACAAGCGGTTTTCGGACCGCATCGAGACAGTGACGGTGGATTCGGTGCTGGCGTGGATGCAGCGCACGCAATTGGCGGCAGCGCCCGTGGTGGTCGCGACCAGGTAGCCACCGGCGCTGCCCGCTGGAATATGGATAAAAATTGCCACTCGCGCCTGATGACGTAGCCTTTGATGCTATTTAAATAATAGCATTTTGGCCGTGGATGACTGTGCTCCCTGAAAGAAAAACCGCATGAGCAAATCCCTGCGTCTGTCTGAAAAATGGTTTCGCCGCGGCCTGTGGCTGGTGGCGTTCGTGTTTGCCGGTTTCCTGATCGGGCTGGGCGGCACCATTGTGGGTGATCTGCCCAAGGTCGAGGCGCCGCTGGAGCTCGATGATTTTCTGGACCACAACGCGGCCCAGGCGCTGCGCGACCAGGTCAAGGCGGCGCGCAAGGCCGAGCAGGAGGCGCAGGCGGCGCTGGAGCAGGCCAGTTTGCAGCGCAGCAAGGCCGCCAGCGAAAGCCGGGCCGAGCGCGAGACGTTCAGCAACTGGCTGGCCACCCGCAGTGCCACCCAGCGCAGCGACCAGGACCCCGAACTCATCCGGCGCACGCAGCGGCTCGATGCCTTGAAGCAGACGGAACTGACCGCCCAGCGCGCGCTGGAGCAGCAGCAACAGGCAGCCCTGGATGCGCGCCAGAGCGCTGCGGCCATGCAGGAGCAACTTAGCCAGCTGGAGACCAACGGCTACGAGAAGATGGCCGCCGAGCGTCGCCAGGTCGAACTGCGGGTGTTTCTGTACCGTCTGGCGCTCACGCTGCCGCTGCTGGCCGCTGCGGGCTGGCTGTTTGTCAAGCAGCGCCAGAGCACCTACTGGCCTTTTGTGTGGGGCTTCATCTTCTTTGCGCTGTTTGCCTTCTTTGTGGAGCTGGTGCCCTATCTGCCCAGCTACGGCGGCTATGTGCGCTACGTGGTGGGCATTGCGGTGACGGCGGTGGTGGGGCGCTACGCCATCCTGGCGCTCAACCGCTACCTGGAGCGCCAGAAGCTGGCCGAGTCGCTGCCCGACCAGGAGCGCCGCAAGGAACTGAGCTACGACGTCGCCCTGGCCCGCCTGGCCAAAAGCGTATGCCCCGGCTGCGAGCGACCGGTGGACCTTAAAAACGAGAAGATCGATTTTTGCCCGCACTGCGGCATTGGCCTGTTTGATCGCTGCGGCGCATGCTCCACCCGTAAAAGCGCGTTTGCACGGTTTTGCCACGCCTGCGGCGCGGGCGCGGGGGTCAAGCTGGCCAGCGAGTAGCCGGGCCACGCAGCCGACAGGTGAAGAGGCGGGCCGCTGGCACCCGCGAGAGCGTCTGGGGTGGCCTGGGCCAATCGGGTGCTGGAACGCTGAGGTCGCCACCCGCGCAGGGCGCTGCCGCGTGGTGCGGCCTGCCCTTGCGCCTACGGCGTACGGCGCCACCAGATCCGCCCCCACTGCCTGCGCAGCACCCTCGCCACGCGCCAGCCGCCTCAATGCCGAGCCCACACTCTTGGTTAAACTGGTTAAACCTGAGACCAGTGAGAGCCGTTTGACAGCGAGGGCTGCGACCATTGGGCCGAGGGCTCTGAAACAGCGCACCCACGCGAGGTTTATGCAGCGCTTCCCATTCGCCCGAATTTCTATCCGTTGTTTTTTTACCTTAAGGATATGCCCATGTTTTCTTTATGCACCCGTTTGGCGCTTTTGGCCGGATTGAGCTTTGCAAGCGCAGCCCAAGCTGAGCTCACTAACATCAGCACCAACGCCCTTCAATCCCAAAACACCGAGACTTCAGGTTGCACCATTGTGGGGCGTGGTGGCAAATCTTTGAATGGATTGAAATATCTCGTTATTTTGGCCGAGGGTAAATCGTCTGACTCCGATCCGACCCTGATTGTGAAAAGCCTGAATCTAAATCCTGCAGTGACTCTCACAAATGACAACTGGCGTGACCCGACGGTCCAAAATGGTGTGCCTTTGCCTTTTGTTGACTTCTCCCCGCTATTGCGAGCCCCTGCCAAGTTGACCGACTCAGCCGTGTTAATCTATGTAACACCCGATGTCGCGCTCTGTGCGTTCTCTAAAGAAAAAACGGGTGGGGATGCCTTGCGTGCAGTGTCCGTGTCCATCACCGATGTAACGGGATATATCCAAGGTGCAACATCTCTTGAATTGAAAGAGGAAGCCATTTGGGATGGCGTGAGCCCAGCCATGGGCGTTTTGCGCTGATCCTTTCGTTGGTCAAGCCATGCCGTTTGCCCCGCCATGACACGTGGTGGGCAAGCGGCTCTTTTCAGGGGACATCCAGAGGTGGCGTGCGCAAGGGCGGCCCACCAACGCGGCAAGGAGCCTCCTCAATGCAAGAGCGCGTTTGCACGTTTCTGCCACGCCTGCGGCACCGGGGCCGGGGTCAAGCTGCCAGCGAGTAGCAGCGGTCACGCGCTGGGCTGGCGAGAGGCGAGGCGGCAGTCGGCGTCGCCTGTGAAAACCGCGCTTACCCGCGCGTGCGGCGTCGCCAGGACTTGGCCCACTGCCTGCGCAGCACCCGGGCCACGCGCCAGGCCCAGGTGGCGCGGGCGCGCTCCAGCACGGCATGCTTGGCACGCGTCCACCCGGCGTAGAAGGCGGCAAACCAGCGCAGCCGCATCAGCGCAGGCTGCGTGAGGGTGAACAGCCGCGCCACCACCGCAGTACCTACCAGCTTGGCCAGCACAATGATGACCATGCCCAGCACCACATGCCCGCGCCCCATGGCCCCCAGCGCCAGCAGCTTGACCGGCAGCAGCAGTACCGTGGGCAGGGCAAACACGGCCACCGCAGCCCAGGGCGGCAGACTGCGCACCCAGCCCTCCACCCAGCGCAGCCCGGGCCAGCGGCCGATGCGGGCGAGCAGGCGCTGCAGCGGCTCCCAGCCCCATTCCTCGAACAGGATGACGAGCGCCAGCAGGCCGCTGGCCAGCCCGGTCAGGATGCGGCCGGGCCAGCGCAGGATGTGGTGCCACCATTTAGAAATCATTTCGTAGTGCCGCGCCCGACTATTGTTGGTTAAACCTAAAAACGGCAGTTGACCGCTTGTCATCTTGCCGCACACCGCGTGGGCTCGGGCCTTGGGTTGTTTTTGCAGCCTCACCTTTGGGGTGACAGCGCTATGCACTTGCCAGCACCGCTTTTGGAGCGCCATGCGGTGTTGGGCCACCCTGCCGGCACGAGCCTGCCGCGTCGTCGCGCCTTGCCTGGCACCCCAACAGCAGCGCTGGCAAATGCATCCAATTGCCGTTTTTATTGAGTCGGCACCTTTGAACTTGAACCAGCCGTTCGGGCTGAGCCTGTCGAAGCCTTGCGC
>NZ_JBKDRI010000074.1:0-2227 GCF_046341535.1 Acidovorax sp. | reverse complement strand
TTGGGGTAATTTTCTTTGGCGAGGCAAAGAAAAATGCCTCGCCCGCCGGGGCGACATCCCGGCTCCGGCGCTCAACCAGGGCACGGGTGAGCCACCGCCCAACCAGGCTTCGACAGGCTCAGCCCGAACGGTTTGGGGTAGCGCGCTGGCTTCGACAGGCTCAGCCTGAACGGTTTTTTGGAGGGGCGCGCCCCGGCTTCGACAAGCTCAGCCCGAACGGGTGGGAAGTAGCGCCCCCTCATCACCCCCGCCCCACCTCCTCCAGACACTCCTGCATCACCCGTCCATCCAGCACCATCTCCACATGCGCCACCCCAGGTACCAGCCGGTTATCTGCCCCCGCCAGAGTGGCCGTGCTCGCCGGAAACACGATGTTGTCGCAGTTGGAAAACCAGCATACAAACCTGCCGCCCGGCACCTGCGGCTTGAAACGCTGTAGTGCCACCACCCACTCTCCAGCCAGGCTCATCTGCCGGCCGTTGACGGCCATGCTAAAGCGCCCCAGCCAGGTGCCGCCGTGGGGCGTGCCCAGGGTCAGCACCCGGTGCACACGCGCCAGGGCGTCCGGGTGGGCGCGCAGCCATGCGCGGACCGCAAGGCCACCCATGCTGTGGCACAGCAGCACGGGTGGCATGCCGGTGACGGCGGTCACCCGCTGCACGGCTGCTTCGATGATGTGCGCGTAGTCGTCGATGGAGCCCAGCGGCGGCTCCAGGTTGACTGCAATGTGGGCATGGCCACGCTCGCGCAGCAGCGGCAGCCAGGGCAGCCACAGGCCGCGGTTGCACATGAAACCGTGCACCAGCACCACGCCGCGCTGGCCGGTGGGCGCTGGCGGCAGCCAGTCGGGCACTGCCTGGTGGCGAAAGGGCTGGCGCCAGCCAAACACCAAGAGCGCCACGCGCAGTTCGGCCCACCAGGCCGCCGCCACCTGGGCCAGGCGGGCCCGGGGTGCCGGGTCGCGCCGGTTGGCGTGGTGCATCAGGGCAAATTCCGCGGTCATTACCAGCACAAACATGGCCAGCGGCACCAGCGCGCCCGCCACCGCCCGCGCGGGCGACTGCGGCCACTGCCAGGCCAGCCAGGCGCCAACGCCCAGCCAATGCACAAAAAAAATGGTTTGTTGCCAGCGCGCGATCATGGTGGGGCTGCCCCAGGGGGATGTTGTAATTTGACAGACTGCGGCAGCCAAACTGCCCGCCCCGCCATTGTGCGGCGCTCGCCATCGCCGCCCTGCCCGCCCGCCTTCAGGAGACGCCGCCCATGGATGCCGCACAGACCATCCGCGACAGCATTGCCGATGTCCATGCCATGCGCCTGCACCGCCGGGGCGATCCGGCGCTGGGCGATGCCGTGCACCGGGTCAAGGCGCTACAGGCCAGGCGGTTCCGGGGCACCTATGCCGACCTGATGGTGTCGCCATCGTTCGGGCCCGTCACCCGGTTTTTTCTGGACGAGCTGTACAGCGATGCCGACTACACCGAGCGGGACCAGCAGTTTGGCCGCATCGCTGGCACGCTGCAGACGGTATTTCCACAACCCGTGGTGGCCACCGCGGTGGCGCTGGCGGTACTGCATGCGCAGACCGAGGGGCTGGATCAGGACATGGGCCGCGCCTGGGTTGGCACTGCGCCGGCCACGGACCCGCAAGACGCGGCAGCGGGCTATGTGACCGCATGGCGGCAGGTGGGGCAGCGGCATGCGCGCGAGCAGCAGCTGCAGCGCGTGCTGGCCATGGGCACCGACCTGGCGCGGCTCACCCGCACACCGGGCCTGCGCATGATGCTGCGGATGATGCGCGGCCCGGCCCACGCTGCGGGCATGGGCGCGCTGCAACAGTTTCTGGAGGCGGGGTTTGACACCTTTGGCCAGCTTGCTCGCCAGCGTGGTGAAGTCGATCGGTTTCTGCGCACCATCGAGCAGCGCGAGGCGGCCCTGATTGCCAGCCTGTTTGACGGCGACCCTGTCGCCTGCGGGACGCAACTGGCCCTCACCCTGGGACAAGCCCGCTAGCCGCGCGGCACCCCGCCCTTGCACAATCGGTCACATCCGGGGGTCGGCCAGCACGCCTGCCGATGAGCGAGCACTAGGAGGCTGTCGGACTTGGAGCGTCGAAAGCGAAAATCGGCCCCAGCGAGGACAGTTTTTGCCGAATTTGCAGCCCCATAGCCGAGCTATGGGGCAAAAAGGCGGTTAAAAATGGACCGCTGCGGTCGATTTGCAGCCG
>NZ_JBKDRI010000073.1:0-3546 GCF_046341535.1 Acidovorax sp. | reverse complement strand
GGCCACCAAGGTCTGCCCACCGCACCCCGCTCCATCGGATCAATCTACAGGGGCACAACTTCCCACTTCAGCTTCCACCACCGGGCTTGTCCAACAAACGGATCAGATCGCGGCTTCGCGCGATCTATCCTTACTCGTTAGGTTAACGGCGACGCGCGTGGCT
Organism: Acidovorax sp.; assembly: GCF_046341535.1. Lineage (GTDB taxonomy): Bacteria > Pseudomonadota > Gammaproteobacteria > Burkholderiales > Burkholderiaceae_C > Acidovorax. The sequence goes on along the minus strand of NZ_JBKDRI010000073.1, from coordinate 3,383 downwards.
CCTCCGTGCTGAGTAACACGAGGTCTGCACCGAAGTTTGACGGCTCCTTTGGAAAACGACTCATCCGTCGCCCTGCTTGACCAAACGTAGGCCTCTCCGGCTTTCAGCAGGGCCATGCGCTCTGGCGTCAGGTTGCCGAGTGCGGCGTTAGCCTTCTGGATGTGCTTCAACCAAGCAGGCGAGTTGAACTTATGCATGATGATCTGGCTGGACAGCTCGATCAGGCTGACAGGCACAGATGGCGGGTCTTGGCTTGCGACCATGATGCTGACGCCCTTGTGCCGCATTTCTCGGACCACTTCGATGAGCCCGGCAACCAGGTCGGGACTCTCGATGTATTTGTGGGCCTCATCGAACACCACCAGCTTGTTGAAGCTGCGCCCATCGATGCGCGCATCAGCGAAAAGCTGCAAGAGCACGACGAACAGTCCGAGGGCTTCGTCCTTCTCGATGAATTCGTCCCGCAGGTCCACGATGATCAGTCGGCCTGGCCTCACCACCTCAGTGAGCGAGGTTCCGTCGTTGATGTACTCAGCGGCCAGGTCGAGGCGCATCCGAGCCAGCTCCTTGAGGTGATCGGGAACCGACGATGCATCGATGCCTGCACGCAAGCCCTCAGCAGTGCGGCAAGATCGCGATTCTTGATGGGGCGGTCAGGCCGATCTACGTCAGCCATCCTGGGGTCGAAGTGATAGGCCAGGACGTGCTCGGACTGAGCGATCTGATCAGCGATGGACGCCTTCAACTGCGCGTAGGCACCTGCGCCTTGGCCTTGGTACTTCAGCAGCAGACCGGTCGGCAAGTGCTCAACGAAGCGAGCCTTGGCCGCAAAGTCTTGTACCTGCAGCCCAAAGCCCTCCACGGGGAAGAGTCGGTAGCTCCGAACCGTACCGTGTTCGACCTGCCGCAACTGCAAGGCCAGGCTGGCTCCAAGGCGCTCCGGGCGCTGCAGCCCTTCGCCTCGGTTGATGGCATGCAGGATTTCGCTCGTGAGTTCGTCGATGGGCTGACTACGCACTGAAGTTCATGAAGGCACGTAAATACAACGCACAGGCGTGCGTGACCGCGCTCGAAAAACTGGCGGCCTTATCGGACGATAACTCCAGCAGCTTCTTGTCCACCCACCCGGCGCCCAAGGACCGCGCCAGCCGTCTGCGGGAACAACTGGTCTGACAGGCAGGCTGGGTTAAACTTCGCGCTTATGTCGTTCACTTCCACCTCCTTCACTGCACGCGCCGCTTCCTTTACCGGCATGGGCGTGATGCAGCTCGCATTTTCGCGGGCTCATGGTGAAGCGCTGGCACTGGGTGCACGAATGATTACCACGATGACCACTGCGGCCACCTGAGCACGCGCAGGTGGCCGTTTCGGCAGCCACCTGGTGATCGCTCTCCTGTCCCCCAAGACGAATGCACGAAACCCAGCTCTGGCAGCTGGGTTTTTTTGTTTGTTCGTTTGCAGGAGAAGTTCATGGTCCGCGACCCCGTCCCGTCCCTCAAAGCCCCGTTATTGCCGTCGTCGGCCACCGCCACGCGCCCGCTGCGCGTGGGCATGATCGGCATTGGCACCGTGGGTGCGGGCACTTTTCGGGTGCTGGCGCGCAACCAGGCGCTGATTGCGGCGCGGGCTGGGCGCGGCATCAAGCTGGTGGTGGTGTGCGCCCGCAGCCTGGCCCGCGCCATGGGCGTGGTGGGCACCGATGTGGCGCTGACCAATGACCCGATGCAGGTCGCCACGCATCCCGATGTGGATGTGTTGGTGGAGGCCGCAGGCGGCACCGGCCCAGCGCGCGACTGGGTGCTGGCCGCCATCCGCGCGGGCAAGCATGTGGTCACCGCCAACAAGGCGCTGCTGGCCACGCACGGCAACGAGATATTTGCCGCTGCCCGCCAGCACGGCGTGGCCGTGGCGTACGAGGGCGCGGTGGCCGTGAGCATTCCGATCGTGAAGGCGCTGCGCGAGGGCCTCACGGCCAACCGCATCGAGTGGGTGGCGGGCATCGTCAATGGCACCACCAATTTCATCCTGAGCAAGATGGAAGGCGAGGGCCTGGGCTTTGCCCAAGCCTTGGCGCAGGCCCAGGCACTGGGCTATGCCGAGGCCGACCCGACGTTGGACATCGAGGGCATCGACGCCGCGCACAAGATGGCGCTGCTGGCGGCCAATGCGTTTGGCATGCCGCTGCGCTTTGCCGACGCGCAGGTGGAGGGCATCACCCGACTGCACAGGCTGGATGTGGCCTGTGCGGCGCAGCTGGGCTATCGCATCAAGCTGCTGGGCGTGGCGCGGCGGCGCACGGGCGCTGCCATCGATGGCGTGGAGCTGCGCGTGCAGCCCGCGCTGGTGCCCGCCACACATCTGCTGGCGCAGGTCAACGGCTCGATGAACGCGGTGATGGTCAAAGGCGATGCGGCGGGGGTGACGATGTTCTACGGCGCGGGCGCGGGGTCAGAGCAGACCGCGTCCGCGGTGATTGCTGATCTGGTGGATGTGGCGCGCCTTGATGGCACGCACGCCGCGCAGCGCGTGCCGCACCTGGGCTTTCATGCGCACACGGTGGACGACCGGCTGGCCGTACTGCCCCGCGCCGCCGTGCACACGCGCCACTACCTGCGAGTACCCGTGCACAGCGCGCAGCAGATCGAAGCCGTGGCGGCCTGGCTGGGGGCACAGCAGGTGCCGGTTGTTCGCGTGGAGTTGGCGATGGAGAAAAAGCTGCCCGCCAGCACCGGGCCGCAGGTGCTGGTGCTGACGGATGCCGTAGCGCAGGCCACTGTGGACCTGGCCGTGGATGCGCTGGCTATGCACCCGGCGGTGGCGGGGCCGGTGGTGTCGCTGCGGGTGGAGGTGCTGGAGGGGTGATGGGCCACCCAGGCCGTTTGGGCTGAGCCCCCCACCCGTTCCGTCTGAGCCCCCCACCCGAACGGGCTGAGCCCCCCCCGTTCGGGCTGAGCTTGTCGAAGCCCTGCGCAGTACCCACTAGCCCATTCATACTGAGCTTGTCGAAGCAGCGCGCGGCGCTTCGACAGGCTCAGCTCGAACGGGTGGGGGAGCTGTACTCGGCTTCGACAGGCTCAGACGGAACGGGCGGGGGGGCGCTGGGCTTCGACAAGCTCAGCCCGAACGGGATGGAGTGCGGTGCTCGGCTTCGACAGGCTCAGCCCGAACGGGCGGGGGACCTCAAACGGAACGGGTTCGGGGCGCGGCGCTTCGACAGGCTCAGCCCGAACGGGTGGGGGAGCTTAGCCCGGATATTTCACGGCAATTGGTCGAAGGCGGAGCGAAGCGAGTTTTTCTGTTGATTTTGGGCTGCCAAGTGCTCTGGCCAGGGCTTTGATGTGCTGCAAAAGGCTATGGCGTGGTAACCAGGCACACCGGCCCCC
>NZ_JBKDRI010000072.1:0-28043 GCF_046341535.1 Acidovorax sp. | reverse complement strand
GATACTGTCGGCGCAGTGCATGAATTTGGTATCGTTGTTCTCGGCTCAGGTGTGTATAGGGCATCGTGTCTTTCCATGACGGCTAGGTCGGGGAGGACATCCTATGCCTCCTGAGCCAACCTAGCTTTTTAACGATGCACTTTGTTGTTGAATCCGCGGCCAAATCTGCTGCCGCCGCTTGCTGGTAAAGCGCCAACAGCTATCAAATCAATACCAAAGACCCCTCAGAGCGACTCGATGGTGTGGTTCATGTTGGTGTAAATGCACAACTCGCCTGCGATCTCCAGCGACTTTTTCACGATCTCCAGCGCAGAAAGATCGGTGCAGTTGAGCAACGCCTTGGCGGCAGAGTGGGCATATGCGCCGCCCGACCCGATGGCCACGATGCCCTGCTCGGGCTCCAGAACGTCGCCATTGCCCGTAATGATCAGGGACGCACTGGCGTCTGCGACGGCCAGCATGGCCTCCAGGCGTCGCAGCACGCGGTCGGTGCGCCAATCCTTGGTCAGCTCGATCGCGGCGCGGGTGAGGTGGCCCTGGTGTTTCTCCAGCTTGGCCTCGAAGCGCTCAAAGAGCGTGAAGGCATCCGCCGTGGCGCCCGCAAACCCGGCCAGAACCTTGCCGTGGTAGAGCTTGCGCACCTTGCGCGCCGTGCCCTTGACGATGATGTTGCCCAGCGTGACCTGTCCGTCACCGCCGATGACCACCTGCACGCCCTGCGGAGTTTCACGCCGCACGCTGAGGATGGTGGTGCCGTGAAACACCGGATGGCTGTCGTGTGAAGAAGTTTCCATAGCTGCCGCACATGGGGGTCAAGCCGGTTTTTGCAAGCAGGGCGGCGAGAGCGCGAACACGAAACGACACGCCAATGCAGGTTCACGCGTTCGCATGCGCTTGCGGCTTATTGCCTGAAGCCCGTTGGTCGGCGGCCGGAGCATCTGCACCGGGTCGAATGCGTCATGCCGGTGCGCCCGCCCACCACCAGGGAGAGGCGTCAGCCCGATTTAGTTCTTGCGGGGAATGATGCGGGCGTGCTCGTTGATGCCAATGACGTTATAGAACACCGCTACCAGGCGCTGCAGGTTCTGGAACTGGATCACATGCCCCTCGCTCTGCCGAGCGGCCGCCCAGTTGAGAACGGACCCGGCTGCGCCAAAGTCGACACGGATCAGCTTGTCGCACGAAATAGTCAGCGGCACGCCCGGGCGAATAAAGGCTTCGAAGGGTTCGAGCATGGGCACTGCGTCGCCTTCGATGTATCCTGCAAGCTCCGCCACAGGGGTCCTGTCCAAAGTGCCCATGATCGAATCCACCATGGAGGACGGGCCAAAGTCGCTTTCTTCGGCCTGAGACGCCGAGCCTGATGGGACGCCTCGATCGTCGGCGTAACCGCAACGGGGCGGCATCCAGGACGGAGGTGAGACTTCGTAGGTGACGCAGTAATCGAGCGCCACCAACTCGAACTCTTCGGGGTTACCCATCAAGCGCAGGGAAGCCATGCGCAGGCGCCACCACTCTGGACTGGTGGATCGATCGCCCGATTGCGTCTTTGACCCCAGCAATCCAATGAGCCTCTCGACGCCCGAAAAAACAAACTGCCCCTCGCGCTCGGCCCACCGGGTGAATTGGTCGGCCAGCAGCGGGACGGCGGCCTCGTCAATGGACGCCAGACGCGACCAAGACAGGGTCCAGGGAGCGGCTGTTCGTGCCAGAGATGCCTGCAGCGCTGCCACCGAGGAGACAGCCACCGAGGCCGGCGCGTTCCAGCTGAATTCGCGCTGCACGGCTCCCGGTGCGGCCACCGACGCTGCAGCGGCCGGGTCGGCCAAGCCAAGCAGCCCGGGCATGGAAAACCACAACGGCGCCGATCGGCTGTACTGGGCAGCGAAGTCCATCGCCAGCGACTCAAAACGATCATGCTGGCCTGTGGCGCGATACAGGTCAAACAGCGTCATCCAGATGATCATCTGGTCGTCTGGCGCATCGTGCTGGTGCTGGGCAAGCACCTCCAGCAGACCGGTCTCGGCACCGGCATGGTCACCGTTGGCAAAGCGGATGGCCGCTTCTTCCAGATCGGGCTCGTGCACAAATTCCTCCGGCTCGGAGAGCGCCATCGGCGCTGTGTGTTCGGCCAGCGAGGGCGCGGCCCGAGCCGCAGATTCGCCATAAGTGCCATCTGCGCCTTCATAGACCATGCTGGCGTCACCGCCTCCGAAATTCGCCACAGACATGCTGTCGTCGGCAAACAGCGGCTGAACGGCCGGCTTGCTCTGCAGCAAGGCGGACATGCTGGCAGGTGCCGTCGGCGCAAAGGCCCTGGCGCTGGCCGCAACGGACTCCGAAACGTCCGGGAAACGGTCGGCGGGCCTCTCGTTGACTGGCATCTTGTCCTGGCCGCTGGCCTCGTCGGTGGACTGCTTGCCCTTCCACCACTGCTGGGACATCTGCGCCTCGATCTCGTTGATCTTCTTGAGCGTGACGGCACGCTCATTGGGCGACGCCATGCTGCTCTGGAAGAACGAGGGACGACCACCGGGATCTTCGGTGCGCTGACCCTGAATCGCTTCGCGCTTGCGCAGATTGCGAAGCTCGTCGAACTCGCGGCGTCGGACGAAGTCGTTGCGCCGCTTGCGCTCGATCATCTCCTTGAGCATCTGCTTGCTGTACTCGCTCTCGCGGTCGTCCAGCCGAGACTCCAGATCAGCCCAACTCACCGATGGATTGCGCACGAACCGCACCACCTTTGACAGCAGACCGGGGTTGGAATCTTCCTTGCTCATGGGGCGGAAACGATTGGTGTGCACATGGGGTGGAATCCGTCACCCAGACCAACGGCCTGGAAGGAATGATCAGTCACCGAACATTTTCTGCTTGAGTTCACGACGCTGCTGAGCTTCAAGTGACAGCGTGGCCGTGGGCCTGGCAATCAGGCGGCCCACGCCGATCGGCTCTCCCGTTTCGTCGCAGTAACCGTAGTCGCCGGCGTCGATGCGGGCGATGGACTGCTCGATCTTCTTGAGCAGCTTGCGCTCACGGTCACGGGTTCGCAGCTCCAGCGCATGCTCTTCCTCGATGGTCGCGCGGTCGGCCGGGTCGGGCACCACAACGGTATCTTCACGCAGGTGCTCGGTGGTTTCGCCCGCGCTGTTGTGGATGTCCTGCTTGAGCTGAACCAGCTTGAGGCGAAAGAACGCCATTTGCTTGTCGTTCATGTACTCGCTATCGGGCATGGCGATGACTTCGGCATCGGTCAACTCGGCGGCGGACTTTGTCTTCCAGTTATTGGCCAGTTTGGGGTCTTTTTTTGCAGCGGTAAACGCAGGCTGCGCTTGCACGGTCGTGGGCATAGGGTGTAGGTAACTGGCTTTGGCAGCCGTGGATGCCACGGACTGTGCCATGGATGGTACGGTCAATTGGGCCAACCGGGAAGAGGGACGGGTTGTACGCACCGGCACCTCAGAACCGGGCCTGAGCACCTGGGTCGGGATGGGCGCTGCAGGCACAGCAGCAGCCTTCGCAGGCACAGCGGCGGTCTTCGCAGTAGCCTTCGCAGGCGCAGCGGCAGCTTTGGCGGGAGCCTTTGCAGCAGCCTTAGGCGCCGCTGGGGCATTCTTGGCTGCGGCCGGGGCACTCTTAGCGGCTTTTCCCTTGGATTTGCTGGTGTCGGCTTTCACTTCCTGGTCTCCTCGCGATACGGGCAGGCCCTGGCGCAAGCGCGGGCAAGGGCGGGTGGCAAGCCTTCCGGGGTCTGGAACCTGTTCAATGCTTTATGTAAAACACGTTGGAGCACCATCGGCAGGGGGCAATGCCTTAGATGCAGCGTATGAACAATAGCCCATACGAGCAACCAGGGCATGTGCTGGCCCGATGTCAATCCAACAGCCAGTCAAGTGCCGTGGCTGGAGATCTGCGGCAGGCAGTGCGGCGCTGGTGGGTCGCTGGGCTATTCGCTGCGATCCACACACCTTGCATCCCATTGCCGCAATATCCTTGTCCGGCTCCCACAAGGCATTGAACAGGTTCTTGCCGGGGCGCGATTGTATCTACCTGCGCTGACGCAAACGGAAACGTTGCAGATACAACACAGACGGGTGAAAAACGCCCCGCCTGCCAGGGCACGCCCGGTTCAGGCCAGGCTCTGCTCCAGCCCTTGCAAAAAGATATCCCTGGGCAGGTCGATGCCAATGAACACCATCTTGCTGTTGCGAGCTTCGCCTTCGGCCCACAGTGGCCCCAGGTCGCTGCCCATGAGCTGGTGCACGCCCTGGAAAATCACCTTGCGGTCGGTGCCCATCATGAAGAGGACCCCCTTGTAGCGCAGCATGCGCGGGCCGTAGATGTTGACGATCGCGCCCAGGAAGTCTTCCAGCTTGGCAGGATCGAACGGGCGATCGGAGCGATAGACGAAGCTCTTGACATCGTCGTCATGGTGATGGTGGTGGCCATGGCTGCCGCCGCCGTGCTGGTGCGATGGGTGGTCGCAATGCTCGCCATGCGCATGATCATGGTCGTGGTGCTCATGGCCGCCCTGGTCTTGCTTGAGAAAGTCGGGGTCGATGTCGAGCTTGGCGTTCAGGTTGAAGCCCCGCAGGTCGAGCACTTCTTTGAGCGGCACCTGACCAAAATGCACGGCCTTGATCGGCGCGCGCGGGTTCATGTGCTTGAGGCGGTGGATCAGGGCGTCGGTTTCCTCGGCGCTCACCAGGTCGGTCTTGGACAGGAAGATCTGGTCGGCAAACCCGATCTGGCGGCGCGCCTCCTGGCGGTCGTTGAGCTGCTGGGGTGCGTGCTTGGCGTCCACCAGCGTGATGATGGAGTCAATGAGATAGGTTTCGGCGATTTCCTCGTCCATGAAAAACGTCTGCGCGACCGGCCCCGGGTCGGCCACGCCCGTGGTCTCGATCACGATGCGGTCAAATTCGATCAGGTTTTTGCGCTTGTTGGTGGCCAGCAGTTGCAGCGTCTCGCGCAGGTCTTCACGGATGGTGCAGCAGATGCAGCCGTTGCTCATCTGCACGATCTGCTCTTTGGACTCGGTGACCAGGATGTCGTTGTCGATGTTTTCCTCACCGAATTCGTTCTCGATCACGGCGATTTTCTGGCCGTGGGCCTCACTAAGCAGGCGCTTGAGCAGGGTCGTCTTGCCCGAGCCCAGGAAGCCGGTGAGGATGGTGACGGGGATCAATGCCATGGAAACGGTCTCTCAAAAAAGAAATGCATAACAAAGGGCAACAGGTGCGGCGACCCGGTGGTCGGCACCTGCCGCGCCAGGGCGCGGGCCTCAAAAAATCAGTGTACCGATCGTGTCAAGCCCTCGACGGCAAAGCGCTGCAAAGCCGTGCGCTGGCGCGGGGCGGCGATCAGCCCTTGCGCATGACCACCAGTCCCTTGAGGTACTCGCCCTCCGGAAACTCGAGCGTCATCGGGTGGTCCTGCGCGCCCCCGAGGCGCTCCAGGATGTAGCCGTCCACACCGGCGTCGGCCCCGGCGGACGCCACGATTTTGTGGAACAGGTCGGCGCTGATGCCGCCCGAGCACGAAAACGTGAACAGCACCCCGCCCGGCGACAGCAACTGGAGCGCAAGCCGGTTGATGTCTTTGTAGGCGCGCGCCGCGCGCTCGGCATGGGCGGCGGTGGGTGCGAACTTGGGCGGGTCCAGCACGATGGCGTCAAAGCGCTGCCCTTCCTTGAGGAACTGGCGCAGCGATGCATTCACGTCGGCATCCAGGAAAGCTGCCTGCGCAGGATCGAATCCATTGAGCAGCACATGCGCCCGCGCGCGCTCCAGCGCAGGGCCCGACGAGTCGATCGAGATCACCTGGCCGCCACCCTGCCCGCCCGGGGCCTGCGCGGCCCGCATGCCAGCGAGCGCAGCCACGCTGAAGCCGCCGGTGTAGCAAAAGCAGTTGAGCACCCGGCGCAGGTTCAGACGCTGCACGTAGTCAGCAAAGCGCTTGCGACTGTCGCGCTGGTCCAGGTAAAAGCCGGTCTTGTGGCCTTCGGCAATGTTCAACGTCAGCTGCCACTGGTGCTCGCGAATGGTGATTTCCAGTGAGGGCGGGGCATCGCCTGCCTTGTCCGGCCCGCCGCGCAGCCAGCCCGTCGCAGGCTCCAGGCCCTCCAGGGCGCGCACGCTGGCGTCGGAGCGCTCGTACAAATGGGCCAGCCCGGTCTGCTTGAGCAGCGCGTCAGCGATCACGCCCTTCCAGCGTTCGGTGCCAGCGCTGGTGAACTGGGCGACCAACGTGTCGCCATAGCGGTCCACGATGAGCCCCGGCAAGCCGTCTGACTCGCCATGGATCAGCCGCACACCGTCACTATTTACATCAAATCTAGCCCTTGCGCTTATTGCGTAGGCACAAGCAGCTACAAAAAACGTAGCGTCTATGCGTTGTGCCTCGTCAAAGCTCCACACCCGTGCGCGAATGCGCGAGGCAGGACTGAACGCCGCCCAGGCGAGAAACCGCCCGTCGTGCGACTCCACACGCACCGTCTCGCCAGCGTCGCCGCCGCCCTTGGCGATGGCTGATTCAAAGATCCAGGGATGACGGCGCAGGAGCGAGCGCTCCTTGCCAGGGCGAAGGCGTAGGGTTTTCATGCACAGGATTGTCGCGGCTGGACAGGTCATGCGCGAGACCGACGCACCAGGTCATCCAGCGTCCCGCACGGTGGGGCGGGCCAGCCGCAGCAGCATCAACCCGACGCCCGCCAACCCGAGGCTACACCGATACATCGCTACGCTGAGCGCCGTCGCCGATCCGGCCGCTGATAACGCCACGGTGCCTGCGGCCAGACCAGCGATGCCCATATCCAGCGGCACGTGCCCGTAGGCCCACAGCCGCATGCGGCGGCCAGCGGCGGCATGCCGTCTTGGTGCCGCTGCCTTGTCAGGGCTTCTTGCGGGCCCGCGGGTGGGCGGCGTCGTACACCTTGGCCAGGTGCTGGAAATCCAGGCGTGTATAGACCTGCGTGGTGGTGATGTTGGCATGACCCAAAAGCTCCTGCACGGCACGCAGGTCGCCGCTGCTTTGCAACAGGTGGCTGGCAAACGAATGGCGCAGCATGTGCGGGTGGACCGGCGTGGTCAGCCCTGCCTGCTGGCTGCGCTGGCGCAGCCGCAACCAGATCGATTGGGCCGTGAGCCGTTGGCCGCGCTGCCCCACAAACAAGGCCGCGTCCAGCCGGGAGGGGTCGCCCCCCCCGAACGGCGCAGCCCGCACGGCCAGCCACGCACGCAGGGCCGCGGTGGCAGCCGCGCCCACCGGCACGCTGCGCCGCTTGCTGCCCTTGCCAAACACATGCGCTTCGCCCGCATCCAGGTCCACCCAGCCACGCCGCAGCCGCTGGGTGTCGGCGCTGGGTATGGCATCCAGGCCGGCCAGCTCGCCCACCCGCAGGCCGCAGCCGTAGAGCAGCTCCACCATGGCGGCGTCGCGCGCCTCCAGCCACGGGTTGCCCCCCGCGTGCTCAAACTCCGCCAGCCGCACCGCATCATCCACACCAAGCGCCTTGGGCAGGGGCTTGGCCGCCTTGGGCGCGCGCACGTCCTGCACCGGGTTGTGGGCCACCAACCCCTGCCGCCCGGCCCACCCATAAAACCCGCGCCAGCCCGACAGGATGAGCGCAATGCCCCGCCCGCTGCGCCCCGCACTGTGCATCTGCGCCACAAAGCGGCGGATGTGCGCCGTCTGCAACTGCAAGAGCGGCATATTCACGCCCGCAGCCATGTGGGCCAGCCGTTGCAGATCCAGGGTGTACAGCGTGACGGTGCGGTCAGCCAAGCGTTTTTCGACCCGCACATGCTCCAGGTAGCGCTGGACGTGGGGGTCCGTGGGGGGCTGCGCGATGGCCACGGCGGACATGGCGTCAGTGGCGCACAGGGCGCTGCGGACGACCGCGGAGTGCTAAGCGGCCAAGCGGCTGAAACTGGCGCGCGTCAGGCGCGGGACGCCGAGCAAGGGCCGCCCCGCAGCGAGGGCGTCGTCCCCCTGCCCGCGCAGCGCAGCGAAGCGAGAGCGGGGGCTGAGAGCCGCGACTCCAGGCCTGCCTGCGCAGGCCTGGACGGCCTCGAAGGACGGCACCCTCCGGTTGCTGCGCGGAGCCGCGCAGCGGCTCAGGGGGGTGTCTCATCTCATTTCAAGCGGATCAGCGCCGCACTGGCCAGCTCGGCCATGCGCGCCAGGAAGTCGGTGCCCATGGTGGCATCAAACCGCTTGGGGTCGGGTGAGCCCAGCACCAGCAGGCCAAAAGCCGGTGTGGCGCTGCCGATGGCCCCGGCGCGCAGCGGCAGCAGCGCCAGCGACTGGGCGGGCTCGCTCGCCTCGGCCGCCAGCCAGCCCGCGGGCTCGAAACCCAGGTTGGGCCCACAAAAGGGCATGGTGAGCGACGAGGCAAAGGCGCGGGCGTCGTCACTGGCGCCCTGGGTGAAGTCGGCGTCCACATAGGGCGCAGCCACCTCCCACACGCGCACGGCGGCCTGCGGCACGTCAAACAGGGCGCGCAGGCCGCTCACCACGGCATGGGGAAGGTCGAACGGGTCCCTGACCTGCAGCAGCGCGCTGGTCCACTGGTGCACTTTGGCCGCTATGCCAGCGTTTTCCGTGCTGTTGCGCACCATGTCCATGATGCGGTGCTCCAGCCCTTTGATCTTCTCGCGCAGCATCTCGGCCTGGCGCTCCTGCAGGCTCACGGCGCGTGCGCTGTGCGGGCTGGTCATCTGCACACTGGCCAGCAACTCGGCGTGGCGCTCAAAAAAACCCGGCGTGTTCGTCAGGAAGTGGGCGATGTCGTCTTCGGTGATCGGGGCAAGGGGAGAGGGGGTGGACGTGGTCATGAGAGGGTGTCAGGTAGGTCGATCTGGCCTTCGAACACGGTGGTGGCCGGGCCGGTCATGAAAACGGAGTCGGCCTCGTCGCCGCTCCAGGCGATGGTCAGGCGACCGCCGCGGGTATCCACCTGCACCGTGGTGTCTAAAAGACCCAGGCGAATGCCCGAGGCCACGGAGGCACAGGCACCTGAGCCGCAGGCCAGGGTTTCGCCCGAGCCGCGTTCGTACACACGCAGCCGCACATGGTTGCGGTCCACGATCTGCATGTAGGCGGCGTTCACGCGCTGCGCAAAGCGCGGGTGGCCTTCGATCAGCGGGCCGGTGCGGGTCACGGGGGCGGTGTCCACGTTGTCCACCAGTTGCAGCGCGTGGGGGTTGCCCATGGAAGCGACTGCTACCAAAACAGGAGCATCCATGCCAATAGAGTCAAGCGCGACTGGCCATTTTTGTCCCAAACCCTGTGGCACGGGCTGCAACCCGGCGGTGTCAAAGGGCACGCGGGCCGGGTCAAACACCGGGCGACCCATGTCCACGGTGACGCGGCCGTCGGGCGTGAGACGGGGGGTGATCACGCCGCTTCGGGTCTGCACGCGGATGGTGTCGCGGTCGGTCAGGCCCTTGTCGCGCACAAAGCGTGCAAAGCAACGCGCGCCGTTGCCGCACTGCTCCACCTCGCCGCCGTCGGCGTTGTGGATCACGTACTCAAAATCAATGCCCGGGGCAGGCGACGGGCGCACGGTAAGGATCTGGTCTGCGCCCACGCCAAAGTGCCGGTCGGCCAGAAAGCGGTACTGCGCCGCCGTGAGGCCCAGCCGCCCGCGGGTTTCGTCGAGCACCACAAAGTCGTTGCCAGCGCCCTGCATTTTGGTGAAGCGAATCTGCATGGGCGGATTATCGTTGCTGGCGCGGCCTGCGCCCACCCACACGCATTGCGATGCATGGGCTGGCCACGGCGGTCGGCTCTCCCGAGACTGTCGCAGGCAGGTCGGGCGGGCCGACGGCTCGATAATGGGCTGATGCCCCGCACCCACCAACAGTTGCACCCCCACCGCGAACCCGCAGCCACCCGTGCCGCCGCCACGGTGCTGCTGCTGCGCGATGCGCCCGCCAGCGCCGACTCGCCCGGCGGGCTGGAGGTGTTGATGACCCGGCGCTCGCCCACGGCCAGCTTTGCGCCCAATGCCTATGTGTTCCCCGGCGGCGGCATCGATGCGCTGGATGCCGCACCCGCCACGCACGCCATGGCCGACCGCCGCGCCACGCAAAACGACCTGCACCTCACCCAGGCCATCGCCGCCATTCGCGAGAGCTTTGAAGAGCTGGGCGTGCTGCTGGCCCGCCATGCCGATGGCCCGCGCCAGGGTCAGTGGGCCGATGGCTCCGACATCGCCGCCCTGGAGCGCCACCAGCCTTTGGTGGCGCAATGCCAGGCCCATGGCCTGCGCCTGGCGACGGACGCCGTGTTCCTGCTGGCGCACTGGACGGCCGACCGCGACCTGGCGCGCCGCTTTGAGGTGCCGTTTCTCGTGGCCCGCATGCCCGAGGGCCAGCAGCCCGTGGCCGACGAGGCCGAGCAGTTCGAGCCCGTGTGGGTGCGCCCTGCCGACGCGCTGGCGCGGCACGAGGCCGGACAGTTCTTCATGATCTTCCCGACCATCCGCACGCTGCAGCGGCTGGCCCGCTTTGCCCGCACGCAGGACGTGCTGGATGCCCTGACCGACGAAAAACCCCTGTGGGTGAGCTGCCCCCGCGCTGGCATTCTGGCCGGCAAGGAAGCGCGCTACATGGAAGACGAAACCCCGTTTGGCGAGCTGGCGCTGGTCTGCCCCGATGGTCAAATCGCGCACCCGCTGGACTGGCAGGCCGAGCGCCCTGTGCCCCTGCTGCGCAATGTGCAACGCCTCACGGCCCCCAACCCTGGCGTGATGACCGGCCCGGGCACCAACAGCTATCTGGTGGGCGACCCCGCCACCGGCTTCATTGCCATCGACCCCGGCCCGGCCGACCCCGAGCACCTGGATGCACTGTGGCGCGCTGCGGGCGGCGACATCCGCATGATCGTGTGCACCCATTCGCACCCCGACCACGCGCCCGGCGCGGCGCCTCTGCAGGCCTTGTGCGTGCAGGCGGGCAAGCCCCGCCCTGCGGTGCTGGGCCTGCCCTCGGCACCCACCGCGCGCGCCGCCAGCCAGTTCACGCCCGACCGTTCGCTCCACCACCTTGAGCTGCTGGTGCTGACCGGACCAACGCCGGAAGGCCCCGTGACGCACACCCTGCAGGTCATCCACACCCCCGGGCACGCGGCCAACCACCTGTGTCTGCTGCTGATCGAAGACGGCCTGCTGTTCAGCGGCGACCACATCCTGAACGGCAGCACCACCGTGATCGACCCGCCCGATGGCAACATGGCCGACTACCTCGACTCGCTCGACCGGCTCGATGCCGTCTGCGCGCAGCATGGCGTGGAGTTCATCCTGCCAGCCCACGGCTACGTGCTGGGCGGCCCGGTGCTGGGCGCGCGCCAGTCCATTGCCCGGCTCAAGGCCCACCGGCTCGCGCGCGAGGCCAAGGTCATGGCCGCCATGCAAGCCCAGCCTGAGGGCACCATGGAAGACTGGGTGCGCCATGCGTATGACGACGTGCCGCCGCGCATGTGGCCGGTGGCGCAGCGCTCGCTGCTGGCCCATGTGGAACGCATCCGGGCGCAGCAGCCCGGCAACCACTGACGCGCACGCGCCTTCTTTCAAATCGACAAAAACCGTTCACGCTGAGCCTGTCGAAGCGCCGCATGGCGCCTCAACCATCCCGGCAAGACCGGTCCATACCGGTTGTTTGCCAACTGGACCACGCACCCTGGGCCGAGCCCGCACCCTTTACTCAGCCCTCCTCTTCCATGACCGACAAGCACTCCGACCCCTCCCACATCCGCCTGGCCAAACGCGTGGCCGACCAGCTCAACTGCTCGCGCAGCACGGCCGAGCAGTTCATCGAGGGGGGCTTTGTGAGCGTGAACGGCCAGGTGGTGGAGCTGCCCGGAGCCCGCGTGCGCCCCGATCAGGCCGTGGCCGTGGCGCCCGACGCCAGCCTGCTGGCGCTCACCCCCGTCACGCTGCTGTTGCACAAACCGCCGGGGTTTGAAGCGGGGCTGGCCCAGCCCGCCGGTGCCGCGGCCACGGCCGCGCATGGCAGCCGCAGCCAGGGCGCACCCCAGGCGGTCACCCTGCTGAGCGCGCAATCGCACCTGGCCGAAGACGCCTCGGGCATCCGGCTGCTGCAGAGGCACTTTCGGCAGCTGGAATGCTTCACGCCCCTGCCCACCGAGGCCAGCGGCCTGGTGGTGTACACGCAGGACAAGCGCATCGCACGCAAGCTGGCCGAGGACATCGAGTCGCTGGAGCAGGAGTGCATCGTCGAGGTGGCGGGCACCATCGCCCCGGGCGGCCTGCAGCGGCTGTGCCACGGCCTGTCATTCAACGGACGGCCGCTGCCCCCCATCAAGGTGAGCTGGCAAAGCGAGACCCGGCTGCGCTTTGCGCTAAAGGGCATTCGCCCGGGGCAGATCCCGGCGATGTGCGAGGCCGTGGGCCTGTCGGTGGTGGCCCTCAAGCGCATCCGCATCGGCCGCGTACCCCTGGCCAAGGTGCCCGAGGGGCAGTGGCGCTACCTGCAGCCTTGGGAGAAGTTTTAGACCGCAGGTCATATTGCTATTAAAAAAATAGCTGCAAGGGCAATACAAGCGTGCGCAACTGGGCATTTTGATACAAAAACCTGGCACACAGGCTACACTGCTTCGCCCACAGGAGAGAGCGCTCATGAATCAGCATCCCGCAGCCGGTCAGCCGGCTGGCCCGATGTCCCCTTTTTTGCCCCAGAACATCGACGCACACCCCATGGAATTCACCGGCAGGGGTGGCGAGTATTTCCGGGTCTGGATCGTCAATGTGCTGCTGTCCATCATCACCCTGGGCATCTACACGCCCTGGGCCCGTCGCCGCACGGCGCAGTATTTCTACAGCCACTCGTTTGTGGCGGGCAGCCCGCTCGAGTTCACCGCGCAGCAGCGCAAGATGGTGATGGGCTTTGTGCTGCTAATGCTGCTCACGATTGCCTACAACATCGCCGCCAACACCGGGCAGGACCTGGCCGTGGGCCTGTTCCTGCTGGGCGGCGCGGCGCTGGCGCCCTTTATCTGGGCCAGCGCCATGCGCTTTCGGCTCAGCGCCACGCGCTGGCGGGGCCTGCGGCTGCAGTTCAGCGCCAGCTGGAAAGAGGTGTACCTGGCCAGCTGGCCCGTGTTTGCGCTGGCCGCGGTGTGGTTTGGTGTGTTCACCGGGCTGCAGATGCTGTCGCCCGAGCTCGCCCAGGCGCTTGATGCGGCCGATGACACCCCGGCTGCCAAAATGCCCCCGTTCACGGCGGCCATGGGTGCGCTGGTGGCCCTGGGCGTGCTGCTCTCCATCCTGTGCGTGATCCGGCTCGAGTTCAACTTCAAGAGCCTGCTGGTGCGCAAGGCCCGCCTTGGCAACGAAGGCGGTCGCTGGAAGCCGGTGTACATGGATTTCGTGATGATCTGGCTGGCCACCGTGCTGGTGTTTGTCTTGAGCGTTGCGGGCCTGATCCTGGTGATCACCGCGCTGGCGGGCGGCTCCATGGCGCTGCTGGCTGGGCAGCCCAGGGCCTCTGGCCTGTGGATGGTGCTGCTTGTGATCGTGGCCTTTGTGGGTGGCGTCTTTCTTATCTTCCTTGCCTCGGCACCAGCCCGCGCATACCGCGAGGCCCGCATGTTCCAGCTCATGTGGAACAACGTGGGCGTGAGCCAGGTGGCGCGCTTTCGGTGCGGCCTGCGCACCGGCAGCTACGTGGGGCTGCGGATCAAGAACATGCTGCTCACGCTGCTCACCCTGGGCTTGTACCGACCCTTTGCGCTGGTGAGCGAGTACCGCATGAAGTTCGAGTCGGTCACGATGCATGTCAAGGGTCGGGTGGACCAGCTTGCGGGCGCCATGGCGCGCCAGCAGCAGGGCGCGCTGGGCGACGCGCTGGCCGACGCGGCAGGCCTGGACCTGATCGGCTGAAGTGAAGATGCATCCCCCTGAGCGGCTTCGCCGCCTGCCCCTTCTCTCGCGCTGCGCCCGGGAAGGCGGACGCCGCCCGTGCGGCGGGGCGGCCCTTGCACGGCGGCCCGCGCTACGAGTACGCCGGTTGCAAGCCCCGGCAACGGGGCAAGGCATAGCGTGGCAGCAAGCATGAACGTCGCCGCTTCTGCCCCCGGCGACCTGCTGCCCGGCCGCTGGTTTGACGGACGCAGCAGCCAGGCGCAGCCGGTGCTGGTGGGCCTGCAGCCCACGGCCCAGGGGCCCTCGTTGCGGCTGCACCCCCTGTCGTCGCCCGGCGCAGCGCCGATCGTCTTTGCCTGCGGCGACGTGGGCTGGCCCGAGGCCTGGAGCGACCAGCGTCCCCAGATGCGCGTGGTGGTGGACCTGCGCCACCAGGGCAGCCTGGAGATCGACGCCGTGAGCGCCTGGCGCGCCGCGCTGGCCGCAGCCGGCGAACGCCCCGGCATGGCCCAGCGCATGCAGACACGCTGGTCCGTGCTGCTGGGCGTCACGCTGGCAGCCATCATCGGGCTCGGTCTGTTTTACCGCTACGGCACGCCGTGGGCGGCCACGCAGATCACGCGCCATGTGCCGCTGGGCTGGGAAACCAGCATGGCCGACAACGTGATGCGGCAGCTGGACGAGGGCATGCTCAAGCCCAGCAAGCTGCCCGCCGATCGGCAACAGGCCTTGCGGGCCCGCTTCGATGCGCTGGTGCAGCAGACCTCCGCCACGCCACACCGCTATCCGGACTACCGCCCCGCGCTGGCGCTGGACTTTCGCGCCGGCATGGGCGCCAATGCCTTTGCGCTGCCCGGTGGTCGCATCGTGATGACCGACGGCATGGTCAAGGCAGCCGCCGACCAGGGCCTGCCCGACGAAGCCCTGATGGGCGTGCTGGCCCACGAAATCGGCCATGTGATGCATCGCCACGGCACCCGCATGGTGGTCGAGCAGGGCGTGCTCAACGTGGGCCTGGGCCTGGCGCTGGGGGATGTATCGTCGCTCGTATCCACCGGCGCATCGCTGCTGACGGGGCTGGCCTACAGCCGCAACCACGAGCGCGAGGCCGACTGCTACGCCATTGCCGCCATGCGCCGGGCCGCGCTGCCCACCGTGCCCATGGCGCAGCTGCTGCTGGCCGTGGCGCGGGACACCAAAGAAGAAGCGGCTGCCAAGTCCGGCAAACCCCGCGATGCCAACACCGGTGCAGCCCAGCAGCCCCCGGTCGCACAGACACCCCGGCCCGACCCGAGCCCGGTCTGGTCCCTGCTGAGCAGCCACCCCGATACCGTGCAACGGGCCAT
Source organism: Acidovorax sp. (assembly GCF_046341535.1). GTDB lineage: Bacteria > Pseudomonadota > Gammaproteobacteria > Burkholderiales > Burkholderiaceae_C > Acidovorax. Next base: position 12,812 of record NZ_JBKDRI010000072.1, on the reverse strand, counting down.
CGAGCTGGAACAAGGCCACGCGCCGCACTGCGGCAAAGGCTGACCTGTTGACCACCGCGAAGGTGCGCAGCAACGTGGCTGCGCGAGCTGCGCCGAAAAAATCCATAGTGTGAAGCGCGCCGATAAGCCGGATTCTGTGCGCTGCCGACCCTCTCGCGAAGGCCCGCAGTGTGACCGCCATTACTCTGGGCCGGGGGTCGCCCACCCGGCTCGGTGCTACCTACCCGCCAACTCTCCTCGCGGATCCACAAGATCGAGAGAGGTCGCCCTGCTCCCGTGGCTGGCCTACTTGGTATTGCTGCGCGTAGAGATTGCCCGTTTCACCCGAAGCGGACGCCGCCCGCTTCGGGTGGCTATGGTCTTTGCGGCTTGCGCCGCAAACCGTCTGGCTTGCGCCAGCCGTATCCGCTTGCGCGGACGACCGATAGAACACCTTCGGTGGCTTGTGCCTGCTCCGACTCGTCTCTGTTGCTCTGATCCTCACCTCACGGTGGGCAGCCGTTAGCTGCTACGCTGTCCTGTGCAGTCCGGACGTTCCTCCAGTGCCTGGTTTCCCAGATTGCACCAGCGGCGGTCTGGCGTGCTTCACAGTGCCGATTATCCTACTGCCCGCGTTGTCCCTGACTCGCGCACGTCGTCAACGATTCAACCTATTTTCCTCAGTTACCCGGTAGCGACCGCCTCCGGGAGTTTGGTGTTGGGGACAAAGGCGAGGATTTTGTCTGCGATGTAACGTGCCAACGCAAACCAACGTTGGTGCCCCGTCAACTGCGGCGCAGCGCTTCGAATGTGCGCCACACCCGCGTGAATATTGGCGATCATCGCTTTGATGTGATGACCCGCCTCATGGGTCATCACCAGCACAATTTTGTTCACCCTGGCGTGGCTGGTGAGCTTGCCCACTGCATCCAGCAGCTTGGGGCGACTGGTCTTGGCCTCCAAGCGTGACTTCGGATTGGCCAGGCGCACGTACCAACTCCACCAGTTGTAGACCAACGCCACCGCCCGCGCGCTCAACGCGCAACGCTCAATGTCTTGGGTGCTGTAGCCACCCCAACCCCACTGGTTTTTGATCTCGTCAAAGCCGTTCTCACAATCGGCTCGGTCTCGATACAGTTGCCCAATTTGCACCAGATCGTAGTCGGCATTGCTGACCAGCACCGCGTACTCCCAGCTCTTGACGGGCTCGTTCTCGTCAATGAAGAGCAGATCAATTTGATCCTTTTGTGTTTTGCTCTTTTGCTCCAGCACCAGGTCTGTCTTGCGCTGGCGACGCATGACGACCACGCGCCGCTTGGTGCTCCAGCCCGACAGACGCAACTGATCTTCACAGCCCGTCCAGCCCTGGCCCATCTCGCTCCAGTTTTGCGGTCTCCACTGGCGTTTGATGAGTTGTTTGACGCCCGCGGTTTGGCGTAGCTTGAACAGGTAGGGTTGCTGGAGTTCTTCGAGCTGCAGCATCTCGCCCTGGCTGCCATAGGCACTGTGACCCCTGACCAGCTTGGGGCGTTGGTCTGCTGGTAGGCTTTCAAGCAATGCTTTGAGCCCGCACTGCCCGTAGGAAGGGCTGTGCTGGTTGCCCGCTTGTAGCTGCGCATCCAGTACCAGGCGCAGGTTGCCGATCCAGTAGGTGTGGATGATGTGGCTGGGTCGTCCCGGCTTTTGCGGGTTGTAGCTCACCACGGCACCTTCTTGGTGGCCATACAGCACTTTGACGGTGGTGTCGCAGTCCAGTATCCAGCCGGTCTGTGTGGCGTTGGCGATGCTGTGGCGCAATTGGGCTTGCATCCATTGCTCGGCTTTGAGGGCTTGGGCTTGTTGGGCTGCGCGCTCTTGTTCGTTGTGCGCGGCCTTGGGCGCGGGGGCTATTGCCGCCAAGGCGCGGCGCAGGCTGTCGTCGCCGATGATTTTGTTCATGCCCAGCACTTCTTTGGCGACACCGTCACCGCGCAATGCGCCTATGTGGGCGTAGCGATCTTGTCCATTGAGGATGCCCAGCATCCAGGTGCCCAGCACATCAACCACCGCGGGGGCGTTGGGGCTGCTGTGCGCAGCGGGCAGCTGCTGCGCCAGTTCTCAAACAAGCCACTGGCTTGCAAAAATTCGGCAAAGAATGCCAGCTGGCCTATCGCTGTGGCCTTGCCCTCGTTGCTCCACTGAACTTCAAACACGCCACCGGGGGTCTGCACGCGGGTGGCTTGATCCAGCTCTTGCTTGATTTGTTCGATGGCCTCCTGACAGGCCTGAGTGCTCTGGTTCTGTGTCAATGGCGATTCACTCATTTGGTGGCTCCTCAAATCGTTCGCTAACCCGCATGGAGTCTACGTTTGCGGCGGCCTATATAGGGGTAACTGAGGAAAATAGGTTCAACCGCTGCTGCTGAGCCGCTCCCAATCCAGGCCAAACCGAGCCAGGTATTTACGCAGCCGGTCTGCGTCGTTGACCACCGTGCGCTGCGTGCGCGATGCCTGAAACAGCAGGCGCCCCGCATCCGACAGGGTACGCGCCTGGCGGCACACCTGTAGCACTGCTGCCAGTTGCAACTGATCGAACATATCCATGGACGCCACGGCGCTTTCTCCCAGCAAGTCCACCAGATCGCTCCGACCTGGTGTACCCGCAGCGGATGCCAGACCATGGCGCGCATCGCTGGCAGGCTGCCACAACCACCGCAGACGGGCGATCTCGGCCTCGACGAGTGGCAGCCCGACGCGACCGCCGTCAGCCAAGGTCGCCAGGCGCGTCACGCTGGCCGACAGGTCGCGGAAGTTCCCCGTCCACAGAGCTTCGGGGGACTGGGCGTAGCGCAGGTAGGCTGAGCGCGCCTCGTTGGAAAAGCGCACGATCCGACCCAGTTCCTCGGCCGCCCGCTGCAGCAGATGGTCCACGTTCGGCGCGATGTCTTCGGGTCGCTGCGCCAAGCCGGGCAACACGTAGCTCCAAAGGTTAATGCGCGCGAACAGATCTTCCCGAAAACGCCCGGCAGCCACCTCGGTGCGCAGGTCGCGGTTAGTGCCCGCCACCAGTTGGAAGTCGCTTTCCACCTCTCGGTCGCTGCCCAGGGGGTAGAAGCGCTTTTCTTCCACGGCCTTGAGCAGCATGGCCTGCTCATCCAGACCCAGCTCGCCGATCTCGTCGAGGAAAAGCACACCCTTGTGCGCCGTGCGCAGCAGGCCTGCACGGTCGGCCGCAGCGCCTGTGAACGCGCCCCGCTTGTGGCCGAACAGGGTGGACGCCGCGCCGTCGCCGTGCAGTGTGGCGCAATTTACCTCGACAAACTCGCCCTCCACCTGGTGGCGCGATTTCTTCAGCTCGTACATGCGTCGGGCCAAGTGCGACTTGCCTGCACCCGTGGGGCCTGTAAACAAGATGGGGGCGGGCGAGCGCACCGCCACGCGCTCCACCTCGTCGATCAGTGCGTTGAAACGGGCGTTGCGCGTAGCGATACCGCTTTTGAGGAACTGCACGGCGTCGCGCTGCTCTGCGCCGAAGCGCTGGGCGATCACGTCGTAGCGCGAGAGGTCCAGGTCGATCAGCGTGTAGCTGCCGGGGTTGCCCGCTTGCTGACGTTTGGGCGGTGATGTTTGCACCAGCACACCGGGAATGCGGCGCGACTCCACCAGCAGGAACAGGCAGATCTGCGCGACATGCGTGCCGGTGGTGATGTGCGTCCAGTACTCATCGCGCTCGGTGTCAAAACGGTAGGCCTGCGTCCAGTCGTACAACTGGGCATAGACCTCGCCAAAGTCCCACGGGTCGGAGATTGGTAGTGGCACCAGGTTGACGGTCGTCTCGGGCGAGGCGGTGACCATGTCCGCGCGCACCAGGAGGGCCAACTCGCGGTGCGGTGGGGTGTAGAGCAGCTCCAACCGCTCGATCACCACATCCTCATGCTGTACCAGCGATACGGAGGGGCGCCATTTTTCCCACCGCCCGGATCCCTTGCCAGAGTCGAGCTGGGTGCCCAGAAATCCGATGATGACCCTGTTTTTCATCATTTTATTTTTCTATTTAACTAGCTTGTATTCTAGTTATCTTGAAACTCGCATGCCAGTCCGCTCTCATCAAAAAGACATTATTTACATACAAATCAACAACTTGTGAGCATCGATCGCCATCCATCGCACGCTGGCACACATCTGGCAATACAAGACACATCCAGCGCAAACGGTGACCGCTCACAGGCAGGGGTTAGGACGGCAGTTCGCCCCACCGGTGCCGGACGTCCGGGGCCTTAGGGTTCTGTCGATGTTCTGCATGCCGCACATCGCAAACGCTGGGTAATGGCACGGTGGTAGTCACCATTCGAAAGGACTGCCTGGTGCAACTCCAGGCGTGCCTCCACTGGTAGCTCAGTCTGGTAGAGCCCCGCCGAAAGGCGGTTGTCGCAGGTTCGATTCCTGCCCATTACTGCAGCCGCAAGGCTGTAACTCTGTACCGGTCGAAAGACCACCCGCCGAACGCGGGGAGAGGCTCCGAGGTTGCGCCGCAACCGACAGGGTCCCACCCCGTCAGACGGTGGCGGTTTGTGCCAGCCCCCGGCACAACCGGCGCCCGCAGCCAGCCGCGCTGCTGCCCCCCCAGCTTGGGAGCCGGGGCAGCAACCAGGCGCACTGCACGGCCCTGGCTGCGCTCCCTGGCACCTCGCCATCGCTGTAACGGCAACCCGATACGACAACGAAGAAGAAAGAGGAAAACAAAATGCGGAAGTTGTTTCAACGTGCCACTGTGAAAAAGAACGAACGCGCCCTGCTGCTGCGCAACGGCAGCTTCGACCGCGTGCTCCAAAGCGGCACCTACTGGCTGTTTGCCGGCATGGACCAATTGCGCGTGGAGACCTTCGCCCTCGAACAACCTGCCTTCACCCACGGCCTGGCCGAATACCTGATGGCGCAGGAGCCTGCCGTGGTAGCGGCCGAATTCGTGCAGGTGAACCTGTCGGAAACCGAAGTGGGCCTGCGCAGCGAAAACGGCGTGCTGGTCGAGGTGCTGCCCCCTGGAACCCGCCGCCTTTATTGGAAAGGCCTGGTGGAGGTGACCGTGCAGGTGATCAACCTCGAAGCCGGCCCCGAGCTGCCCGCCGCCCTGGTGGCGCGCCTCACGCACACCCAACTGCGCCAGCGCAGCGTGACCGGATTGACCGGCGTGCTGCAGGTGCAGGTGCCCGAGGGCCAGTGCGCTCTGCTGACGGTAGACGGCAAGGTGGAGCGCCTGCTGACGGCGGGCACCTACGCCTTCTGGAAGTACGGCCGCACCGTGACCATGGAGCTCGTGGACCTGCGCCTGCAAGCCGTAGAGGTGTCGGGCCAAGACATCATGACCCGCGACAAGGTGAGCTTGCGCCTGAACCTGTGCGCCACCTACCGCTACACCGATGTGCTGGGAGCCTTTGCACAGCTGCAAAAGCCTGCCGACCACCTGTACCGCGAGCTGCAGTTTGCGCTGCGCGCCGCCGTGGGCACCCGCACGCTCGACGAGCTGCTGGAGAACAAGACGGTGATCGACGAAGTAGTGACCGCACACATGGCTGCCAAGCTGCAGCCCTATGGCATGCAACTGGAAAGCGTGGGCGTGAAGGACATTGTGCTGCCCGGCGAGATGAAAACCATCCTGACCCAGGTGGTGCAGGCCCAGAAGCAGGCCGAGGCCAACGTGATCCGCCGCCGCGAGGAAACTGCAGCGACGCGATCCCTGCTCAACACCGCCAAGGTGATGGAAGACAACCCCGTCGCCCTGCGCATGAAAGAGCTAGAGACGCTGGAGCGTGTGGCCGAGCGCATCGACAAGATCTCGGTGTTTGGCGGCCTGGACCAGGTGCTCAATGGCCTGGTGAAAATGCGATGAGCACTCATAGACAAAGAGAAGATCGTGATGAAAGCAAAAAAATGACTGCGCGCGAAAGACGCCTGAGCCGGGAAACCACTTCCGTGAGTTGCGAGTCCGTGGGGCTGGACCCAGCGGTTTACAGCGCGGCCGTGCGCTACCTGTTCGACCGTCCTGTGCCTGACAAAAGCGGTCAGGAGTGGTACTGGAACATCGAAGAGCCCGCGTTCGAAGCCACACCGGTGCAATGGACGCACATCCAGACCGTGTTGTTCGCTAACGCAGGCTCCCACCTGGCGCCCTACAGCGACGATCAGGTCGGCATGGGCCTGAACCATGTGATGAGCAACAACGCCGGAGACATCCCGCACATGGTCAATGACCCGTCCGTGCCGCTGGCTGATGCCATGCGCATGGTGCGGGCCTTACCCACTCTGTGGCGCGATTGCCTTGGCCCGCGCCTGAGCGCTGCCGAGCCGAGCGCGATCGGAAACAGGGGCGACCGGCTCTACTTCGTGAGCTACATGTGGTTTGACGTATGGCCCACGTTCTGGAACGCCAAGCACGTTCCCGAATGGTGCGACGCGATGTGGCAGGTGTTTTGCGAGATGCTGGCTATGCCCTGGCGTGAAGCGCAGATATCGGCGTTGCACGGGATCGGCCATGAGGGCAACCGCCTGAACCGGCACCAGGAATTGCAGGCACACATGGATGCTTTCATCCGCCAGGTGAAGAACGACGACGAACTGAAAAACTATGCCCAAGCCGCAGCGCGTGGAATGGTTCAATGAACACAAAGACGAAAGAACAATATGAACAACAACTACGAACAATACGAAGTCCCCAATGGCGTCCCCGTGAAGATGTGGACCAACGGCGTACCCGTGGAAGAAGAAGCCCGAAACCAGCTGCGCAACATCGCGCGCCTGCCCATCGTGTTCAAGCACGTGGCAGTGATGCCCGATGTGCACCTGGGAATCGGCGCGACCATCGGCTCGGTGGTGCCTACCCTCAAGGCCATCATCCCCGCTGCGGTGGGGGTGGACCTGGGGTGCGGAATGATGGCGTGCAAGACCACGCTGACCGCCAGCGACCTGCCCGACAACCTCTCTGGCGTGCGCGCCGCCATCGAGCGCGCGGTGCCGGTGGGGATGACGCCCAAGCGCTTTGGTCGTGATAAGGGAAGCTGGGATGCGCCGCCCGCTGAGACCGACCGCGCCTGGGCGGGGCTAGTGGATGAGTTCGACGAGATTTGCGAAGCGCACCCGCGCATCAAGAACACGAACAACTACAAGCACCTGGGAACACTAGGTACGGGGAACCACTTCATCGAGATCTGCCTGGACGAACACCAGTCCGTGTGGGTGATGCTGCACTCGGGTTCGCGCGGAGTGGGGAACGCCATCGGCACCCACTTCATCGAGCTGGCCAAGAAGGACGCCGAGATGAACCAGCGCAACCTGCCGGACAAGGACCTGGCGTACTTTGAAGAAGGCGCACAGTACTTCGGTGAATATGTGAAGGCCGTGGGGTGGGCGCAAAAGTTTGCAGCCGCCAACCGCGAGGTGATGATGAGCCGCGTGATTGCCGCGCTGCGAAAAGTCATCACCAAGCCATTCGAGACCCACGTGGAAGCCGTGAACTGCCACCACAACTACGTGCAGCGCGAAACGCACTTCGGGCAAGACGTGTTCGTGACCCGCAAGGGCGCGGTGAGTGCCGAGCAAGGCAAGCTGGGGATCATCCCGGGGAGTATGGGGGCCAAGAGCTTCATCGTGCGCGGAAAAGGCAACCCCGAGAGCTTCAACAGCTGCAGCCACGGCGCAGGCCGCACCATGAGCCGCACCAAGGCCAAGAAGCTGTTCACCGTGGCGGACCAGATCAAGGCGACCGAAGGCGTGGAATGCCGAAAGGATGCGGACGTGATCGACGAGATTCCGATGGCCTACAAGGACATCGACGCGGTAATGGCGGCGCAGCAGGACCTGGTGGAGGTGGTGTACACGCTCAAGCAGGTTGTGTGTGTGAAGGGGTAACGCTTTATGACGCACAAGAACCACCAGCCCGATCGAGCCCTTTCGGTAGGACCAGGAGCGATCATCCGGGAGTACAAGGCAGATGAAGCACAGCAATGGGCTCAACGCTGGCTGGCTGTCTATGCGGCTGGGGAACGTGCTCCAGGTTTGAATCAGTACCTGTGGCACACGTTCAGCTATGAGGCTTACCCCAGCGTGTGCGGCAGCGATGCCGACCGGTGTTATGCGGAACAGGATGGCTCCGAGATTGTGGTGCTGGCCAACCACCGGCGGACGGCTGTGCTGACTGATGCTTTGCCCACCCATTGCAGCATGGCGGACTATTGCGTATTTCCGCCCGATCTCGCATGGACCATGGCGTTTACCCATGAAGATGGGTGGCTGGGCCCTTACTTTGCGAAGCACCCTGACTATGCATCGCTGACAGAACGGGCCAAGCAACAACGAGTGGCCCGCCTTCGCAAGATCCAAGAAACGGAACGGGCCAGACAGAAAGGCTGGGTGTAGCCCGGCTTTGACGGACAGCTCACCAATTTTGATAGCTACTAGCGCTTATCCATCAAGCGCTGGAGCCGATTTTTATGTATAAACAAGAACAACCATCAGAAATGCTGCGCTCCGCCCACCCGGTGGAGCCCCACATGCGCGCGCAGGTGCTGGAGGCCCTGCGCGACATCGAGGCCCGGGACGATGTGACGGTGCTCTTTGCCTGCGAATCCGGCAGCCGGGGCTGGGGCTTTGCCTCGCCTGACAGCGACTACGACGTGCGCTTTATCTACGTCAACCGCCTTCCCTGGTACCTCACTGTCACGCCCGGGCGCGACGTGATCGAAGTGCCCATCAGCGGTGACCTCGACATCAACGGCTGGGACCTGCGCAAGGCCCTGGGCTTGATGCGCGAATCGAACCCCACGCTGCTCGAATGGCTGGGCTCGCCCATCGTCTACCGCGAAGAGGCGGACACCATGGCGCAGTTCCGCGCGCTGGCGGAGCAGGTGTTCTACAACGCCAAGGGCTGGCACCACTACGCGTCGATGGCGAAGAAGAACTTTAGCGAGCATCTGCAGGCCGACACGGTGCGCTACAAGAAGTACCTGTACGTGCTGCGCCCACTGCTCGCCGCGCGCTGGATACGCACCCAACCCGGCGTGCCACCCATGCGCTTTGCCGAGTTGGCCCAGCACACACTGCACCCCGTACACGATGCCGCGCTGGTCGATCAAATCAACGCCCTGTTGGACGTGAAGATGCGCGCGGGCGAAGCAGCCACCAGCCCGCGCTGGCCCGGCATCCATGCGTTCATCGAGGCCGAGCTGGCGCGCAATGCGGCAGAGCCGGTTCAGCCGCTGCCCGTGCCCGGGAACGCCGCGCTAGATGCTTTGCTGCACGACACGGTGCTGCGCTACCAGCGCTGACATGCCCCCATCACAACAAGAACAACACCATGCAAACCGTACACGCCCTGTCCCCGTCGCAACTCACCGAGTTTTTGCTGAACGTCGCCATCACCCGCCCAGTCTTTATCTGGGGCCCGCCGGGGGTGGGCAAGTCTGCGCTGGTAGAGCAATTTGCCCGCAGCGTGGGGCTGGATTGCGTGTCGCTGCTGGGCAGCCAGCTCGCGCCGGAGGACTTGATGGGTGTGCCCCAGATTGTGGATGGGGTGAGCCGCTTTTGCCCCCCCGCCATGATTGCGCGCAAGGAGCCCTACTGCATTTTTCTCGATGAGCTCAATGCCTGCTCGCAGGATGTGCAAAAGGCCTTCTACAGCCTGATCCACGACCGGCGCGTGGGGGAGTACACCCTGCCCGAGGGCTCTATCGTGATTGGCGCGGGCAACCGCGCGCAGGACTCTGCCATCGTCAAGCCCATGTCATCGGCTCTGATGAACCGCATGGTGCATGTGCACATGAAGGTGTCGGCCTCTGAATGGCTGACCTGGGCCACGGCCAACGCGATTCACCCCCTGGTGCTGGAATACCTGCAGCAGCGCCCCGACCACCTGTGGAGTTCCCCGCCCAAGCACGAAGAACCGTTCTCTACCCCGCGTTCGTGGCACATGCTCAGCGATGCACTGCACGCGTTTGGCGATGCGCCCTCGGCCTCGATGGTGGAGGCGCTGGCTTATGGCTGCCTCACACCCCAGCATGCCGCGCAGTTCAAGGCGTTTGGCAAGCTGGCGGCCGACCGGCATCGGCTGGAAGCCATTTTCAAAGGTGAAGCGCGCTGGCCGCACGCCCCTGAAGACCGTGACGTGCTGTACTTTCTGGCCCAGGCATTCCGCGCCCGGCTCATCAAGGCCCTGCCGCAAGACAAGAACGCGAATACGGGTGAATTGCAAGCCGTGGTGCACAGATCCAAGGCGATGCTCAAAGACCTAGCCCAAATCAGCCTGGAGATGGCACAGATTGCCGTGGCCGAAGAGGCCGGGCAGACGCTGCCTGCCTGGTACATGATCGAAGTGGTGCGCGACCTGCCCCGCCTGGTAGAACGCCAGGCCAAAACGGCCTGAACCCCCATGGCCAAAACCACCCACAAGCCGAACCCCGCCACGCAGGCCTTTGATGCGGGCATGGCGATGGTGAAGGCACACCCCATCTTCGGACCGCTGGCGCACCGCGTATCCTGGGTGCGCACTGCGGCATCGCTGTGCCCCGCCGATGGCTGGCTGGTGGTGCTACGGCACGATGCGATTCAAGTCCACCCCAAACGCCATGCAGAAGCGGCCGAGTGGGCTTTTGTGCTGGCGCGGGGTGTGCTGAGCTACGCCATGGATTTCTTCCAGCGCGACCGGGGCGACTGGGCGGCATGGAGCGCGGCCTGCGATGTGGCAAGCACCCGCTTCTTGGCCACTGTCAAATTCGGCACTTGCCCGCACGACATGCAGATGCCGGTGGATGCACCCGCATGGGACGAGGACCGCTGGTACCGCCAGTTTGGCGACAGCGGTGTACCCAAGTGGGTCGCCGGGCTGGGGTTGGCCGGTGCCCGCGCGACGAGCTTGCAAGCGCCCGAAGACTGGTCACAGGCACAGCCTGCGCAAAGGCGCTATGGTTTTGCCAGCACGCAAAAAACTTGGAGTGAAGTCTTTGCCGCAGGCATCGCCAACTCGGTGACGCAGGCGGTGGAAATTGCCGCAGGCACCCGCACCGCGCTGGGCACCCACACCCGCAGCGCACCGCGCAGCGTGACCGAGCGCGCGCGCAGCTGGTTCATCAGCAGCTTTCCGCTGCTGGGGTCCATGGTGGCAGCGTTCGATATTCTGGAAGATGCTGAGCTGTGCCGCCGCGAGGAGGTGATGGTGGCCGCCGTGGATGAGACCCTACGCACCATCTACCTCAACCCCGCAGCGGGCCTGAGCGAGCAGGAAACCCGCTTTGTGTTGGCCCACGAAATTCTGCATGTGGCCCTGCGCCACATGGCCCGGCAGCGGGGGCGAGATCACTACCTGTGGAACGTGGCGTGCGACTACGTCATCAACGACTGGCTGATCCAGATGCAGGTGGGCAGCGCCCCGGCGCTGGGCCTGCTGCACGACCTGGAGCTGCGCGGCCTTTCAGCCGAGGAGGTGTACGACCGCATCGTGGTGGACCTGCGGCGCATGCGCAAACTGCAAACTCTGGCGGGCCAACAGGGCGACATGCTGCAGCGCCGCCTGCGCACCGATCGTGTGCCGTTTACCGATCTAGATGCCTTCTATAAAGAGCAGCTGGGCAAGGGCCTGATGCTGCACGAGTCCCAAGGCCGGGGCTTGCTGCCTGCGGGATTGCTGGAGGAAATCCGCGCGCTGCTGCAGCCACCCATACCGTGGGAAGTAGAGCTGGCCCGGTGGTTCGACCACCACTTTCCACCCATCGAAAGCCGGCGCACCTATGCACGCCTGAGCCGCCGCCAATCGGCCACGCCGGATATTCCGCGCCCCCATGTGGGCCCCGATAGCCGCTGGCGCGACGGCCGCACGTTTGGTGTGGTGCTCGACACCTCGGGCTCGATGGACAAGCACACCCTGTCCAAGGCTCTGGGCAGTATTGCCGGCTATGCCGAGGCCAAGGAGGTGCCTGCCGTGCGGGTGGTGTGCTGCGATGCCGCTCCTTACGATCTGGGTTATCTGCCCGCGCAAGACATTGCGCACCGGGTAAAGATCCAGGGGCGCGGCGGCACCGTGCTGCAACCCGCCATCACCCTGCTGGAGAACAGCGCGGACTTTCCCAAGGAAGGCCCGCTGCTCATCATTACCGACGCGGACTGCGACCACCTGGATGTGCGCCGCCCGCATGCTTACCTTTTGGCTCCGGGACGCCGTTTGCCGTTCACGCCCCGGGGAGATGTTTTTACGATGAACTGATGGAACTGACTCAATCACCCTTCCTCCACCAGGAGCCACTCATCCTTGATGGCTCTACCGGCGAAGGCGGCGGGCAGATCCTGCGCACCGGCCTGGCCCTGTCCATGGTGACCGGGCGCCCGCTGCACATCACCCGCATCCGCGCCGGGCGGCCAAAGCCGGGGCTGATGCGCCAGCATCTGGCGTGCGTGCAGGCGGCCGTGGCCGTGTGCGGCGGGCACGTCGAAGGGGCGGAGCTGAACTCGCAAACGCTGCAGTTCACGCCCGGTGCGGTGCGCGCGGGCGACTACCGGTTTCAGATCGCAACCGCAGGCAGTTGCCTGCTGGTGCTGCAAACGGTGCTACCCGCGCTGATGCTGGCCGATGCCCCCAGCAAGGTGGAGTTGCTGGGCGGCACACACAACCCGATGGCACCGCCGTTTGATTTTCTGGAGCGGGCATTTGCGCCACTGGTTCGGCGCCTCGGCGTGGGGCTAGCCCGAATATTTCACGGCAATTGGTCGAAGGCGGAGCGAAGCGAGTTTTTCTGTTGATTTTGGGCTGCCAAGTGCTCTGGCCAGGGCTTTGATGTGCTGCAAAAGGCTATGGCGTGGTAACCAGGCACACCGGCC
>NZ_JBKDRI010000071.1:0-4886 GCF_046341535.1 Acidovorax sp. | reverse complement strand
AGCCCAATCGGATCCCCCTGCGTATACCGCCCCGTCCTGCTGTCGTAGCTGCGGTAGTAGTTGTAGTGCAGTTTCGTCTCTTTGTCGAAATACTGCCCAGGATAGCGCAGGTTGAACGTGACCTCGGGGGTGCTGGTGGTGCCCGTGGTGGGGTTGGTGGTTTCGCTGGTGAAGCGTTTGGCTGCGATGGTGGGTTGCTCGTCTCCAAACGCACTGTACGCCCATTGCCATGCGGTTTGACCGTTGGCCTGGGTGAGTTTGCGGGGTGGCGCTGAGGCTCCCGATGTCGCAGAAAAAACTCGGCAGCGGCTCGATCAGGCCCTGGGGTGAAGCGTTTTTTCGTCATCGGCCAGCGGCTTGCTGAGGTTTTGGCGCTGCCTTGTTTGCTGATGGGGCCATAGGGGGCTGGGTTTCGAAGACGCGCTGGCGCAGCAGCTTGTCGGACCCGGAAGCGTCGAGCGCGAAATTTGAGGGTTTCATTCAAATCGGCCCCAGCGAGGCCCGTTTTTGCCGAATTTAAGGCACTGGCGCTGAGCGATGGGGCAAAAGGCGGCGAAAATTGGCGCCCTGTGGCGGATTGGTGGCCGACGATTTACAAGTTCGACAGGCTCCTGCGGAGACTCTGCAAAAAACCCTGCGGGCTCCGCTGGCGCGGGCTTGGGCAGACCACAGCGTTTCTTTTCTTGCCCACAGCGCGGCTATGGGTTGCAAAAGCGCCTTGTGCCCTGTTCCGATCGGCACCAGCGCATCCTCTCGGGGGTGATGTACGAGTTTCCCTAGAATCTGCGCAGCGCAGCCAGGCCCCGGCTGCCCACTTCTCTGACCCCTTTGCCCCATGCAAGACAAATATTCTCCCCAAGACGTCGAGCGCGCCGCGCACGACCACTGGAACGCTGCCGACGCCTACCGCGTGACGGAAGACGCGAACAAAAAGAAGTTCTACGCCTGCTCGATGCTGCCGTACCCCAGCGGCAAGTTGCACATGGGCCATGTGCGCAACTACACCATCAACGACATGCTCACGCGCTACCTGCGCATGAACGGCTACAACGTGCTGATGCCCATGGGCTGGGATGCCTTTGGCCTGCCTGCCGAAAACGCCGCGCTGAAAAACGGCGTGCCGCCGGCCCAATGGACGTACGACAACATTGCGTACATGAAGACGCAGATGCAGGCCATGGGCCTGGCGATTGACTGGAGCCGCGAGGTCGCCACCTGTGACCCCGAGTACTACAAGTGGAACCAGTGGTTGTTTCTGAAGATGCTGGACAAGGGCATTGCCTACCGCAAGACGCAGGTCGTGAACTGGGACCCGGTGGACCAGACGGTGCTGGCCAACGAGCAGGTGATTGACGGCAAGGGCTGGCGTACCGGGGCCACGGTGGAAAAGCGCGAGATCCCCGGCTACTACCTCAAGATCACCGACTACGCCGAAGAGCTGCTGGACTTCGTCACCGGCGACAAGCTGCCCGGCTGGCCCGAGCGCGTCAAGCTGATGCAGGAAAACTGGATCGGCAAGAGCGAAGGCGTGCGCTTTGCCTTCCCGCACGACATCCGGGGCGGCGATGGTGCGCTGATTGGCGACGGCAAGATGTATGTGTTCACCACGCGCGCCGACACCATCATGGGCGTGACGTTCTGCGCCGTGGCACCCGAGCATCCGCTGGCCGCGCACGCCGCCAAGGGCAACCCGGCAATCGCGGCGTTCATCGACGAGTGCAAGAGCGGCGGCACCACCGAAGCCGAGCTGGCCACGCAGGAAAAAAAGGGTGTGCCCACGGGCCTGTATGTCACGCACCCGCTGACCGACGAGAAGGTGCCGGTCTGGGTGGGCAACTATGTGCTGATGGGCTATGGCGACGGGGCGGTGATGGGTGTGCCCGCGCACGACGAGCGCGACTTTGCGTTTGCGCTCAAGTACGGCATCGAGATCAAGCAGGTGGTGCTGGTGGATGGCGAAACCTTTGACTACCACCATTGGCACGACTGGTATGGCGACAAGCAGCGCGGCGTCACCATCAACTCGGACAGCTTCAGCGGCCTGAACTACCAGGATGCCGTGAATGCCGTGGCGCATGCGCTGGAGCACAAGGGCCTGGGCGCGAAGAAGACCACCTGGCGTCTGCGCGACTGGGGCGTGAGCCGCCAGCGTTACTGGGGCACCCCCATCCCCATCATCCATTGCGATGAGCATGGCGCGGTGCCTGTGCCCGAGAAAGACCTGCCGGTGGTGCTGCCCACCGACTGTGTGCCCGACGGCTCGGGCAACCCGCTGCACAAGCACGAAGGCTTCCATGCGGGCGTGACCTGCCCGGTGTGCGGCAAGCCCGCCCGGCGCGAGACGGACACCATGGACACCTTTGTGGACAGCTCGTGGTACTTCATGCGGTATTGCGACCCCCACAACAGCGATGCCATGGTTGGCGATGGCACGGCCTACTGGATGCGTGACCCGCAGGCGTCCACCGGCGGCAGCGGCATGGACCAGTACATCGGCGGCATCGAGCATGCCATCTTGCACCTGCTGTACGCACGTTTCTGGACCAAGGTCATGCGCGACCTGGGCCTGGTCACGGTCGATGAGCCCTTCACCAAGCTGCTCACGCAGGGTATGGTGCTCAACCATATTTATTTCTGGCGTGACGACAAGGGCGGCAAGAACTACTTTCCACCGGAGACGGTCACCCCGGTGCTGGATGCGCATGGCCGCACCGTTGGCGGCAGGCTCACCGAGGCCGAGGGCCCGTACCCGAAGGGGCTGGCGCTGGAATACGGCGGTGTGGGCAAGATGGGCAAGACCGAGCGCAACGGCGTGGATCCGCAGGACCTGATTGCCAAGTACGGTGCCGACACCGCCCGCCTGTACACCATGTTCACCGCCCCGCCCGAAGCCACGCTGGAGTGGAACGACGCCGCCGTGGAGGGCAGCTACCGTTTTCTGCGCCGCGTGTGGAATTTTGGCGTGAAGCTGTCTGCTATGGATATGGAAGCAGCTACCGCAAGCGCAGCAAGCGCAAGCAGCCTGGAAGATATTGATTTTGGCAAGGAAGCCAAGGCCCTGCGGCTGGAGACCCACAACGTGCTCAAGCAGGTGGACTACGACTACCAGCGCATGCAGTACAACACCGTGGTCTCAGGCGCGATGAAGATGATCAATGCGCTGGAAGACTTCAAGGCCAGCGACTCGGCCAGCGGCCAGGTGGCGCTGGTGGAGGGCTTTGGCATTTTGCTGCGCGTGCTGTACCCCGCCACGCCGCACATTGCCCATGGCTTGTGGAGCAGCCTGGGCTACGCCAGCCATCTGGGCGACCTGCTCGATGCCCCCTGGCCGCAGGTGGATGTGGGCGCGCTGGTGCAGGACGAGGTCGAGCTGATGCTGCAGGTCAACGGCAAGCTGCGCGGCTCGGTGCTGGTGCCAGCCCAGGCCGACAAGGCCGAGATCGAGCGCCTGGCGGTGGCCAGCGAGGCCTTTGCGGCCCACAGCGGCGGTGCTGCGCCCAAGCGCGTGATCGTGGTGCCTGGCCGCCTGGTCAACGTGGTGGTCTGAGGGAGCCCGGGCACATGAACAAGCGCACGCTGCTCGCCCTGACGCCTGCCGCCCTGCTGCTGGGCGCATGCGGCTTTCGGCTGCGCGGCGTGCCCGAGTTCGGTTTCCAGTCGCTGTACATCAACGCCAGTGCCGCCTCGTCGCTGGCGCGCGAGTTGCAGCGCACGCTGGAGGGCTCGGGCAGCCAGCTCAAGGTGCTGCGCGATCCCGCTGCCATGCCCACGGCCCAGGTCATCATGGACCTGCTGCAGGAGCAGCGCGAACGGGTGGTGCTGGGCCTGAATGTCTCGGGTCAGGTGCGCGAACTGCAGCTGCGCCTGCGCGTGAAGTTCCGGCTGCGCACCCAGACCGGGGTAGAGATCATCCCCGACACCGAACTGCTGCAGCAGCGCGACATCAGCTACAACGAAACCATCGCCCTGGCCAAGGAGGCCGAAGAGGCGCTGCTGTACCGCAACATGCAGACCGACATCGTGCAGCAGTTGCTGCGGCGGCTGGCGGCGGCGCGGCTGTAGTCACGGCGCGGGCGGCGTCGGGGGGGCTGAACGCACGGGCACGGGCACGGCGCATGGGATGGAGTGCGGCGCTGTGCGGCACTTCGCGGCACTGCAATGGGTGGCGTCATGCCATGCGAGTTGGCGCTCCATGCCTCTCGCCACCATGCGAGTCGGCGCTCAACCCCTCTCACCACCGTTCGGGCTGAGCCTGTCGAAGCCAGCGCCCCACCCCACCGTTCGTGCTGAGCCTGTCGAAGCCAGAGCCCCACCCCCACCGTTCGTGCTGAGCCTGTCGAAGCCAGGGGCCCCGCCCCACCCGTTCGGGCTGAGCCTGTCGAAGCCAGGGCCCCACCCCACCCGTTCGTGCTGAGCCCGTCGAAGCCAGCGCCCCACCCCACCCGTTCGGGCTGAGCCTGTCGAGGCCAGGGCCCCACCCCACCCGTTCGTGCTGAGCCTGTCGAGGCCAGGGCCCCACCCCACCCGTTCGTGCTGAGCCCGTCGAAGTCAGCGCCCCACCCCACCCGTTCGGGCTGAGCCTGTCGAAGCCAGGGCCCCGCCCCACCCGTTCGTGCTGAGCCTGTCAAAGCCAGGGCCCCACCCCCCACCCGTTCGGGCTGAGCCCGTCGAAGCCTCGCGCAGCGCTTGGACAAACCCCGCGTGACCAGTCTGTGGCCCCGGTCCAAGGTGCGGTTCGAAGCTCTGCGCATGGCTTCGCCAGGCACAGCCCGAACGGCTGGTTCAAGTTCAAAGGTGCCGACTCAATAGGATCATCGTAAAACGGCAGTTGACCGCTTGTCATCTTGCCGCCCACCGCGTGGACTTGGGCCTTGGGTTGTTTTCGC
>NZ_JBKDRI010000070.1:0-4492 GCF_046341535.1 Acidovorax sp. | reverse complement strand
AAGCGAAAATCGGCCCCAGCGAGGACAGTTTTTGCCGAATTTGCAGCCCCATAGCCGAGCTATGGGGCAAAAAGGCGGTTAAAAATGGACCGCTGCGGTCGATTTGCAGCCGACGATTTCCAAGTCCGACAGGCTCCTAGGAACCCCATGACTGATTACTCTGCACTTGATGCCTGGATTGACCAGCACTTCGACGAGGAAGTGCGCTTTTTGCAGGCCCTGGTGCGGGTTCCTACCGATACCCCCCCCGGTAACAATGCGCCCCACGCGGAGCGCACGGCCGAATTGCTCAAGGGTTTTGGCTTCGAGGCGCAAAAGCATGCGGTGCCTGCTGCCGAGGTGCAGGCCTATGGCATGGAGTCCATCACCAACCTGATCGTGCGCAGGCCCTATGGCACAGGCGGCAAGACCATTGCCCTGAACGCGCACGGTGATGTTGTGCCGCCGGGTGAAGGCTGGACGCACGACCCCTACGGCGCTGAAGTGGTGGACGGAAAAATGTATGGCCGCGCCACCGCAGTGAGCAAGAGCGACTTCGCGAGCTTTACCTTTGCGGTACGGGCACTGGAAGCCGTTGCCAGACCGTCCCGCGGCGCGGTGGAACTGCACTTCACTTATGACGAGGAGTTTGGCGGCGAGCTGGGCCCTGGATGGCTGTTGCGGCACGGTTTGACCAAGCCCGACCTGCTGATCGCTGCCGGCTTCAGCTACGAAGTGGTCACCGCGCACAACGGCTGCCTGCAGATGGAAGTGACCGTGCACGGCAAGATGGCCCACGCCGCCGTACCCCACACCGGCGTGGACGCGCTCCAAGGCGCCGTGCACATCTTGAACGCGTTGTACGCGCAAAACCAGGACTACCTGCGGGTCACATCCAACGTCCCGGGCATCAAGCACCCCTACCTGAATGTGGGCCGCATTGAAGGCGGCACGAACACCAACGTGGTGCCCGGCAAGGTCACGTTCAAGCTCGACCGCCGCATGATCCCCGAGGAGAACCCGGTCGAGGTGGAAGCCACCATCGGCCGCGTGATCGAGAACGCCGCCAGCGAGCGGGCCGGCATCAGCGTAGAGATCAAACGGCTACTGCTGGCCCATGCCATGACGCCTCTGACGGGCAATGCACCCTTGGTCGAAGCCCTGCAAAAACACGCAGCCGCAGTGATCGGCGAGCCGGTTCCGGCGGTGGGCACGCCGCTTTACACCGATGTGCGCCTGTACGTGGAGCGCGGCATCCCAGGGGTGATCTACGGCGCAGGGCCGCGCACCGTGCTGGAGTCGCACGCCAAGCGGGCGGACGAGCGGCTGGACCTGGAGGATTTGCGCCGGGCGACCAAGGTCGTGGCGCGGGCATTGAGTGATCTGCTGACTGGGTGAAGGATTTTCAGCCTGTTTTTAGGCCGTTGCGCTTGATATCATTGACTTTGTCGCTATGCTTTCAATAGCATTTTTGTCATCGGGAACGCGTTGGGGCGTGCTGGGCTGTAGAGGCTGATGCCATACGTTCGCGCTTTGCTGTACGGACCGACTGACTTTTTGGATCGACCCATCTGATCGGGCTGAGCCCGCCGAAGCCGGGGCGCTGCCCCAACCGTTCGGGCTGAGCCTGTCGAAGCCGGAGCGCTGCCCCCCCACCCGTTCAGGCTGAGCCTATCGAAGCCAGGGCGCTACCCCCAAAACCGTTCAGGCTGAGCCCGTCGAAGCCCGCCTGCACAGCGGCACCCGCATGCCCGCACTGAAGGAAGATCCGGGATGTCGCCCCTGCAGGCGCTGAAGGACAGGAAAGCCAAACGAAAGATCATTCTCTGGGTGTCGGGCACTCGCCTGCCTCCCGGCAAGCTGATAAATTACACCATTTGCGACTAAAACCGACTTTATGCCATCCAAACTGCTGTCACTGGAGCATTGCCTTGACCGCTGAACCATGGGTATCCGTGGACCAGATTGCCGAGCATCTGGGTGTCACGCGCGACTCGATCTACCGCTGGATCGACCGCAAGGGTCTGCCCGCGCACCGGGTTGGGCGGCTGTGGAAATTCCAGGTGTCCGAGGTGGACGACTGGGTGCGCGCCGGTGGCGCGGATGACGAAAAAACGAAAGATTCGACAGGAAACCGAGCATGACCAGCATTCAACAACGCGCCGAACTGCAACGCCGGATCTGGCAAATCGCTAACGATGTGCGTGGCGCTTTCGACGGCTGGGACTTCAAGCCATACGTGCTGGGTACCTTGTTCTACCGTTTCATCAGCGAAAACTTTGCGGCCTACATCAAGGGCGGTGACCAGAGCATCCACTACGCCGCGCTGAACGACGTGGTCATCACGCCAGACATCCGGGACGATGCCATCAAAACCAAGGGTTACTTCATCTACCCCAGCCAGTTGTTTGCCCGTGTCGTCGCCAGCGCCAACGGTAACGACAGCCTGAACACCGATTTGGCGGCCATTTTTCAATCCATTGAAAACTCCGCTCTGGGCTACCCCTCAGAGCGCGACATCCGTGGCCTATTCGCCGACTTCGACACCACCAGCAAGCGCCTTGGCAATACCGTCAAAGACAAAAACGCCCGCCTGGCTGCTGTGCTCAAAGGCGTGGCCGAGCTGGACTTCGGCCATGACTTTTATGAAAACAGCGATGCCAGCCACATCGACCTGTTTGGCGACGCCTACGAATTCCTGATCTCCAACTACGCTGCCAATGCGGGCAAGTCTGGGGGCGAGTTCTTCACGCCCCAGCAGGTCTCCAAGCTGATCGCACGGCTGGCCATGCACTGGCATCATCGCGGTGGGCTACAAGGTCAATTCCGAGCGCGCGGTGCAGTTACGCAAGCGGGCTACCGGTCGCGAGGTTCTCCAGGATGCCGGCAAGGTGTCGGCGAAAATCACCAAGGCCCACGCCGAAAGCGAGTTCGAGAAATATCGGATCGTGCAGGATCGGTTGTTTGAGAGCGATTTTGATCGCGTGCTGATACAGATTGAATCCGGCAACACGCTGGATAGCTATGAGGAATAAGGCGATGGCCGTCACCCCCCCCAAAAAATCCACGCCCAGTTGGAGCGATGTCAAAACCAGGCTGGCCGACTTCGACCGCGCTGGCCTGCTCGGGCTGGTGCAAGACTTGTACGCTGCCAGCAAAGACAACAAGGCGTTTCTGCACGCCCGCTTTGGGTTGGGCGATGACCCGCTGGAGCCCTACAAAGATGTGATCATCCGCTGGATCAATCCGCCGGATCTTCGCAATCCAATTTCCGTAAGCAAGGCCAAGAAGGCCATCAGCGATTACAAAAAGGCACTGGGGCAGCCCGAGGGCTTGGCCGAACTCACGGTGTTCTACTGTGAGGAAGTGTTCGATTTTCTGGCCGGTTGCGGTATGGACGACGAAGGCTTTTATGACGCGTTGGTACGGATGTTCGAACAGGCGCTGAAATACGTGCTGGCCTTGCGCAAGGCGCAGCAGGCGGCTTTGCTGTCCAGACTCGACCGGGTGCGCCAACTGGGACAGAACGTCGGCTGGGGCGTGGGCGATAACTTCGACCATTTTTGGTCGGAAGCCAGTTTGGCGGGCGAGGAATGAAAAAGGCGGAGAAGGCTGTGCTGGGCACTTGGCGCATCACCGGCATGGAAGTCTGGGATGCCGACTACTTTGACATGGAAGCCCCGGCGCACATCACCATCCGTAGCCACCTGACGGGCGAACTTCAGTTCGGCTTGGTGCAGGGCGACCTTGATGCGCGGGTCAGCAGCGTGGACGGCGTGGCGCGAGTGGAGTTTTCCTGGTCGGGCGTGGATGAAAACGACCCGGTGAGCGGGCGCGGTTGGCTGGACGTGACTGACGATCAGGCGCAGGGACGCATCTTCATCCATCTGAGCGATGACTCGGCTTTCACTGCGGTGCGCGCGGCATAAACGGCCCGGAGGTCGATCTGGCTTTGGAACTGAAAGTCCTCCGGGCCCAAAACACACGCTTGGTTGCACTGCTCGAATCTCACGGAATCGAATGGCGGGTACCGCCACAGCCAGTTGTTGCCGTGCAGGAGTCAGAACTATCCCGGTTGTCCACTGCTGAGAAGGTGGCACTGTTGCGGCGGCTGTTTCGCGGGCGCACAGATGCGTACCCGATCCGCTGGGAAGGCAAGACCTCTGGTAAATCAGGCTATGCCCCAGCCTGCATCAATGAGTGGCGCGCCGGGGTCTGCGAAAACCATCCGCCACCAGCATTGCAAGCCGGAGTTGACGCTCAAATTGCCCAGGCCGAGGCATTGAGCACTCACCCTAAAACGGCAGTTGACCGCTTGTACTCTTGGCGCACACCGCATGGACTCGAGCCTTGGGCTGTTTTTGCAGCCTCACCTTTGGGGTGACAGCGCTATGCACTTGCCAGCACCGCTTTTGGAGCGCCATGCGGTGTTGCTCCTCCTTGCAGGCACGAGCCTGCCGCGTCGTCGCGCCTTGCCTGGCACCCCAACAGCAGCGCTGGCAAATGCATCCAA
>NZ_JBKDRI010000069.1:0-10490 GCF_046341535.1 Acidovorax sp. | reverse complement strand
TTCAGGCGCTGCGTCGATCTGGTCGTATGCCTTGGCTTCGCCGCCGAACTTGGTGGACAGCACGGTGGCAATCGCCGCAGTCAGCGTCGTCTTGCCGTGGTCCACGTGGCCGATCGTGCCCACGTTGACGTGGGGCTTGGTGCGTTCAAACTTACCTTTTGCCATTTTGATAACTCCAAAGAGCATTGCCTGTGTCAGGGTTTAACGTCTGCACCCGATTGCTGATTCGTCCCGCACAGGGCAACAGGACGGCACCGGGTCGCAGATTGCGAAATTGCTATACTATTCATAGCTGCTAACACACGACCAGCGTGCGTGGCAGCCATTTTTGACTTTAAAAGTCGATTATCAGAACATCTAAGCGTGCGCCTTACTTGGCGCGTGCGGCCATGATGGCTTCCGACACGTTGCGAGGCGCTTCGCTGTAGTGCTTGAATTCCATCGAGTACGTGGCGCGGCCTTGTGTGGCCGAGCGCAGCGTGGTGGAGTAGCCGAACATTTCCGACAGCGGGACTTCAGCACGGATGGCCTTGCCGCCGCCCGGGATGTCGTCCATGCCCTGCACCATGCCGCGACGGCTGGACAGGTCGCCCATCACGTTGCCGGCGTAGTCTTCAGGCGTTTCCACTTCCACGGCCATCATGGGTTCCAGGATGACGGGGCCAGCCTTCCGGCAGCCTTCCTTGAAGCCGAAGATGGCAGCCATCTTGAACGCCAGTTCGTTGGAGTCCACGTCGTGGTACGAACCGAAGTGCAGCGTGACCTTGACGTCCACCACGGGGTAACCGGCCAGCACGCCCTGCGTGACGGCTTCGTTGATGCCCTTTTCCACGGCCGGGATGAATTCGCGAGGCACCACACCGCCCTTGATCGCATCGACGAACTCGATGCCCTTGCCGGCTTCGTTGGGTTCGATCTTGAGCACGACGTGACCGTACTGGCCCTTACCACCGGACTGGCGCACGAACTTGCCTTCGGCTTCTTCGACCGTCTTGCGGATGGTTTCGCGGTAGGCCACTTGCGGCTTGCCCACGTTGGACTCCACACCGAACTCGCGCTTCATGCGATCGACGATGATTTCCAGGTGCAACTCGCCCATGCCGGAGATGATGGTCTGGCCGGATTCTTCGTCGGTCTTGACGCGGAAGGATGGGTCTTCGGCAGCCAGACGCTGCAGCGCAATGCCCATTTTTTCCTGGTCGGCCTTGGTCTTAGGTTCCACGGCCTGCGAGATCACGGGCTCGGGGAACACCATGCGCTCCAAAATGATCTGCGAATTCACGTCGCACAGGGTTTCGCCCGTGGTCACCTCCTTCAGGCCCACGCAGGCAGCGATGTCGCCAGCGCGGATTTCTTCGACTTCCTGACGCTCGTTGGCGTGCATCTGCACGATACGGCCGATACGCTCTTTCTTGCCCTTGATGGGGTTGTAGACCGTGTCGCCCTTGGTCAGAACGCCGGAGTACACGCGCACAAAGGTCAGCTGGCCCACGAACGGGTCGGTCATCAGCTTGAAGGCGAGCGCAGAGAACTTCTCAGCGTCGTCGGCCTTGCGGGTGACGGGCTTTTCGTCGTCGTCGGTGCCGGCCACGTCCGGAATGTCCGTCGGCGCGGGCAGGTAGTCGATCACGGCGTCAAGCATGCGCTGCACGCCCTTGTTCTTGAACGCGGTGCCGCACAGCATCGGATGGATTTCGGTCGCGATGGTGCGCGTGCGCAGGCCGAGCTTGATTTCAGCCTCGGAGAGGTCGCCCTCTTCCAGGTACTTGTTCATCAGCTCTTCAGAGGCTTCGGCAGCCGCTTCGACCATCTTCTCGCGCCATTCTTTGGCTGGCGCGACCAGATCCGCCGGGATGTCTTCGTAGTTGAACTTCATGCCCTGCGAGGCTTCGTCCCAGATGATGGCCTTCATCTTGAGGAGGTCGACCACGCCAATGAACTTCTCTTCAGCGCCGATCGGGATCACGACGGGCACGGGGTTGGCCTTCAGGCGCAGCTTCATCTGATCGTAGACCTTGAAGAAGTTGGCACCGGTGCGGTCCATCTTGTTGACAAAGGCCAGACGGGGTACCTTGTACTTGTTGGCCTGGCGCCAGACGGTTTCCGACTGGGGCTGCACGCCGCCCACGGCGCAGTACACCATGCACGCGCCGTCAAGCACACGCATCGAACGCTCGACTTCAATGGTGAAGTCCACGTGGCCGGGGGTGTCGATGATGTTGAAGCGGTGCTCTGGATACGTGTTGTCCATGCCCTTCCAGAAGCAGGTGGTGGCAGCCGA
The DNA here is from genome assembly GCF_046341535.1 of Acidovorax sp. GTDB lineage: Bacteria > Pseudomonadota > Gammaproteobacteria > Burkholderiales > Burkholderiaceae_C > Acidovorax. The sequence goes on along the minus strand of NZ_JBKDRI010000069.1, from coordinate 8,209 downwards.
CGTGATCGTGATGCCGCGCTCTTGCTCCTGCTCCATCCAGTCCATGGTGGCAGCGCCATCGTGCACTTCACCGATCTTGTGGCTCACGCCCGTGTAAAACAGAATGCGCTCGGTGGTCGTGGTCTTGCCAGCGTCGATGTGGGCCGAGATACCGATATTGCGGTAGCGCTCGATGGGGGTATTGCGAGCCATGGTGGATCCTTGGATGGGTCGTTTTGTTTTGGGAGACGGTGCTGCACGGTAGCGCAGCGATTCGTCAATTTTGAGACCGCCTCAATCGCCACAAGGCTGCAGGCAACAATGCCGGCAGCCTTGCGCTTGGCGACGATTGCGGGTCGTCGGTTTGCGTTGCTTAGAAGCGGAAGTGGCTGAATGCCTTGTTGGCTTCGGCCATGCGGTGCACTTCGTCACGCTTTTTCATGGCACCGCCGCGGCCTTCGGTGGCCTCGAGCAGCTCGTTGGCCAGGCGCTGGGCCATCGACTTTTCGCCGCGCTTGCGGGCTGCTTCCTTGATCCAGCGCATCGACAGGGCGAGGCGACGCACGGGGCGCACTTCCACGGGCACCTGGTAGTTGGCACCGCCCACGCGGCGGGACTTCACTTCCACCATGGGCTTGACGTTGTTGATGGCAACGGTGAAGGCTTCCAGAGGATCCTTGTCGGGGTGCTTTTTCTCTATCAGTTCCAGAGCACCGTAAATGATGCGCTCTGCAACTGCTTTTTTGCCGCCTTCCATGATCACGTTCATGAATTTGGACAGCTCTACATTGCCGAACTTGGGATCTGGCAGGATTTCACGTTTGGGGACTTCGCGACGACGTGGCATTTTTTACCTCTATCTTTGCTTCAGTTGGCATCTTTTCAGACACCGCGAGAGCCATTGAGGACTCCCACTTACTCGACCCACGCAAGACATTTGCGCTTGGGGTCACTACGCTGCATCACCGCGCCACGCGGGAAACAGCACCGAACATTCTTTGGACCGAAAAACCAGGGCTTACTTGGCCTTGGGCTTCTTGGCGCCGTACTTGGAGCGGGCCTGCTTGCGGTCTTTCACGCCTTGCAGGTCCAGCGAACCACGGACGATGTGGTAGCGCACACCGGGCAAGTCCTTCACACGACCGCCGCGAACCAGCACCACGCTGTGTTCCTGCAGGTTGTGGCCTTCACCGCCGATGTAGGAGATCACCTCAAAACCGTTGGTCAGGCGCACCTTGGCAACCTTACGCAAAGCGGAGTTAGGCTTCTTGGGCGTCGTGGTGTACACACGGGTGCACACGCCACGGCGCTGTGGAGAGTTTTCCATCGCAGGGCTCTTGGACTTGGTCTTTTCGACCTCGCGCCCCTGACGGACCAGTTGATTGATGGTTGGCATGAATTACGTCCCTAAACGTGAATTTGCTTCACTCAGAAGCAGCGCGCCTCGTGAAAAGCGCAAACGTGAATCCCTTCGGAAATTCCGAAAAGCCTTCTAATGTATCAGGTTGGGGCGCGCCAGGCAAGAAGGCGTCGCGCCGCAAGCCAAGCGGCGAGCCCGGCACCGGTGGCCACGAAGGCGCCGCCCCCCCCCGGCCCGCGACGCAGCTCTGCATCAAGCCGTGGTCACTTGATCCACAAGCGGATGGCGTCCCAGGCGCGGCCCAGGATGCCGGCCTGATCGACGGCATGCAGCGCCTCAAGCGGCACCTCGGCCAGCGCCTGCTCGCCCATCACGACCTTGAGCGTGCCCACCGGCTGGCCCTTCGCGAAGGGCGCCACCAGGGGGTCCGGGCGCACGATCTCGGTCTTGATCTTGCCGACGCTGCCTGCGGGAACGGTGACGATGATGGCTTCGGGGCGGCCGATCTTGAGTGTGCTTTCGGTGCCCTTCCACACTGCGGGGGACGACACGGCTTGACCGGCATCAAACAGCTTGACGGCTTCGAACGCGGCGTAGCCCCAGTTCAGGAGCTTTTGGCTTTCGCTGGCGCGCGCGTTTTCGCTGGCAGCGCCCAAAACGATGGACAGCAGGCGGCGCTGACCCACGCCCGGAAACTCGCGCTTGGACGTTGCCACCAGGCAGTAGCCGGCGGCGGCCGTGTGCCCGGTCTTGAGGCCATCGACCGTGGGATCACGAAACAGCAGCGCATTGCGATTGCTGCCGTTGGAAACGGGCGTGCCGGGGTAGCTGTACTGCTTGGTGGCGTAGTAGTGCATGTACTCCGGAAAATCCTTCATCAGCCGCATGGCCAGCACGCTCAGGTCGCGGGCGGTGGTGGTATGGCCGGGCTCGGTCAGGCCTTCGGGGTTTTTGTAGGCAGTGCCCTTCATGCCGAATGCCTGGGCCTGGTCGTTCATGAGCTTGACGAAATTCTCGGCCGTACCGCCCACGCCTTCGGCCAGCGCCATGGTGGCATCGTTGCCCGACTGCACGATCATGCCCTTGATGAGGTCTTGCACCGGCACCTGCATCTTGGGATCGATGAACATGCGCGAGCCCGGCATCTTCCAGGCGCGCACGCTCACGGGCAGCTTTTGATCCAGCGTGACTTTCTTGGCGCGCAGGGCATCAAACACCAGGTAAGCGGTCATGAGCTTGGTGAGTGATGCCTGCTCGACCGGCGCGTCGATGTCCTTGGCGGCCAGAATCTGGTTGGCGGTCACATCCACCAGCAGGTAGGTGCGGGCGGCAATTTCCGGGGGCTGCGGGGCCTGGGCATGCACGCCGAAGGCGGCCGGAGCCACCGCAGCAAGAACGGCAAGGGATCGCAACGCGGACAGGATTCGTTTCATGGGGGAGATCAGCACTGAGAGGGCTCGAAAGAAAAAATGGCAGAAAACGGCAGTGGCTGGCTGCATGGCAAAGGCGGCCCGCGCGTCCCGGACGGCGAAGGGGCCGCGCCGCACACCGGGGTCAGCCGCCCGCCTGCAGGTGCCGAACCACCAGCGTTTTCAAAAGCGGCAATTGTCCGTGAAAGAAATGCCCTACCGCTGGTATGACTGTGACGGGCAGACTCTGGGGCCGCGCCCAATCCATCACCGAGGCCAGCGGCACGGTGTCGTCGGCCTCGCCGTGCAGCACCAGCGTGCGCACATGCGCGGCGGGCGGGATGGGCGCCACCGTGAAGCGGCTGGCCGCGGTGCCCACCAGCACGACCTGATCCACGCGGCCCTGGGGCCAGAGCTCGACCAGGGCGTGGCTGGTGACGAATGCACCAAAGGAAAAGCCCGCCAGCGCGAGGCGCTGGCCCTGCGCGGCGGGTGCCACCTGCTCGACCACCGCCAGAAGATCATCGCGCTCGCCCCGACCCTCGTCATGGACGCCCGCCGTGGCACCCACGCCGCGAAAATTAAACCGCACCGCTGTCCAGCCGCACTGCACGAAGGCACGCGCCAGCGTCTGCACCACCTTGTTGTCCATCGTGCCGCCAAACAGCGGGTGGGGATGGGCAATGACGGCAATGCCGCGCGGCGCGACGCCGCCTGCGGGGGATGCGGCGTCGCGCACGGCTTCGATGGCCCCTGCGGGGCCGTGCAGGGTCAGGCGTTCGGTCTGGGCGTTCACGGCGTTGCTGTGTTTCAAAGCGCCTTCAAAGTCATCCACCGATGCCCTGAAAGCTTAAAAAGAGATCAAAGATGGCAGAGACACAGCGTGGGCCAGGGGACTGTGCCCGGCGCGGCGCAGGCCACGGCCTGCCACCGGCTGTGTCCGGGCCGCGTGCTCAGCGGCCAAGTTCGGCAGGCGTCAACAGACGCTCGACGATCTGGCCGTTTTTCAGGTGCGACTCCACAATCTCGTCGATGTCTGCCGCATCCACATAGGTGTACCAGGTGCCCTCGGGATACACCACGGCCACCGGGCCGGCGGCGCAGCGGTCCAGGCAACCCGCCTTGTTCACGCGGACCTTGCCGGCCCCCGCCAGACCGGCTGCCTTGACCTGCGCCTTGCAGCGGTCAAAACCGGCCTGCGCGTTGTGGTGGGCGCAGCAGTCGTCGCCATTGCTGCGTTCATTCAGGCAAAAAAAGATGTGGCGCTGGTAGTAGCCCGGCGCAATGGGTTGGTCGCTCATACCGCCATTCTACGAAGCCGCCCGGCGGCGAGCAGGGCGAGAAGGATCGGCCTCAGACGGAACGATCGCGGCGCGACACCCGGATCAGCATGTACACCAGGGCGGCATACGGCCAGAGCCAGCCCAGCCACTGGCCCAGGCCGTAAAAACGGATGAAGCGACCCTGCTCCCAAATTTGCAGCGTTTGCGCGAAGTACGCGCTGGTGGGCGCCTGGTTGAGCAGCGACAGGTGCCACACCAGCGCCACCAGCAGCACGGCCGCGCACGCCCGGTGCGGCACGGCCAGCATGAGCACCGCCACCACCACCGCAGCCCACAGGCCCACCCGCGCGGGCATGCCCAGCCACCCCCATGCGTGCAGCGGCCCCCAGCTCAGGGCCGCCGACAGCGCCGTGAGCGCCACACCGGCACACACCACCGCCAATGCAAACACGGCGCGGCGGCCCGCCTGCCGGATCACGCAGTAGCCCAGCAGCACCGGAATCAGCAGCCCCAGCAACACCACCAGCAGTTCACCGCCGTGCGACAGGGGCTCGAACGCCGCCTCACGCATCGGCAACCAGTCCAGAAAAGGGGTGTCCTCCAGCAGCAAGATCAATGCGTTTTGGGCGCGCTCGAGCACCTGGCCCAGACCAAACGGCACTGCCGCCGGAAACAGCAGCGCCAGCGGCCACAAGGCCAGCAGCACGATGGCTCCGCTGGCGTCGGCCACGAACCAGCGCGCGCGAAAATCACTCCAGCGATCCAGGGCGCCCAGGCGCTCGAGCAGCAGCGCCGCCAAAGCCCCGGCCAGGGTGCCTGCCGCATTCAAGGTCAGATCCATGTTGGACGGCACCCGCCGGGGAAGGTAGATCTGCAGGAACTCCATCGCCAGCGACAGCAGCGCACCGGCCAGCACGGCCAGCCACAGCGCGCCGCGCGCCCAGCCCGATCGCATCATGGCCAACGACAGCAGGAACCCCAGCGGCACATAGCCTGCGATGTTGATGGTGGCATCAAAGCCGCTCCAGTAGGGGGGCGGCATGGGCGCCAGCAGGAACACCAGGGGATCAATCCCCTGCGCACGCCAGCCATCAAACGGGAACAGGCTGGCAAAGACGATGAGCACCGCATACACCAGCGCCAGGGGCCAGGCAGACGTTTGGTGCATCGGCATGCGCCCGGCCTTGGTGATCAAAACGGCTTGACGACCACCAGCACCACGGCGATGACCAGCAGCACCACGGGGAGTTCGTTGAACCAGCGGAACCAGATGTGGCTGCGGCGGCAGGTGCCGTCGGCCAGCTGGCGCAGCAGCACGCTGCAGGCGTGGTGGTAGCCGAGCGCCAGCAGCACCACGGCCAGCTTGGCGTGCATCCAGCCATTGCCCGCGCCACGGCCAATGCCATAGCCCATCCACAGCCAGATGCCCAGCACCAGCGCGGGCACCGACAGCAAGGTGGTAAAGCGCAGCAGCTTGCGCGCCATCAGCAAGAGCCGGTCACGCTCGGCGGCCGACCCGGGCGCAACCATGGCCAGGTTGACAAAGATGCGCGGCAGATAAAACAGCCCCGCGAACCAGCTGGCCACGAAGACGATGTGAAAGGCTTTGACCCAGAGCATGGGGGCAGTTTAAGGGCCGGGCACCGCCTGTGCAGCGCCATGCGCGAAAACACCCGTCGCGGGGGCCTGGGCCGCGGCACCCGCCAACGCGCCCCGCCCACCGGTCAATCAGGCAAAATTTCAGGATGCGCCACAGTAGCCCCACCCCCTTTCCGCAGCAACGGCCCCGCCGCCTGCGCCGCGACGCCTTCACCCGCAACCTGGTTCGCGAAAACCGCGTGACGGCCCACGACCTGATCTACCCCGTGTTTGTGCACGAGGGCCACAACGCGCGCACCGCCGTGCCGTCGATGCCGGGCGTGGAACGCCTCAGCCTCGATCTGCTGCTGCCCGTGGCCGAGGACTGCGCGCGCCTGGGCATCCCGGTGCTGGCGCTGTTTCCGGCCATCGACCCGGCCCTCAAGACGCCCGACGGCAAAGAGGCGCTCAACCCCGAGGGGCTGATTCCGCGCGTGGTGCGGGCGCTGAAAAAGGAGTTCCCTGCCCTGGGCGTGATGACCGATGTGGCGCTGGACCCCTACACCAGCCACGGCCAGGATGGCGTGCTGGACGAAACCGGCTACATCATCAACGACGACACGGTGGAGATCCTCACCGGCCAGGCGCTCACCCATGCCGAGGCTGGCGTGGACATCGTCGCGCCCAGCGACATGATGGACGGCCGCATAGGCGCCATCCGCGAGGCGCTGGAAGTGCAGGGCCATATCCACACCCGCATCATGGCCTACAGCGCCAAATACGCCAGCGCATTCTACGGCCCCTTCCGCGATGCGGTGGGCACGCGCGGCGCTTTGGGCAAGGCCGACAAAAATGTGTACCAGATGGACCCGGCCAACAGCGACGAGGCCCTGCGCGAGGTGGCGCTCGATATCGCCGAAGGAGCCGACATGGTGATGGTCAAGCCCGGCATGCCGTACCTCGATATCGTGCGCCGCGTGAAAGACGAGTTCCGCGTGCCCACGTTCGCCTACCAGGTCAGCGGCGAGTACGCGATGATCAAGGCGGCCAGCGCCAACGGCTGGCTGGACCACGACGCGGTCATGATGGAGAGCATGCTGGCCTTCAAGCGCGCAGGGGCCGATGGCGTGCTGACCTACTTTGCGCGCGATGTAGCGCGTTTGCTACAAAAATAAGAGCTATTAACGCCCTATTTACGGGCGCAACAGGCACTTTTCACTCCATTTTTCCCACAGGCGGCGCGCCCATGCGCATCTTCCACATCCACGGCAGCGGCGTGCACGAGCTGGCCGCCCTGCCCCACCACCTGCCCGAACAGGGCTTTGTGTGGGTGGCCTGCGCGCGGCCGGTGTTTCAGCTTCGGCTGGCCGAAATCCAGCAGCACCTGCAACTGCTCACCGGCCTGCAACTGGTGGACCTGCATGTCGCCGACCTGCTCAACCCGCAGTTGCCGTCACGCTACGACTACACCTCGCAGTACGACTTGCTGGTGTTTCGCCGACTGGGCACCGGCAACGGCGAGGGCGCATCCGGCACAACCGGCACATCCAGCGTTGCAGGCGCGCCGGGCGCGGCCGCTGCGGTGGGCACGCCCTCGGCCAGCCCCGCGCCCGCCCCGGCGCGGCGCGGTGGCCCACCCGTGCTGCGCCGCATTGACACCAGCCCGGTGGGCTTTGCCGTGTTTGACCGCGTGCTGCTCACCGTACACCCGCCCGATTGCCAGGTGCGTGACACCTACGCCGCCCGCCTGCTGGCCGCCGGGCCCGGCACCGCCCACGGGGATGTGCGCGAAGGCCGGCCCAGCCCCGTGGCGGGCAGCCGCCTGCCCACCAGCCCGGCCGACCTGATGCTGCGCGTGGTCAACCTGATGGTGGACGGCTATCTGGAGCTGCGCCGCGAGCTCACGCGCCAGCTCGACCACTGGCAAACCGAGCTGCTCAAGCCCCGCGCCCGGTTTGTGAACTGGTCCTCGCTGCTGGAGGCCCGTCTGTCGCTGCACGGGCTGGACGAAACCTGCGAAGACCAGCGCAGCGCCGTGCAGGACTGGACGGACGCCCTGGAGACCTGGGACCCGCCCGATACCGCCGCCGGCCTGCGCGAGCTGGACCTCCTGAAGGTACGCAGCCGCGACGTGCTCGAACACATCGAACGCGTGGTGCACCATGTGCGCCGACTCGAGCAAAGCATCGAGACCGCGGTGCAAATGCATTTTTCGGTGCAGAGCAACCGCACCAACGACATCATGCGCACGCTGACTGCCCTGACCGCCATTTTCCTGCCGCTGAACCTGATCGCGGGCATCTTCGGCATGAACTTCGAGTTCCTGCCGCTCATCCACAAGCAGGACGGCTTTTGGTGGGCCGTGGGGGCCATGGGCGGCATTGCCATCGCACTGGTGGCGCTGTTTTGGCGCAAACGTTACCTGGCGCGCACCGGTACCTGAACACGGCGCGGGCGCAGCCTAGGAGCCTGTCGGACTTGGAAATCGTCGGCTGCAAATCGACCGCAGCGGTCCATTTTTAACCGCCTTTTTGCCCCATAGCTCGGCTATGGGGCTGCAAATTCGGCAAAAACTGTCCTCGCTGGGGCCGATTTTCGCT
>NZ_JBKDRI010000068.1:0-33049 GCF_046341535.1 Acidovorax sp. | reverse complement strand
GAAAAATGGAGCCCAAAAGCGCCCTGGAAGGGCCAAGACTAGCGGGAAACGCCGCAGAGTTGCCCAAAAAATAGGCAGCCTGAAAATCCTGCTCTGTTGCGCTTCATCAGGCGTGGAAATCAGGGGTTTTTAGAGGTTCCCTGTGGACAATGCAGGGCTTCCCGGCCCGACGACTCCAACGTCAAGCCCTCCCCAGCCCCTGTTTGCATGCCGCCTGCCTCATCCCGAACGCCGCTGATCGACATGGTCAAGGCGATGGCATGTATTGCCATCGTGTGGCACCACCTTGCCTTCTACGGGCCGATGTCCGATATCGCGTACCCGCTGGCACCCGTGCTCATGGCATGGCTGTACGACCACGGGCGTGTCGCGGTGCAGGTGTTTCTGGTGGTGGCGGGGTATCTTGCCGCCCACAGCCTGGCGCCTGAGGGTGTGGCCCGGTTCTCACACTGGGGCGGCGCTGTAGGCAAGCGCTTCGTGCGGCTGGCGGTACCCTACGCTGCGGCGCTGCTGCTCACCGTGGCCGTTTCCGCACTGGTGCGCCCGTGGATGGATCACCCTTCTGTGCCCGCCGCGCCTACATTCACGCAACTGGTGGCCAATACGCTGCTGCTGCAGGATCTGGTGGGCGAGGAGGCGCTCTCGGCTGGTGTCTGGTATGTCGCCATCGACCTCCAACTGTTCGCATTGAGCGCGCTGATCTGGTCAGCCGCACGATTGATCCCGGGCACCCACATCTGGTGGTTCAACGTCTCGCTGGGGCAGGGCCTTGTGGTGGCAGCGACGGCCGCATCGTTGTGGGTGTTCAACCGGATGCCCTGGCTCGACGCCTGGGCGGTGTACTTCTTTGGCGCCTACGGGCTGGGCATGCTGTCGTTCTGGGCCGTGCAGGCGGTGCGCGCGCAGGGGTGGGTTGCACTCATGCTGCTGTTGGGCGGAGTAGCCCTGGTGATTGACTACCGCAGCCGCATCCTGGTTGCGCTACTGACATCGCTGGGCCTCGTGTGGGCATTGCGTTCGCCATGGCTGCGCAACTGGCAGGGCGTGCGCCCGCTGGTGCTGTTGGGGCAGATGTCCTATTCGGTGTTTCTGGTGCACTTTGCCGTCTGCCTGCTGGTGAACGCAGTGGTCAGCACATTGTGGAACGCATCACCTGCACTGAACGCGCTGGGCATGCTGGTGGCATTTGTGTTGTCGCTGGCGATGGGGCGCTTGCTGTATTGGGGGGTGGAGCGTCGTGTGCCCACCTGGCGCACAGCGCTGCGCTGGCAGTGCGGGCTGATAGGCGCCGGGTTGCTGTTGGCCGTGCCGGTGCAATGGGTGTGAAGGCCCTCATAAATGGCAGCTGGCGTGAATCATCCTAACAACGGCAGTTGGATGTATTTGCCAGGGCTGCTGTTGGGGCGCCAGGCAAGGCGCGACGACGCGGCAGGCTCGTGCCTGCAAGGAGGAGCAACACCGCATGGCGCTTCAAAAGCGGTGCTGGCAAGTGCATAGCGCTATCACCCCCAAGGTGAGGCTGCGAAAACAACCCAAGGCCCGAATCCACGCGGTGTGCGGCAAGATCACAAGCGGTCAACTGCCGTTTTTATTGAGTCGGCATCAACCAACTTGAATGCGTTGATGCGGTTCGAAGCTCTGCGCAAGGCTTCGACAGGCTCAGCCCGAACGGCTGGTTCAAGTTCAAAGGTGCCGACTCAATAGGATCATTTGTCCGTGAATGATATTCGCGCTCCACGGCACCTTGAGAGCCGCGCCGATCGCAGCGAGGCGCTTTCACGCCAAATCCAGGCTATCCGCGCTGAGATCGAGCAGGGATACGGCAGGCCCAGGATGTCAAAGTCACCGGTGGCGTGCGGCTTCCAGATAGGCAAGGTGAAGGCGCTGGATCATTAAGAACAACGGCATCAAGGCCAGCGTTGAGGGGGAGTTCGTCCACGCGCCTGCGCATGGGTGGCTCCAGACGCCCGGTACCTGACGTTCCCTTCACCCGAGCAACGCGCCGCGAAACATTGATTGCCGCGACTGTAACTTTTTCCTGTTCTAACGCGTATTACAGGGCACTGCAGACGACGTGAAGCCCAGGCACTGCAGCAAATTCACTGTTTTACTGATCCTCTTTCTTTCGGCTACCTGCATGACGAAAGTCCGAGGCGCTCAGTAGCGTTTTTACATGGAGAAAATTGATGTACCGCTTTTCAAACACCGCTTATGCCGTTGCTGTTGTGCTGTTCGCATCCGCGACTACAGCGCATGCACAAACCGACAAACTACCGCTGGACCCCAACGCCTTTGTCAACCAGTTTGAGGCCACCTTTGGCAAGTTTGAAGGCGCGCGACGGTCGGGTGCGAAAGGTATCTGTGCGATGGGGGAGTTTGTCGGGACTGCTGATGCCCGTTCGTTATCCGTATCTTCCGCATTCAGTGGCAAACCGGTACCCGTGGTGGTGCGTTTTTCAGTCGGTGGAGCGAATCTCAAGGCGCCGGACAATTCCAGAACGCAAAGAAACCTCGCCCTGCAGTTTGACCTGCCCAACGGCGAACAGTGGATGATGGGCAACATCTCAGCGCCAGTATTTGGGGCAGCAACCCCCGAGCAGTTCTTTGCCCTGTTGGCTTCGCGTCAGCCAGATCCCGCCACCAAGGCGCCGGATCCGGCCAAGGTCAAAGCTTTCAATGACGCCAACCCGGAAGTGCTTTTGTTGCCCAAGTATCTGGCTTCGCAGCCCGTGCCCGCGAGCTTTGCCAGCGTAAACTATTGGGGCGTTCATGGCTTTGGCTTCACCAACGCGGCGGGGGTCACCCAGTTCGGAAAGTGGATTTTTGAACCCGTTGCAGGGGTGCAGGGACTCAGCGACGAGGAGGCAAAGGCCAAAGGAGCAAACTTCCTGTTCGATGATCTACGCCAGCGCGTCAAAGAGGGAAAGGTCGCGTTCAATTTCAACTTGGAGTTGGCACAACCCGGTGACAAGATCGACAGCGCGATCACGCCACTGCCAGAGGGGCGCAAAAAGGTGAATCTGGGGCAGTTGAAGTTGCTTTCGGTGTCTGAAGACGGCGGGGGCGCATGCTTGAACGTCACTTTCAATCCCATGGTGATGCCAAAGGGTGTGGTTGCGTCAGCAGATCCGCTGTTGCCTGCGCGTGCGGCTCCCTACGCAGTATCACTGGGCCGACGTCTGACTGAAGGGTCTAAGCAGCAGTGATGCGGTGGGGTTCGCCCCGGAGTTGGACCTGCCGAGTCAACTCGCTACGGTTGACTACAGTCGTGATCGGGGCACGCTACGGTGGTAGCGTGCCCAAAAAACCAAGACGGAGACTTTAAGCCAATGGCTATGAGAACATTATTTCTGGTGATCTCGCACGGAGCGATGCTGGCCGTCGGTTTCGGTCTTGGGGTCTATTGGCTCCCTATTTTGACGGCACCACCACCGCCCACCGCTTCCGAATTGGCGGCCGTGGTGAACTCTCAGCGGTTCGAGGGAATGTTTCGGCGCGACCTCAAGGACAGCGACGCGCTGCATTGGGGTGAGGGTAAGGTGCTCATCGGCGCTACGAGCATTGCGCTGCAGGGCTCTCTCTCGCCTGGTCCCGACTACAAGCTCTACCTGTCCCCGGAGTTCGTCGAATCGGAGGCCGAATTCAAGCGTTTGAAGGCCAGCATGGTTCAGGTAGGGGACGTTAAAACCTTCCACAATTTCACGGTGCCATTGCCAGCAACGATTGACCCCGCCAAATACAAAGCCGTCATCATCTGGTGTGAGACGTTCAGCGAGTTCATCACCGCCGCGAAATACCAATGAAGGTGTTCGATGCCCCCCGCCGCCCCGTTGGATTGACCGCTGGGGCTGCCTGCTGCGCTTCGTCAGCGACCGCATCGCGCCTGTCATCGGGTCGCCGAAGTGCTCTCCTCTGACGAAAGTTGGGACACTACTGGTTTTGCGTGCATTCTCAACGGATTCCGATGCCACAAAACCACGGGCATGGCCAACCTGTTTTTGTCGTGAGTTGGAAGCTCGCTGGCGGACTGCATCCTGGCACGCTGGAATGGTGCGTTCTGCCTGCTAGACTGACTCGCCGATCAGGCGCTTGGGGGAGTGCATTGGGTTTGTGCCTTGTTCGTCCCGACCCAGGAGTCAGTGCCTGATGTATCCACCGTTCAACGCACTCAGGCGCGCATGCTCAAACTCGAAGAAATCGCTAAGGACGCGCAAATCACCGGGCTGGTCCCTGATGAAGTCGTCAAGGTTGTCAACGTCGAAGAGATAGGCCCCAGTGCCCGCCTTGTGGCCTACCGCAACGCCCAAGGCAAGCTTGATGAGCAGACCATCTTCCGTCACGACGAGCATCGCTTGTCTCTGGCCGTAGCAGGCAAGGCATGGGCTTTTGATGCGGCCCCCGCTGCCTTCAAGCTGGCTTTGGAGGCGTATCGCATCAGCCTGGCCCACCTGTTTGACCCTCTCATGGCGGTGCACACGTCCAACGTCGAGCCCCTGCCGCACCAGATTTCCGCCGTTTACGAAACCATGCTGCCGCGTCAGCCCTTGCGCTTCGTGCTGGCCGACGACCCCGGAGCAGGCAAGACCGTGATGGCGGGCTTGCTGATCAGAGAAATGACCTTGCGCGCCGACGCCCGGCGCGTGCTCATCGTCTCTCCTGGTTCTCTGACGGAGCAGTGGCAAGACGAACTGCGCGAGAAATTCGGACTGGACTTCGAGCTGTTCAGCCGTGAGAAGCAGGAGCAGTGCCACAGCCGCAACTACTTTGCCGAGCAAGACCGCCTGATTGCCCGCTTGGACCAACTCTCGCGCAACGAGGAATACCAGCAGCTGCTGGCACAGACCGAGTGGGACCTGATCGTGGTGGACGAGGCCCACAAGATGTCGGCCAACTACTTCGGCAACAAGGTCAACGAGACAGGTCGATTCAAGCTGGGTAAGTTCCTGGGCGGCCTTACCCGCCACTACTTGCTGATGACGGCTACACCCCACAACGGCAAGGAAGAAGACTTCCAGCTCTTCATGTCGCTGCTGGACGGCGACCGCTTCTATGGCAAGTTCCGCGAGGGTGCCCACAAGGTGGACATCACCGACATGATGCGCCGCATGGTCAAGGAAGAGCTGCTGCGCTTCGACGGCAAGCCGCTGTTCCCGGAGCGCTGCGCGTACACGGTCAACTACACGCTGTCAGATGCCGAGGTGCTGCTGTACGACCAGGTCACCGACTACGTGCGCAACGAAATGGACCGCGCGGACCGGCTGGACGGCAAGCGAAAGGGCACCGTGGGCTTCGCCCTGACTCAGTTGCAGCGCCGACTCGCATCCAGCCCGCAGGCCATCTACACATCGCTGTCACGCCGTCGGAAAAAGCTCGAAGCGCGCCTTGACGAGCTGCAACTCAAAGCACGCGCTGACGTGCTGCGCGAGAACCTGGGTGAATACGTCGTCAAGCGACAGCTGGACTTGCCCGAAGACCTTGATGACGCTGCCGACGAACTCAGCGCCGAGGAATACGAAGCAGTGGCCGACCAGGTGGTGGACCAAGCCACTGCCGCTGAGACCATTCCTGAGCTGCAAGCTGAAATCCTGATCCTGCGGGAGCTGGAAAGTGCCGCCGCATCCGTCGTGCAATCGCGCAGCGACCGCAAGTGGGAAGAGTTTTCGCGCCTGCTGCAAGACGAGCCCGAAATGCGCACCGCCGATGGCCGCCGCCGCAAAATCATCGTGTTCACCGAGCACCGCGACACGCTCAACTACCTGCTGCTGCGCATCCGCGACACGCTGGGCAGTGAACAGGCTGTGGTCACCATCCACGGAGGCATCAACCGTGATGACCGGCGCAAGGTGCAAGAGGAATTCCGCAACGACCCCGACGTACTGGTGCTGCTGGCTACCGATGCGGCAGGGGAGGGCGTCAACCTGCAAAACGCCAACCTCATGGTCAATTACGACCTGCCTTGGAACCCCAACCGCATGGAACAGCGCTTTGGCCGTATCCACCGCATTGGTCAGCGCGAGGTGTGCCACCTGTGGAATCTGGTGGCAGCCCAGACCCGTGAGGGCGAGGTGTTCAATTGCCTGCTTGAAAAGCTGGCCGTGGAGCGCGAAGCCTTGGGCGGGCGGGTGTTCAACGTGCTGGGCGAGGCTTTCGACAACATCTCGCTCAAAGACCTGCTGATCGACGCCATCCGCTACGGCGAAAAGCCCGAAACCCGCGCCCGAATGGAGCAGGTTATCGGCCAGGCGCTGGACACCCAGCACCTGAAAGACCTGATGGCCCGCAATGCCCTGGTCGAAAACCACATGAGCCTGGACGACCTCTACGCCATCCGCGAGGAAATGGACAAGGCCGAGGCCCGCAAGCTCCAACCGCACTTCATCAGCGCATTCTTCCGCGAGGCATTCCGGGTGGTGGGTGGCGAGCTGCGCGACCGCGAGGCGGGCCGCTACGAGGTGCGCCATGTTCCTGCCGATGTCATGGAGCGCGACCGCGTGATCGGCCACACCCGCACCCCCGTGCTGAAAAAGTACGAGCGCATTTGCTTCGACCGCGAGCACCGCACCATCTACGGCAAACCCACGGCAGAACTGGTGCACCCTGGCCACCCCCTGATGGCCGCTGTGACCGACCTGGTGCTGTCCAGCCACCGCAGCCTGCTCAAACGAGGCGCCATTTTGGTGGACCCGCACGACGACAGCATCGAGCCGCGCGTGCTGTTCATGCTGGACCACACTGTGCGCGAAACCGCCGCACCCAACGGCAACACCCCGCGCGATGTCTCCCGCCGATTGCAGTTTGTGGAAATGACGGCTGACGGCAATGCCACCCCCGCGCCGTTTGCCCGCCACCTTGATCTGGTGCCCATCACCAAAGCTCAGGCCGCCCAGGTGGCCGACGTGTTGCAGGCCGACTGGGTGACCCACCACATTGAAGCCCGTGCACTGGCCTACGCCGTGGAACACCTGGTGCCCGACCACACCCAAGAAGTTGCCAGCCGCCGTGAGCGCCAGGCCGACAAACAACTGGCCGCCGTACGCGAGCGCCTGGTCAAAGAAATCCAATACTGGTCAGACCGTGCCATCCGGCTGGACATGGACGTGCGCGCAGGCAAGCAACCCCGCCTGCAACCCGAGAACGCCCGCCGCCGTGCTGAGGAGTTGAGCGCGCGCCTCAAACAGCGCACCGCTGAACTCCAAGCCATGCGCAATGTGGCGTCTGGCACGCCCAACGTGATCGGCGGGGCGCTTGTCATCCCCGCAGGGCTGTTGGCCCAGCGCAGCGGTGTGCCGGGTTTCAGTGCCGACGCAGCAGCCCGTGCCCGCATCGAGCGCGTTGCCATGCAAGCAGTGTTGGATGCCGAACACGCGCTGGGCCACCGCACCAAAGACGTATCTGCTGAAAAGTGCGGCTGGGATATCACCGCCTACGTTGAGCAACCCGAAGGGCTGGCGTTAGAGCACCACATTGAAGTCAAAGGCCGCGCCAAGGGGCAGGACACCATCACCGTCACCAGCAACGAGATTCGCCACGGGCTCAACCAGAAAGACAAGTTCGTGCTGGCTGTGGTGGTGGTGGACGGCGACAGCGCCGAATCGGTGAACTACGTCCCGATGCCATTCACCCAAGAGCCCGACTGGGCCGAGGCGAGCAAGAACCTTGACCTTGGGTTGCTGCTGGGCAGAGCCTTGGAGCCCAAGGTGTTCCATGGGTAGACAAGGGCGCCACAAAGAGAGATGCCCCAGAGCTTGCGCTGCTGGGGCATCGGACCGGAGATGCTATCTCCGGTGTGGTTAGAGTACTAGGCTATGCAAATTCTAATGGGCCAAAGGCAATCCAGGGGCCGCAACTTTGCTTGAACTGAGGGCTGCGCCATGCGATTGAAGACCGTCACACTGAAAAATTTCCGTTGCTTTGAATCACTGACGCTGGATCTGCACCCCCAACTCACTGTCATTGTTGGTGATAACGGGGCGGGGAAGACTGCGCTGTTGGATGCCATCGCAACTGCGCTCACGCCGGTGCTGACGCACCTTTCTTCGGCCAACCAGCGCCTGAGTGGGCGGGGCATCAAAGACGCCGACTTCCGAATTGAAGGGCACTCAGGGCGAGGTGGAAAAACCCAATGGGCCAAAGCCGATTTCGCTCAGGTCATGGTTGAAACCTATGACGAACTGCGTTGGGACTACTGGAAACCCTCTGGCAACACAAAGGGCGCGGAGCCGCCAGAGAAGTGGGGCGAAACCCAATTGAAGGATCGGCTGGGCGCCATCTACGCCAGCTATAAGACGACGCACCCACTCTTGACCCCCACCTTTGCCTACTATGGGGCTAGCCGAGGCAGTATCAAAGTGCCCGAGCGTTTGCGTGAGGCTAAGTTGAATTACGAACATCCCACAGCCGCGCTCTACGACTGCCTGGACCCCGCCAGCGACTTTCGCGAAATGCTGGAATGGTTTGACCTTGAAGAGTCCTCGGAGCTGCGCGAAAACAAGGGTGCAGTCAACGAGAACTTCTTGCCGTTCAGCTCTTTGGAGGCAGTACGTGCCGCTGTGGTAGGGCTGCTGGGGCAATACCGCAACCCTCACTTCAACAGCAAGCACAAATTCATGCTGACCCGCGAGAGTGACGGTGCACCCATGTTGGTGGAACAACTCAGCCAAGGCTATCAAAGCATGTTGGCCTTGGCCATGGACTTCGCGCGTCGCCTGGCGATCGCGAACCCACATCTGGAATACGACGATGAAGACTATGCGGTTCAGGTTATTCACCAGGCCATAGACCAATTGGCCGCACTTGGCGTGGTCTCGACGGAGCCGTTCAAGCAGTCCTTGCGCATGAGCGCGCCAGCCATCATGCTGGTGGACGAAATTGACTTGCACCTTCATCCGTCCTGGCAGCAGCGAGTCTTGCAAGACTTGATGCGGACCTTCCCATTGACCCAATTCATTGTCACCACCCACAGCCCACAAGTGCTCAGCACCATCCGGCGCGAAAACATCCGCGTCCTTAGCGGCAGCGCCGCTGAAATGCCTTTGGCTTCAACCTATGGCCAGCCCAGCGGCGATGTCATGCACAGTGTGATGTTGGTAGATCCACAGCCTCCCATAGAAGAGAAGCAAACCATCGACCGTCTGACGGAACTGGTCGATCAGGGGCTTTGGGGTGAGGCTGAGGCGCGGCGCCTCTTGCAGCAACTGACCCTGACGCTAGGGCCAGAAAACGCCCGTTTGCAGCAGTTGCGACGCAGTATCCAGCGTCAGGAGGCTCTTGCCGGATTGAGTAAGCAATGAGAAGCATCGCTAAGCAAGGTGCGGGTGGCTACCACCTCAACCAATCGCACAGCAACCCACCGCAAACTCCTGGTCAGGCCAAAAGCCGCTGGGGCTCGTTTGGCCACAAGCAGGATGTGATGGAGTGCCTGCTGCATGAGCAGTATCAACTGTGCTGTTACAGCGAATTCAGGCCCGATGAAGAAGGGTTGGGCTACCACATTGAGCACATCGAAAACAAAAGCCAAAACCCGGCGCGCACCTTTGATTACAGTAATCTCGCTGCCAGCGCCTTGGACAGTGAAACCGGCTTGCAGCAACTGAAAAAGTCCGACCCGGCAACGCCTGATGCCGTGTTTGGTGGCCATGCTGCTGGCAAACGTGACAGCGTAGACCTTGCCTTGTTTGTCTCTTGCCACCAACCCGATTGTCATCGCTACTTTGCCTATTTGCCCACCGATGGGCGCGTGGTTCCGCGCGAAGACCTGTCTGAGCAGGACAAAGCCAAGGCCGACTACACCATTCGTCTGCTCAACCTCAACAGCCCGTTCTTGCTAACCCGCCGTCGCCAGTGGGCGCAAGAACTTCAACGCTTGTTTGATGAACATGCCGATCATGGTTGGAGCGTGCTCCACCTCGCCCAGATAGACCTGCTTCCCACCAATGGCAAGCTCAACCGGTTTTTCAGCCTAACCCGTCAGTTTTATGGCGCTATGGCTGAACAAACTTTGGCCCAACACGCGCCTGCTTTGGTTTAAAACCGTACATGTCGAACATCCGCTCCCCCAAGAAACTCATCGAAGTAGCCCTGCCGCTGGACGACATCAACGTGGCCAGTGCCCGCGAAAAGTCCATCCGCCACGGCCATCCCAGCACGCTGCACCTGTGGTGGGCGCGCCGCCCGCTGGCCGCAGCGCGTGCCGTCATCTTTGCGCAGATGGTGAACGACCCTGGCGGTGAGCGGGGCTACTACGCGGGCAAAACCAAGGCCCAGGCCGATGCTGAGCGCGAAGAGCTGTTCCAGATCCTGCGCGACCTGGTGCTGTGGGAGAACACCAACAACGAAGAGGTGCTGGGCCGCGCCCGCGCCGCCATTGCCAAGAGCTGGCGCGAAACCTGTGCGCTCAACCCTGGCAAGCCCGGCTTTGACCCCGAAGTGCTGCCCGCCTTCCACGACCCCTTTGCTGGTGGTGGGGCACTGCCGCTGGAAGCGCAGCGCCTGGGGCTGGAAAGCTACGCCAGCGACCTGAACCCGGTGGCCGTCACCATCAACAAGGCCATGATCGAGATACCGCCCAAGTTCGCGGGCCGTGCCCCGGTGGGGCCGGAGATTGAGGCCGAGCGTGGTACCAAGAAGGGCACCCGCAACGCCTTCGAGGATTGGAGTGGTGCCCGTGGCTTGGCCGAAGATGTGCGCCGCTACGGTGCGTGGATGCGGGAGCAGGCCCAACAGCGCGTCGGCCACCTCTATCCTACGATTCGCATCACTCCTGAATTGATAGCTGCCAACGCTTATGCAGAAAGCGGTGTTGGCCAAATAGACTTTAAAAACAGCGGTCTGGCCAGTTTGCAGCCTGGACAGGAGCTCACCGTGATCGCCTGGCTATGGGCGCGTACCGTGAAAAGCCCTAATCCTGCGTTCAGCCATGTGGATGTGCCGCTTGCCAGTACCTTTGTTTTGAGCAGCAAGGCCGGCAAGGAGGCATATGTGCTGCCTGTCATTGAAGGCGATGGCTACCGCTTTGAAGTACGTACTGGCATGCCGCCGGATAGCGCGAAGGACGGCACCAAGCTGTCCCGCGGCGCCAACTTCCGATGCCTGATGTCAGACGCTCCGATTGAGTCAAAGCACATCTACTCCGAAGCCAAAGCCGGACGCATGGGCGCTAAGCTTTTGGCTATCGTGGCCGACAGTACACGCGGACGCGTTTATCTTGCCCCCACCGCAGAGCAGGAGACCATTGCCCGGCAGGCCCTGCCAAAGTGGAAGCCCGAAGCGGAGATGCCTGACAACCCTCGGTGGTTTTCACCGCCCCTCTATGGGCTCAAAACCTATGGCGATCTGTTCACCCCTCGCCAATTGGAGGCTCTGACAACGTTTTCTGATTTGGTGCCCGAAGCCATCGTTCGCGTCAAAGCCGACGCCATTGCAGCGGGCATGGTCGATGATGGTCAGGGGCTAGACGTGGGAGGGAGAGGGGCTACTGCCTACGCAGAAGCTGTGGGTGTCTACTTGGGGCTTGCAGTTAGTCGCACCGCGAATACAGTAAATGGCTTAGCTGTGTGGTCTCAAAGCCGGGAGCAGAGCGTAAATTTGTTCAGCAGGCAAGCCGTTCCGATGGCATGGGATTTTCCGGAGGTCAATCCGTTCGCAGGTGCTGCTGGTGATTTTGCGGCGACTACCGCTTCAATGGGCAAAACCGTTGCGAGTTTGCTTACTGGCGTTGCCCATGTTCAGCAAGCCGATGCTCAAACCCAATGCCTCTCTCAGCTGAAAGTTATCTCAACCGATCCGCCGTACTACGACAACATCGGCTACGCCGACTTGTCTGACTTTTTTTATGTCTGGTTGCGTCGCAGCTTGCGCACCATTTTCCCGAATCTGTTTAGGACCCTCGCCGTACCCAAGGCAGAGGAACTGGTGGCGACACCATACCGTCACGGGGGCAAGGAGAATGCGGAGTTGTTTTTTTTAGACGGCATGACCGCCGCTATGCACAACTTGGCACAGCAGTCGCATGCTGCATTTCCAGTCTCGATCTACTACGCCTTTAAGCAAAGCGACACAAGTGATACTGGGGGAACCCACAGCACTGGGTGGGAAACATTTTTGGAGGCAGTCTTGCAGGCCGGGTTCGCGCTTTCAGGAACCTGGCCATTGAGGACCGAGAGACCAACCGGAGTCAAAACTGGCACTAATGCCCTAGCATCAAGTATTGTGCTTGTGTGCCGCCCGCGCGACTCCACCGCTGAGGCCATCAGCCGTCGCGAGTTCCAGCGTCAGTTGCGTGAGCACCTGCCCGAAGCGCTGGAAACGATGATTGGAGGCACCAGTGGCCAAAGCCCGATTGCTCCCGTGGACTTGGCGCAGGCCGCCATTGGCCCCGGCATGGCGATTTATAGCCAGTACGCGGGCGTGCTCAACCAGGACGGCACGCCGATGCGCGTGCACGACGCGCTGGTGCTCATCAACCGCGAAATCACCGAGTACCTGACGCCCGACGCTGGCAGCTTTGACGCCGACACGCTGTTTTGCAACAGCTGGTTCGAGCAATACGGCTGGGCCGAGGGGCCGTTTGGCGAGGCCGATGTGCTGGCCCGTGGCAAAGGCACCAGCGTGCAGGGCGTGGCGCAGGCAGGCATTGCCGACAGTGGCGCAGGCAAGGTGCGCCTGCTGCGCTGGGCCGATTACCAGGCTGGCTGGGACCCCAAGTTGGATGCTCGCAACCCCGTGTGGGAGGCCACGCACCACCTGATTCGCGCGCTCAACACCCAGGGCGAAGCCGCAGCCGGTGCCCTGCTGGCCGCCATGCCCGACAAGGCCGAGCCCATTCGCCAACTGGCCTACCACCTGTACACCCTGTGCGAGCGCAAGAAGTGGGCCGAGGACGCGCGTGCCTACAACGAACTCATCACCGCCTGGCACGCCGTGCTGGAAGCCAGCCGCGAGCTGGGGCCGCGCGGGGAGCAGTTGGGGTTTGAGGCATGATTTTGGGCCAGCATTTCAAGGAATCGCCATGCTGAACAAGGCCGTTATCAAGAACTTTGGGCCATTGCCCAATGCGGAGTACCAGTTTTCGCCAGGACTGAATGTGGTCGTGGGCGAGAACGGGCTGGGCAAGTCGCAGTTGCTCAAATTGTTGTATGCGGTGTTGAAGGTCAATGCCGACGCCAAGGAGTTGACCAAGGTTGAGCTGCAAAAAGCCTACGCCGACAAGCTGGTGGGCGTATTCAGGCCTGATGCTCTTGGGCGACTTGCCAAACGTAAGCAAGGGCGCGAGCGTTGCGAAGTGCGTGTGGACATGAAAGATGCAGCGCTGTCGTGCGCTTTCAGTTTTGCCTCTCAGGCCAAATCAGAGGTGCAACTGGACAAGGCACCTTCCAAGGCTTTGGGGCTTGCACCCGCCTACATTCCGACGCGTGAACTCGTCACGCTGTGCCCTTGGTTTGGGCCTCTGTATGACAACTACCACCTGCGCTTTGAAGAAAGCTGGCGCGATACCGTGTCCTTGCTAGGCACGCCCAGCGTCAAGGGGCCCAGGGAGAAAAAGGCTGCAACCCTTTTGCAGCCTCTGGAAGAGGCTATGGGGGGCAAGGTGGTGGTGGACTCTGGCACCGGTGAGTTCTACCTGAGCATTCCAGGCGAGGGCAACATGGAAATGCCGCTGGTGGCCGAAGGCCTGCGAAAGCTGGCCATGTTGGCACGCTTGATCAGCACGGGGGTACTGCTGGACAAGGGCTACCTGCTTTGGGATGAGCCTGAAACGAACATGAACCCAAAGCTCATCAAGGTGCTGGCCCGCAGCATTCTCACGTTGTGCCAGCAGGGTATTCAGGTTTTCATCGCGACGCACTCACTCTTCCTGATGCGCGAGCTTGAAATGCTATTGCAAGATGCACCATTCCAGTCCCTCGCACCAAGGTACTTTGCGCTCAAAGCGAGTGGCTTAGGAAAGCCTACTGAGTTGGAGCAGAGCGCTGATTTGTACGACATCAAGACTCTGGTGCTTTTGGATGAGGAGTTGCATCAGTCTGATCGATTCATGGCTGTGGAGGGGCTGCATGCCCGTGATTGAAAACCCCATTACGGAGGATCGGCTGACCTTCACTTTTGCGCGAGGGGGCTTGTCGAGCAAGTACGACGCATGGTCGCACTATCGCAATCAGTTCAACAGCGCATTTGGGGGCACGAAGGCTGTCGATGTGGTCTATGCGGCGGCTGACACAGGATGGCTCATCGAGGTCAAAGACTACCGGGTCAATCCGCGCACCAAGGCAATTGACCTTGCAGATGAGGTTGCACTGAAAGTACGCGACACCTTGGCGGGCTTGATATCGGCCCGCTTGCATGCCAATGACGCGGACGAGAAGCGTGTGGCGGAAACGATTTTGCGTAAGCGCCACTTGCGAGTCGTTTTGCACCTTGAAACGCCGCGCAGCCGTTCGCGGCTCCGTCCAAAAGCCATCGAGTCTGACAAGGTGCTGCAAAAGCTGAAAACGTTGATCAAAGCGATTGACCCGCACCCTTGCGTTGTTGATCAGGACACTATCAAGCCTGGTATGAGCTGGGCCGTTCAGGGATAAATGGGATGAGCATCAAACCGTGGCGCGAAGTCGCCCACCCCCACAAGGACGTGCTGGAAGGCACTTTCAAGCAAAGCGAATTCGCTGCTGACATCTCGCAGGTGCATGCAGGCACGGCGGAGCCTGAGTACCAGGACGCAGAGAAGTTCTTCGCCCGAACCTTCATCACCGAAGGTATGCGCCTGCTATTGCAAAGCGTGGCTGAGCGCTTGTCGGGGCGGGGCGGTGACCCGGTCATCCAGCTGCAAACGGCCTTTGGTGGTGGCAAGACCCACACGCTGCTGGCGGTGTACCACCTAGCCAGCCGCCAGTGCCCCACCGAGAAGCTGGCGGGCATCCCGCCCATTCTGGATGCCGCAGGCGTGACATCGCTGCCGCAGGCACGGGTGGCGGTCATTGATGGCATCAAGTTCTCGCCCAGCCTGCCGCGGTCGCATGCGGGTACCACGGTGAACACGCTGTGGGGAGACCTGGCTGTGCAGCTGCTGGGGGCCGAGGGCTATGCGCTGCTGGCCGATGCCGATCAGGCGGGTACATCCCCCGGTAAAGACGTGCTGACGACTCTGCTGCAACGCGCGGCGCCGTGTGTAGTGCTGCTGGACGAGCTGGTGGCCTATGTGCGCCAGTTGGAGCCGGGCAAGAGCTACCCCGGCGGGACGTTTGATAGCAACATCACCTTCATCCAGGCGTTGACTGAGGCGATGAAGAGCGTGCCTAACGCCATCTTGTTGGCATCGCTTCCCCAGTCAGAAACCGAGGCGGCAGGCACGCAGGGTCAGCGCGCGCTGGATGTGCTGGAAAAATACTTTGGCCGCGTGGAATCGGTCTGGAAGCCAGTGGCAGCGGAAGAGGCCTTCGAGATTGTGCGCAGGCGGCTGTTTGACACCGTGGGCGACCCCGCGCAGGTGAACGCCACGGCACGGGCTTTTGGCGAGCTGTACCGCCAGAACCCGACCAAGTTCCCTAGCGAGACGCAGGAGGCGCGCTACGAGGAGCGCATTGCGCACGCATACCCGATTCACCCGGAGGTGTTCGACCGGCTGTACGAGGACTGGTCCACGCTGGATAAGTTTCAGCGCACGCGCGGGGTGTTGCAGTACATGGCCATCGTCATCCACAGGCTGTGGGATAGCCGTGACAAAGACCCGCTCATCATGCCGGGGTCGTTGCCGCTGGACGATGCGCTGGTGCGCAACAAGAGCATCCACTACCTGCCCAATGGCTGGGAGCCGGTGATTGAACGAGAGATGGATGGCCCGCGCTCAGCGGCGGCAGACATTGACGGGCATGACACCCGGTTTGGCAGCTTGCAAGCCGCGCGGCGCGTTGCGCGCACCATATTCTTGGGCAGTGCGCCGTCTAACGCTGCGCAGGCGGTGCGCGGCATTCGGGTAGAAGGCATTTTGCTGGGTGCTGTGCAGCCAGGGCAGGCCGTGGGCACGTATGAGGACGTCATCAAGCGCCTGCGTGATCGGCTGCATTACCTCTACGGTGAAAAGGACAGCTACTGGTTTGACACGCGCCCCAACCTGCGCCGCGAGATGGAAAGCCGCAAGGCCAATCTGAAAGACGCTGATGACGTGATGCCACTGCTGCGCGACCGTGTGGGCAGGGTGTTTACCAAGGGCAACCACTTTGCCGCCATCCATGTGTTTGTGCCGTCTGCGGATGTGCCCGATGAGTTTGGCCTGGGGCCACGGTTGGTGGTGCTGCCGCCCAATGCGGGTTACCGCAAGCAAGATGAGTCGTTGGCTTTGTTGGCTGCCACCGAGGTGCTGGAAAAGCGGGGCGATGCACCACGGCTGAAACGCAACCGCCTGATTTTCCTGGCGCCCGATGGTGACGCTGTGCAGCGCCTGCGTGATGCCGTGCGGACCTATCTGGCATGGAAGTCCATCGTGGAAGACGTGCAAAACCGCCGTATCGACCTGGGCACCTACCAGGCCGATCAGGCCAAGCGCGCGATGGACGGTACTGAGGATGGCGTCAAGCAGATGGTGCGCGAGACCTATCGCTGGCTGATGGTGCCCACCGAAGAGATGGTGCGGGGCAAGTTGGCACTGCGCTGGGAGGCTGTGGCCTTGTCGGCGTCTGCACCGAGCGTGGTCGATGCGATTGAGGGCAAGCTCAAAGAAGAAGAATGGCTGGTGAGTGCGTGGTCGCCCGTCCACCTGAACCGGGTGTTGAACCAGTGGTACTTCAAAGAGGGCGTCACCGAGGTCTCGGCTTTGAAAGTGTGGCAAGACAGTTGCCAGTACCTGTACCTGCCACGCCTGCTGAACTCTGATGTGTTTGTGCAGGCGGTGACGGTAGGCTGCGCCACCCGTGACGGGTTTGGCTATGCGGCGGGCAAGGATGGTGATCGTTGGCTGGGGTTTTCCTTCGGCCACTCGGCATTGGTCACCATGGATGCAGACACCGTGCTCATTAGCCAGGCGGCGGCCATCGAGTACCAACAGAAGCTGGATGCGGAGCAGCGCGAGCGTGCAGCACAGCAAGCGGTGCCTGCCAATGTCGGCAGCGGTGTGCCTGGCACGCCATTGCCCGGCCAGCGTCCGGTGGTTTCCAAGTCCGAGGGAACCACGGCGGCTACGGCTGCGGTGGCATTGCCCAACCGGTTCTTTGGACTGGTGGAGGTGGATGCCACGACGGCAACCATGGACTTTTCGACCATCGTGAACGAGGTGATTCAGCACTTTGCGGCCCAGAGCGGTGTGGACGTCACCGTCACCGTCGAAATTGAGGCGCGCACGCGCGACGGTTTTGAGGCAGCCTTGCAGCGGACCATCAAAGAGAACTGCGGGGTGCTGAAATTCCGCTCCGCCAACTTCGAGCAGGAATAGCTTGCGGTCACTGGCGGGAGGGGCGATGACGGTGCTTTGGGGCGGAATCTTTGCGTGCACCTAAATCTGCTTGCTACTTTGGATCAGCACAAAGGCAAGCATGAGCAAACTAAAAAAAACCACATCGCCCCAGCCGCGTTGTCCGAGCGATGCCAGCCGCTACGTAGTCGATTACATGGACCACGCCCCCGTGTGGCCCGCAGTCATCTTCGCGCAGGGGCTGTTTCGGCCAACCCAGAACGGGGCGCCGGTTGTCCCGCTGGAAATTGAGTACAAGACGACCATCCAAAAGCAGCGGATGGAGTACGTCTTCCGCAGTCCAGAGGCCTTGAACATCGTTGACCAGGCGGTGTTTATGCACCTGTGCCAGTTGATGGCAGCTGGGAATCGGGTGCACCTGGGGCCTGACCACGAGAGATACCCCGTGTACAGCGCAGCGCTTGGCGCTTCGGGGCTGTGGAGCGACCAAGGCATTTCGGGGAGCACGTTTCGGCGATGCGTGGCAGCCCATCGGGGCGAACACAAGGTTAAACCGCCCGGCGCGGTTTGGCCACCTGAAACTCGTTTATCGCGCTGCGGACGCTGGGCGATCGGCAGCGGCGGCAGACTGCATGCAGTCTGCAAACATATCCAGTGCAGGGTCGTAGATCCCGGTCTGCACATCCATCAGCCCCAAGACCGAATGAAAATAGTGGTCGTGCGTGATGCGCTGCTCGGCCAACTGGCGTCGGAGGCAGCCGGTGCTGATGCGCGCGCGGGCCTGCATGGCGGGGGATAACCAGGTCAGCCACGGCACGTGCTTTTGGACGTCCGGTGCGATGGCGTAGGGCAAACCATGCAGGTAGATGTTGTTCTCTCCCAGCGATTCACCATGGTCTGACACATAAATCATCGCTGTGTCGGATTTTGCTTCATGCCCTTGGAGCCATTTGATGACAGAGTCGAGGAAGAAATCGGTCTCCACGATGCTGTTGTCGTATGCATTGACCACCTGCTCGCGGCCGCACTCTTGCAGCGCGTTGGATCGGCACTCGGGCACGAACACCTTGCGTTCTGGAGCCGAGCGTTTGTAGTACGCCGGACCGTGGCTGCCCATCTGATGCAGCACCACCACGGTGCCGCGCTGGCGCTGTTCGGCAGGCAGCGCTGCCAGGCGTTCGTCCAAGCCTTTGAGCATGATGGTATCCAGGCAGTCAGAGCCACCAGGGCAATGGTCAGGATCTTTTTCGCCAAAGGTGCTGGCGTTGGGAATGCGGTCGCACACGCCCTTGCAGCCGGACTGGTTGTCCACCCATAGCACGGCCAAGCCAGCGTGCTGCAGCACGTCCATGAGACCCTCGAAATTGGCTTTGCGCGATTCGAAGTCATTGCGCGACAGGTGCGAAAACATGCATGGCACCGAGGCCGCGGTGCTGGTGCCACAGGCCCACGCATTACGGGCGCTGATGAGGTCGCTGCGCGTCGATAGAAGTGGCGTGGTGGGCCTGCTGTAGCCATTGAGCGCGAAATTACTGGCACGCCCCGTTTCGCCGAGTACCAGCACCAAGAGCGGCGGGCGCGGCTGACCCGAGTAGGTGACGCCGAGCTGGGCGTCCCTGCCGATGGGAAGGATCTGCCGTGTATCCATGCGCAGCGGCCGGGTGGCGATGTTGCCCAGCGCGTAAACGCTGTTGAGCGGATTGATCAGGTAGCGCAACTGGGTGTGATTACGCATAGTGGAGGCAAACTCCTGAAACACCAGCAGAACGCCGAGCACCGCTACGACCGATGCCATGGCCAGCAGGCCGACGTTATGCAGTGCCTGTCTGAGCAAGGTCCGCTGCGGCAGTGGGTGATGCCATAGCCACCACAGGGGTGGCCCGGCGAGCACCACGACGGTTGCCACCAGCCGCCAATTGAACAGATCCCCAGCCTCCTGCACATCGGTTTGCAGCACGTTGGTGAGCATGGTGGCGTCGATGACTATCCCATAGGCCAGCATGAAATATGCGCCAAAAGCCGCCATCAGCACCAGCGCTGTCGCCATGGGCTTGACGGTTCGCCGCCATCCCAGCAGGCTGAGCAAGGCTACGTTGCCCGCGGCAACGACAGCACCAAATACCAGCATGAATCCCAGTCGGTCGATAGAGAGCCCGTCGCCAGGAAGGTCTCGCACGGCGGCCCACAACGGCACGTTGCAAACAGTGGCAAGCCACAGGCTGACGAACACGGCCAGCCGTGCGGAGGAGAAGAATGAGGGCGGCGCTGTGTCGGCGATGCGAAGGCTGCTCTGGGCCGCACGCACAGGGCGCAGCCGCTGTCGGAAAACGGGCATAGTGCAGATGGTCAGTCCTTGCCCTTAAAAGAGCATTAAGGCAAGAGCGGCCCGATCGCCTGGCAGTCTGAGCAGATGCTTTGGCGACGGCGTGTTTCCCGACATGGATACCCCAGTGATGCGGGTGCGGCAGGTTTACATCGGCAGATGGCAAGCCAGTTTTCTTCCCACCAGGGCTGGGGCGCTGAAGCTGGCGTTAGCGGACAAACGCTATCTTCAGTTCGGAATGCCGCTGTCGGGGCGCAGCGAGAGTGCTTCAGACCTCAGGGGAGTGAGTACGCCGTGGCGATGAAAAAAGCCAGCAGGCACCGCGCATGCTGGCTTTGACGGGGCAGGGTGCGCACCGGCGGGCGGCGCACACAGCGGCTGCAATCAACGGCTTTCCAGGGGAGGCACGTTGCGGCGCTCGGACCCGGAGAACAACTGGCGTGGACGGCCGATTTTGTACTCGGGGTCGCCGATCATTTCGTTGAGCTGGGCGATCCAGCCCACGGTGCGGGCCAGGGCAAAAATGCCGGTGAACAAATTCACTGGAATGCCGATGGCGCGCTGCACGATGCCCGAGTAGAAATCCACATTCGGGTAAAGCTTGCGCTGCACGAAGTAATCGTCTTCCAGGGCGATTTTCTCCAGTGACTTGGCCAGCTTGAACAGCGGGTCGTTTTCCAGACCCAGCTCGGCCAGCACTTCATTGCAGGTTTCCTGCATGAGCTTGGCGCGAGGGTCATAGTTCTTGTAGACACGGTGCCCGAAGCCCATCAGCTTCACGCCGGAGTTCTTGTCCTTGACCTGCTTGATGAACTCGCCAATTTTCTCGACACCGCCCTGGGCCTGGATGTCGTGCAGCATGTTCAGGGCCGCCTCGTTGGCGCCGCCGTGTGCGGGCCCCCACAGGCAGGCCACGCCCGCAGCAATGGCTGCAAACGGGTTGGTGCCGGACGAGCCGCACAGGCGCACGGTCGAGGTCGAAGCATTTTGCTCGTGGTCGGCGTGCAGGATGAAGATACGGTCCAGGGCGCGCTCGAGCACGGGGCTGACGTTGTACTCTTCGCAGGGCGTGCCGAACATCATGCGCAGGAAGTTGCCCGAGTAGCTCAGACTGTTCTGCGGGTACATATAGGGCTGACCCACGCCGTACTTGTATGCCATGGCAACCAGCGTCGGCATCTTGGCAATGAGCCGGATGGCGGCGATCTCGCGGTGCTGCGGGTTGTTGATGTCTGTACTGTCGTGGTAGAAGGCCGACAGCGCGCCCACCAGACCGGTCAGCACCGCCATCGGATGGGCGTCACGGCGGAAACCCCGCAGAAAGAACTGCATTTGCTCGTTGACCATGGTGTGGTTGGTCACGAGCTTGTGAAAAGCGGTTCTCTGCGTCTCGTTGGGCAGGTCGCCGTTGAGCAGTAGGTAGCAGGTGTCCAGGTAGTCACAGTGAGTGGCCAGCTGCTCGATGGGGTAGCCACGGTACAGCAGCTCGCCCTTGTCGCCATCGATGTACGTGATGGCCGACTGCGTTGCCGCCGTCGAAAGAAAACCCGGGTCGTAGGTGAACATGCCCGTCTGCGCATACAGCTTGCGAATATCAATCACGTCCGGACCGATGCTGCCCTGGTAGATCGGCAGGTCCACGCTGGGGCTGCCGTTGCTGAAGGACAGGGTGGCTTTGTTGTCAGCTAGCTTCATTGTGATTTTCCTTAGGTTTTGCCGATGATCATCCGGTGTGGTGTGGCTGGGCCATCAGGCCCCAAGCTCTGGGGTGCGGCCGCTTTTGCGCAGCATCCTTAGCACTTCATGGACCTCGGGCGCATCTAGCGAGTCCTTGGGTTCGCGACGCCGCAGGAGAAGGTCCAGCAGGTCGTTGTCCGAAAGGTCCATCAGGATAGCTAGGCCCTGCGCATGGCGCTGGTTCAGCTCAGGCTCGAACCGGGCGAAGAACTGTTCAATGAACAGGTCGTTTTCGAGCAGACCGCGCCTGCAGCGCCAGTGCAGCTTGCTCAGCTCGCGCTCGTTCAGCAGCCGAGACGCTGACAGCGGCTCGGAGTTGGCAGTGTCACCCATGACCGTTGGAATCGCCAGGTCAGATGGCGCGGCGCACCATCAACTCCTTGATCTTGCCGATCGCCTTGGTAGGGTTCAAACCCTTGGGGCAAACATCCACGCAGTTCATGATGGTGTGGCAACGGAATAAACGATAGGGGTCTTCCAGGTTGTCCAGGCGCTGTGCCGTGGCTTCGTCGCGGCTGTCAGCGATGAATCGGTAGGCCTGCAGAAGGCCGGCCGGGCCCACGAACTTGTCGGGGTTCCACCAGAAGCTGGGGCAACTGGTGGAGCAGCTCGCGCACAGAATGCACTCGTACAGGCCGTTGAGCTCTTCGCGCTCTTCGGGTGACTGCAGGCGCTCGGTCTCGGGCGGCACGTTATCGTTGATGAGGTACGGCTTGATCGAGTTGTACTGCTTGAAAAACTGCGTCATGTCCACGATCAGGTCGCGGATCACTGGCAGGCCGGGCAGGGGCTTGAGGACCACGGTGCCGGGCAGCGTGTTCATGTTGGTCAGGCAGGCCAGACCGTTCTTGCCGTTGATATTCATCGCGTCGGAGCCGCAGACGCCTTCGCGGCACGACCGGCGGAACGACAGGGATGGGTCCTGCGCCTTGAGCTTCATCAGCGCGTCGAGCAGCATGCGCTCGCTGCCGTCGAGTTCGACCTCGACCGTTTGCATGTAGGGCTTGGCGTCCTTGTCAGGATCGTAGCGATAGATTTGGAAGGTGCGTTTTGCCATAGTGGGTGCTCCTGTAACCGTTTAGAACGTACGAACCTTTGGCGGAACGGAGTCCACGGTCAGGGGTTTGAGTTTGACTGGCTTGTAGGTCAGGCTGTTGCTCTCGCTGTGCCACAGCGTGTGCTTCATCCAGTTGGCATCGTCGCGGCCCAGTGGTGCCACCGGGTCGTCCGCGGGGCGCTCATAGTCGCTCACGGTGTGGGCGCCGCGGCATTCCTTGCGGGCTGCTGCCGACTCCATCGTGGCCTGTGCGGATTCGATCAGGTTCTCGACTTCCAGCGCCTCGATGCGGGCGGTATTGAACACCTTGGAGTGGTCCTTCAGGCCCACGCTGTTGATGCGGTTGCGTAGTTCGGCGATCTTCTTGACGCCTTCGTCCATGCTGGCCTGCGTGCGGAACACGCCGGCGTGCAACTGCATGCTGGCGCGAATGTCATTGGCCACGTCCTGGGCGTATTCGCCGCTGCTGGCGCCCTGCAGGCGGTTCAGGCGCGCCAGGGTGCGGTCAGCCGCGTCCTTGGGCAGGGGTTTGTGGTTCTTGTTCTTGTCGTTAAATTCGACGATGTGGTTGCCCGCTGCGCGGCCGAACACCAGCAGGTCCAGCAGCGAGTTGGTGCCCAGGCGGTTGGCGCCGTGCACCGACACGCACGAGCATTCGCCCACGGCGTACAGGCCGTTGACCACCAGGTTGTCGTTGCCCCCTTGCTGCACCACCACCTGTCCGTTGATGTTGGTGGGGATGCCACCCATCTGGTAGTGGATGGTGGGCACGACAGGAATGGGCTCCTTGGTGATGTCCACATTGGCAAAGTTCACGCCGATCTCATACACCGAAGGCAGGCGCTTGTGGATGGTGTCTGCACCCAGGTGGTCCAGCTTGAGCAGCACGTAGTCCTTGTTGGGGCCGCAGCCACGGCCTTCCTTGATTTCCTGGTCCATCGAGCGCGAAACAAAATCACGCGGTGCCAGGTCTTTGAGCGTGGGCGCGTAGCGCTCCATGAAGCGCTCGCCATTGCTGTTGAGCAAGATGGCCCCTTCGCCACGGCAACCCTCGGTCAGCAGCACGCCCGCTCCGGCCACGCCGGTGGGGTGGAACTGCCAGAACTCCATGTCTTCCAGCGGAATGCCAGCGCGCGCTGCCATGCCCAGACCGTCTCCGGTGTTGATGAAGGCGTTGGTCGATGCGGCAAAGATGCGGCCTGCGCCACCAGTGGCCAGCAGGGTGGTCTTGGCCTCCAGGATGTGCAGGTCGCCGGTTTCCATTTCCAGTGCGGTCACGCCCACGACGTCGCCATCGGCGTCGCGAATCAGATCCAGAGCCATCCACTCCACAAAGAAGTTGGTGCGCGCCTTGACGTTTTGCTGATACAGCGTGTGCAGCATGGCGTGGCCGGTGCGGTCGGCAGCAGCGCAGGCGCGTTGCACGGGCTTTTCGCCATAGTTGGCGGTGTGGCCGCCAAACGGGCGCTGGTAGATCGTGCCATCCGTGTTGCGGTCAAACGGCATGCCCATGTGTTCTAGGTCATAAACGACCTTGGGAGCTTCACGACACATGAACTCGATCGCATCCTGGTCGCCTAGCCAGTCTGAGCCCTTGATGGTGTCGTAGAAATGGTAGTGCCAGTTGTCCTCGGACATGTTGCCCAGGGACGCGCCAATGCCGCCCTGAGCCGCCACGGTGTGCGAGCGGGTGGGGAAGACTTTGGACAGCACTGCGACGTTCAGTCCGGCGCGGGCCAGCTGAAGCGATGCGCGCATGCCGGAGCCGCCGGC
This sequence comes from Acidovorax sp., assembly GCF_046341535.1. GTDB lineage: Bacteria > Pseudomonadota > Gammaproteobacteria > Burkholderiales > Burkholderiaceae_C > Acidovorax. The sequence goes on along the minus strand of NZ_JBKDRI010000068.1, from coordinate 8,764 downwards.
GCCAACGATGATGACGTCGAACTTGCGCTTGGTGATGTTTGCGTTGGTGTAGCTCATTGTTATATGCCTTCAGTCGCGGGATTCAAAGACGCCAGAGAACCTGGATGCCCCAACCGGTGCAGGCAACGAGCCAGACGATGGTGAACACCTGCAAGGCAAGACGTACGCCCACGGGCTTGATGTAGTCCATGAAAATGTCACGGACACCGACCCACACATGCCAGGCCAGCGAAACGATCACCGAGAACGTGATTACTTTCATCCACTGGCTGGAGAAGATGCCTGCCCAGGCGTCGTAGCCGATCGGTCCCTTGACCAGCAGCAGTTGGGCCAGCACCAGCACGGTGAACAGGGCCATCAGGGCCGCAGTCACGCGCTGGCTCAGCCAGTCACGCAAGCCGTAGTGGGCACCGACGACGGTGCGCTTGGAGCCGTAATTGACGGACATTGTTTTTTTCCTTTGAAAGTCGGAGTCAGCCGTGCATCCTCGAGATGCATCCGGCCAGAGAAATCATCAGTACAGACCAAACAGCTTGGCGCCCAGGGCCAGCGTCAGCGCAATGCTCGAAATCAAGGTGAAGATCGCCGAAGACTTCCCAAATTCCTTGCTCACGGCGTCGTGGCTGACGTCCATCCACAGATGGCGCAGGCCCGCGATGAAGTGGTGCAGATACGCCCACATCAGTGCCAGGACGACCAGCTTGAAGAACCAGCCGGGCACAAAGCCCAGGCCAATGTTGAAAACCGCCTTGAATTTTGCGAAAGAAATTTCGGAGGAGACGGAGGTGTCGAACATCCACACAATGAACGGGAGCAGCAGGAACATGATCACACCGCTGACGCGGTGAAGGATGGACACCCAGCCCGCAGGCGGCAGACGGTAGGTCGTGAGGTCCTTGAAGGCATTGATGTTCCGGAATTCAGGCCGTTTCTTGGCAAGCTCAGTCATGTCTTGTGCTTTCTTGGATGTAACTGTTCTGTAATCGATCTATGCAGACAACCAAAATTCTATTGCAACGCAGCATTGAGGGTTTTTGATGCTCCGGTATTTTCGACCTTAAAGCTCGGATGCCAGCCCCGCGTCAGCTCAATTCGTTACGGTAATGGTGGGTATCGGTGCGATAAAGACCCCGGCGTAACTCCATCGGTACGTCGTTGTAGGTGAATGCGATGCGTTCAACGCTGAGCAAGGGAGTCGCGGGGGTGACCGAAAGAAGCTGCGCCTGCTCTTTGTCGGGCAGAACGGCGCGAATTTTTTCTTCGGCGCGAACCATGCGCACCCCAAAATCCAGCTCGAACATCGCGTAAGTGGGGCCTTGATAGTCAGCCAGCTGGCTTGCCGTGAGTCCCTTGAATGCCTGGCCGGGAAGCCAGATGTCCTCCAGGATGGTGGGCACACCCGCAAACGAAAGAATGCGGCGCGCCTGTATCACGGCGTCTGCGCTGCGCAAGGCCAGGGCGCGCGCCACATCTGCGTTGGCACGCACGCGACGGCAATCGATTACGCGGCGCTGCGCTGGCCCCTCAACCCGGGCGTCGCCGGAGTCGGGCAGCAGCTTCAGAAACCGGTACTGCACATGCTGCTCGGCATGGGTTGCCACAAACGTGCCCTTGCCCTGGCGGCGCATGACCAGGTTCTCTGCGGCCAGTTCGTCGATGGCTTTACGTACCGTGCCCTGGCTCACACGAAAGCGTCCGGCAAGTTCCATCTCGCTGGGTATCGCCTCGCCGGGTTTCCATTCGCCCTGCTGCAGGCTTTGCAGGATCAGGCCTTTGATCTGCTGATAAAGCGGGCTGAACGCCGGAGTGGCTCCGCCTTGCAGGGTCGGACTGGTGTCAGCGGCAATAGGCTGGGATGACATGGGCTGTGGTGAAGGCTGGTTGCGGCGCCAATCGCACCGACAGATTTTCGGCTCGAGCCAGGGATGTGCGATCAACTTCCGGCGGTGCTGATCATATCTTATATAAGACATAAGACAAATTGACCCCGTGCGGGGTTCGGAAGTACAATTCGAGGCTGTTTTGCAAGGCACTGGCTGCTCGTAGCAGGCGCTGGTGCAGCGTTGCATTCCCTGTTTTTTTACTTCCCGGGAGTTTTCACCATGAGCAAGAAGCCTGTTCGAGTTGCCGTCACTGGCGCCGCTGGCCAAATCGGTTATGCATTGCTGTTTCGCATCGCCTCTGGCGAAATGTTGGGCAAGGACCAGCCCGTGATCCTGCAACTGCTTGAAATTCCCGACGAAAAGGCCCAGAACGCTCTCAAGGGCGTGATCATGGAACTGGAAGATTGCGCCTTCCCGCTGCTGGCCGGTATCGAAGCCCACAGCGATCCGATGTTAGCTTTCAAGGATTCCGATTACGCTTTGCTGGTGGGGGCTCGCCCCCGTGGCCCAGGCATGGAACGTGCCGATCTGCTGGCTGCCAATGCCCAAATCTTCACAGCGCAGGGCAAGGCCCTGAATGCTGTGGCCTCGCGCAAGGTGCGCGTGCTGGTGGTGGGCAACCCGGCCAACACCAACGCTTACATCGCCATGAAGTCGGCTCCTGATCTGCCGGCCAAGAACTTCACCGCCATGCTCCGCCTGGACCACAACCGCGCTGCCTCTCAGATCGCCGCCAAGATCGGCTGCGCTGTAGGAGATATCGAGAAGCTGGCTGTGTGGGGCAATCACTCGCCCACCATGTACGCGGACTACCGGTTTGCCAGGGTCAACGGCAAGTCCGTCAAGGACACCATCAACGACCACGAGTGGAACGCCAACACGTTCTTGCCCACTGTGGGCAAGCGTGGCGCAGCGATCATAGCTGCGCGAGGTTTGTCGTCGGCTGCTTCGGCTGCCAACGCTGCCATTGACCACATGCGCGACTGGGCGCTGGGCACCAACGGCAAGTGGGTCACCATGGGCGTCCCTTCCAACGGCGAATACGGCATCCCCAAGGATGTGATGTTCGGCTACCCCGTCACCTGCGAGGGCGGCGAGTACAAGATCGTTCAGGGTCTGGAAATCGATGCTTTCTCGCAAGAGTGCATCAACAAAACCCTGGCTGAACTGCAAGGTGAGCAGGACGGCGTCAAGCACCTGCTGTAAAGACGGTCTGCACGCCCGCCAAGATGCAGCCGACGCCATTGGCTTCTGACCCCTCGGTCGCCGAGCGCTCCGTGCAGGGGCCTGGCGCTGCATTACAGCTTTCACGGCTGCATCCGCGTGATGTTCTTCTAGGGCCGCAGGCGCGCAGCCACCTGCTGCCGGTGTGCGATCACTACAGCGGGGTGGCGGTGCGGATGCAAAAAAGCCTGCAGCTGCAGGCTGAGATGACGCGGGAGTTTGGCTTTTGCGTTTTTGACGTCACCTTGGATTGCGAAGACGGCGCGCCCGTGGGCCTGGAGGTCGAGCATGCCCGGCTGGTGGCACGCCTTGCAATCGAAGCCGCGCCCGAGGCGCGTGTGGCGGTGCGCATCCACGCGGTCGACCACCCGGCATTTGCCAGCGATGTGGAGATCGTGGCATCTGAGGCGGGGCATCGGCTGTGCCATGTCATGGTGCCCAAGGTCGAATCGGTGGACGATGTGCTGCGCGTGGAACGTGCGCTCGCCGCTGCTGGCGCTGCCCACCTGCCCGTGCATGCCTTGATTGAATCCCCTGCGGCGGTGAACCGCGTGTTCGAAATTGCTGCGCATCCCGGTGTGCAGAGCCTGAGCTTCGGTCTGATGGACTTCGTGTCGGCGCATGGCGGCGCCATACCGGCGCATGGCATGAGTTCCGCTGGGCAGTTTTCACATCCGCTGGTCGTGCGAGCCAAGCTGGAAATCGCAGCCGCCTGCCACGCCCATGGCAAGGTGCCGTCGCATTGCGTGGTGACTGAGTTTTCCGATGCCGAGGCCATGCGCACTGCGGCCGGTCGTGCCGCTGGCGAGATGGGCTTTACCCGCATGTGGAGTATCCATCCGGCGCAGATCCGGCCCATCCTGCAGGCGTTTGCGCCGCGGCAGGACGACATCGTGGATGCTTCTGAAATAATAGCGGCAGCGATAGGCGCTGATTGGGCTCCGATCAATCACCATGGCATCCTGCACGACCGTGCGAGCTACCGTTTTTACTGGCAGGTGCTGGAGCGTGCCCATCAAACCGCGCGTCCGTTGCCGCAGTCGGTACGCCACTGGTTCCGCAGCGAGACCACCACGGTTCATTCGTGAACCATCTTGAATCGTCCAACGCAGGAAATCCTCATGAAGACCTTCCTTGTCACCGCCCTCATCATTGTGGCGCCCGGTCTGGCATGGACGCAGTCGGCGACTGCGACCCCGCCTTCGGGCAAGTCTTCAGCCAAGAGTGAGCTGGCAAAACCTGCGTCCAAGGCCGCAGCCAAGCCTGCGTCCAAGTCTGATGCCAAATCGGCGGGCAATGGCACCTCGAACTCCGCCCCCCAGAAGGCCACCGTTGCCAAGGCCGAGCCGTCCAGCAGCCGCGAGCAACTCAAGAGTGCTACCAACCAGGTGGCAGCCGGCATCAGCGCGGCCGAGGCTGCCCTTTCGCCCGAAGAGCTGGCGATTGCCGAGCGTGTGCATGTGGGCCGCATGCCCTGTGAACTGGGAGCCTACGTCACCGTGACGCCCGAGCCTGCAAGCCCTGGCCACTTCCGCATCGAGGGCAAGGGTTTCAGGTATTTCATGGCGCCTGTGGTCACCTCCACGGGTGCCGTACGGCTTGAAGATGCCAAGGGCGGTGCGGTCTGGCTACAGATTGCCAACAAGTCGATGCTGATGAACCAGCGCCTGGGCCAGCGCCTGGCGGACGAATGCATGAGCCCCGAGCAGACCGTGGTGGCCGAAGCCTTCAAGAAGAATCCGCCTGTGAGCGTGCTCGAACCGCTCAAGTAAGTCCTGTGCAGCAGCGATGCCACTCACCTTGAAGTGCTTTAGGCCGTCTGCTGTGCCCTCGCGCCTCACTTTGAATAGATAGACCCAACTGGAGAAAACGATGTTGAAAGCCTACCGTGATCATGTGGCCGAGCGCGCTGCGCTGGGCATTCCACCCCTGCCGCTGAGCGCCAAGCAGACCAGCGAACTAGTCGATTTGCTCAAGAACCCGCCCGCTGGCGAAGAAGCGAACCTGATTGAGCTGATCACGCACCGCGTGCCTGCCGGTGTGGACGATGCGGCGAAGGTGAAGGCGAGCTACCTGGCCGCCGTGGCTCACGGCACAGAAACATGCCCCCTGATTGACCGCGAAAAGGCCACTCAACTGCTGGGCACCATGCTGGGCGGCTACAACCTCACCCCGCTGATCGATCTGCTCGACGATGCCGCCGTGGCGGCGGTCGCTGCCGAAGCGCTCAAGAAGACGCTGCTCATGTTCGACCAGTTCCATGATGTCAAGGAAAAGGCCGACAAGAGCAACACGTTTGCCCAATCTGTGCTGCAAAGCTGGGCTGATGCCGAGTGGTTCACCAGCCGCCCCGAGGTGCCTCAGAGCATCAAGCTCACCGTGCTCAAGGTCACCGGCGAGACCAACACCGATGACCTGTCGCCCGCGCCCGATGCCTGGAGCCGTCCCGACATCCCGCTGCATGCGCTGGCCATGCTCAAAAACAAGCGTGACGGCATCACGCCCGAGGAAGACGGCAAGCGCGGCCCGGTGAAATTCATTGAAGACTTGCGCGCACGCGGCAACCTGGTCGCCTATGTGGGCGACGTGGTGGGTACGGGCTCGAGCCGCAAGTCGGCCACCAACAGCGTGTTGTGGTTCACGGGCGAAGACATTCCCTTTGTGCCCAACAAGCGATTTGGCGGCGTGTGCCTGGGCGGCAAGATCGCCCCGATCTTCTACAACACCATGGAAGATGCCGGCGCGCTTCCGATCGAGCTGGACGTGAGCCAGATGCACATGGGCGACGAGATCGAGCTGCTGCCCTATGCGGGCCAGGCCCTCAAGGGCGGCAACGTGATTGCCGAGTTTGAAGTCAAGAGCGAAGTGCTGTTTGATGAAGTGCGTGCGGGCGGCCGAATTCCCCTGATCATTGGTCGCGGCCTGACCGCCAAGGCCCGCGAAGCGCTGGGCCTGCCACCATCCACACTGTTCCGCCTGCCCCAGGTGCCGGCTGCCACCGGCAAGGGCTTTACGCTGGCGCAGAAGATGGTGGGCCGCGCCTGCGGTCTGCCCGAAGGTCAGGGCGTGGTGCCCGGCACGTATTGCGAACCTCGCATGACCTCGGTCGGCTCTCAAGACACCACCGGCCCCATGACGCGCGACGAACTCAAAGACCTTGCCTGCCTGGGCTTCAGCGCCGACCTGGTGATGCAGTCGTTTTGCCACACCGCGGCGTACCCCAAGCCCGTGGACGTGAAGATGCACCACGAGCTTCCCGAGTTCATCAGCACGCGCGGCGGCATCTCGCTCAAGCCCGGCGACGGCATCATCCACAGCTGGCTCAATCGCATGCTGCTGCCCGACACGGTGGGCACCGGTGGTGACTCGCACACGCGCTTTCCCATCGGCATCAGCTTCCCAGCCGGCTCCGGCTTGGTGGCGTTTGCCGCCGCCACGGGAGTGATGCCGCTGGACATGCCTGAATCGGTGCTGGTGCGCTTTAAAGGGCAGATGCAGCCGGGCGTCACGCTGCGTGACCTGGTGCACGCCATTCCGTTGTACGCCATCAAGCAGGGCCTGCTCACGGTGGCCAAGCAGGGCAAGAAGAACATCTTCTCGGGCCGCATTCTCGAGATCGAAGGTCTGCCCGACATGAAGGTGGAGCAGGCGTTCGAGCTGTCGGACGCTTCGGCCGAGCGCTCTGCCGCAGGTTGTACCGTGCGCCTGAACAAAGAGCCCGTGATCGAGTACATCAACTCGAACATCGTGCTACTCAAGAACATGATTGCCCAGGGCTATGCCGACGCGCGCACCATTGCTCGCCGCATCAAGGCCATGGAAGCCTGGCTGGCCAACCCCCAGCTGCTGCAGCCGGACGCAGACGCCGAATACGCAGCCGTGATCGAGATCGACTTGGCCGAAATCACCGAGCCCATCGTGTGCTGCCCCAACGACCCGGATGATGCCAAGACGCTGTCGGACGTGGCTGGCGCGAAGATCGACGAAGTCTTCATCGGCTCATGCATGACCAATATTGGACACTTCCGCGCGGCTTCCAAGCTGCTTGAAGGCAAGAAAGACATCCCCGTCAAGCTATGGATGGCCCCGCCCACCAAGATGGACGCCCAGCAGCTCACCGAAGAAGGCCACTACGGCGTGTTTGGCGCGGCCGGGGCCCGGATGGAAATGCCCGGCTGCTCGCTGTGCATGGGCAACCAAGCGCAGGTGAAGGAGGGCGCCACCGTCATGTCCACCAGCACGCGCAACTTCCCCAACCGCCTGGGCAAGAATACGAACGTGTACCTCGGCTCAGCCGAGCTATCGGCGATCTGCTCCAAGCTCGGCCGCATCCCGACCAAGGAAGAGTACCTGGCAGATATCGGCGTCATCAACAAAAATGGCGACAAAATCTACAAGTACATGAACTTTGACCAGATCGAGGAATTTGCCGAAACCGCCAAGGAAGTCACCGTCTGATCGTTTTCAAACGGTTGGCACCTGCAAAAAAGCGGCTCGGTAGAGCCGCTTTTTTCATGCCATGTTCATGACGCCAGCGTAGGTTGCGATGCAAGGTTGTCATGTCCCCCAAGCGCCTTCTTCCACGAGGCGGTTGTTATGCTCAGTGCACAGAGTGTGCTGTCCCGCAAATACGTGAGCAAAGTCGATGCAGCTTTTCAAGGATCGAATCGGCGGTGGCAGTCCATGTGAAGGGCTGGCAGTTTGTGTTGTGCGCGGCGACGAAGTGGTCGATGCGCTGCACAAGCTGCTTGACGCTGGTAAACGAGCCCCGCCGAATCGCCTTGTCGGTGATCAGCGCGAAGAAGCGCTCAACCTGGTTCAGCCAAGAGCTGTAAGTTGGGATGAAGTGCATGTGCCAGCGCGGCCTTGTGCTCAGCCAGGCCTTGATCTTCGGATGGCTGTGCGTGGCGTAGTTGTCGCAGATGCAGTGAATGTCCAGCTCAGCAGGTACGGCATTGTCGATCTCGCGCAGGAAGGCCAGAAACTCCTGGTGTCGGTGGCGTGGCTTGCAGGCGGCCAAAACGGCACCGTTGAGAACGTTCAAGGCAGCAAACAACGTGGTCGTGCCGTGGCGCTTGTAGTCATGGGTGACGCCCTCGACATAGCCAAAACCCATGGGCAGCATGGGCTGGGTGCGCTCCAACGCTTGGCACTGACTCTTCTCGTCCACGCAGATCACCAAGGCGTTGTCAGGCGGGCTCAGGTACAGGCCGACCACATCGCGCAGCTTCTCGATGAAGAACGGGTCGTTGGAGAGCTTGAAGCTCTCCGTGCGATGAGGCTGCAGGCCAAACAGCTGGAAATACCGTGCGACGCTGGTCTTGGAAATGCCGGTCTCGGCAGCCACTGTGCGCACGCTCCAGTGTGTGGAGCCATTGGCGGGCTTGGTGTGCAGCGTGGTCTTGATCAAATTCGCCACGCGTTCATCATCGATCGTGCGTGGTTTGCCCGGGCGCACGTCGTCGTACAGGCCAGCGATGCGCCGCTCGACAAACCGCATTCGCCACTTGCCCACAGTGGCCTTGGTCAATCCCAGGCGCTCGGCGATGGCATTGTTGAGTTCGCCATCGGCACTGCTCAGGACAATGCGCGCTCGCGCACTCAATGCCGCAGGCAGCGATCGACTGCGCGCAAACGACTGAAGCTGCGAGCGCTCA
>NZ_JBKDRI010000067.1:0-19884 GCF_046341535.1 Acidovorax sp. | reverse complement strand
AGCGAAAATCGGCCCCAGCGAGGACAGTTTTTGCCGAATTTGCAGCCCCATAGCCGAGCTATGGGGCAAAAAGGCGGTTAAAAATGGACCGCTGCGGTCGATTTGCAGCCGACGATTTCCAAGTCCGACAGGCTCCTAGGGCCTGCTCGATCCGCATGCTTGGCAGCCCGCATCACAGCCCCGGCCTGCCTTGCCCATCCACTCCGCTTGTTATCGCACGCTCCCCATGCCTGTACCGCCGCCCTCCTCCCCACCCCTCGCCGACGAGACGCAGCGGCCGCGCCCCCGCGACGCGTCCGACCTGTTTTGGTCGTTCACCTGGCTGGCCCTGCAAGGGTTTGGCGGCGTGCTGACGGTGGTGCAGCGCGAACTGGTGGAGACCAAGCGCTGGATGACCAACGAAGAGTTTTTAGAGGACTGGGCCGTGGCGCAGATCATGCCGGGGCCCAACGTGGTCAACCTGAGCATCATGATTGGTGATCGCTACTTCGGGCTGCGCGGCGCGCTGGCGGCGCTGGCGGGCATGCTGACGTTTCCGCTGGTGCTGGTGCTGGCGGTGGCCGTGGTCTATGCACAGTTCGCAAGCCATCCTGCGGTGGCCGGTGCGCTGCGCGGCATGGGCGCGGTGGCGGCGGGGCTGATTGCCGGGGTGGGCATCAAGCTGTTTGCATCCATCCAAAACCACCCGCTGGGGCGGCTGCTGTGCGCGCTGCTGGCGGGGCTCACCATCATCGCCATGGCAGTGCTGCAGTGGCCGCTGTACTGGATCTTGCCGGTGATTGGCGGGGCGGCCTGCGTGCTGACATGGCGGAGGATCGCGGCGTGAGCGGCAGCGCCACCAGCACGGTCGCCGCCATGGCCAGCGCGGCTGAGCCGCTGTTGACCCTGGGGCCAATGGACTGGCTGCGCCTGTTCGCCTACTACCTTTCGCTGTCGCTTTTGGCCGTGGGTGGAGTGATTGCCACCACGCCCGACATGCACCGCTACCTGGTCGAGCGCAACGCCTGGCTGACCGACCCGCAGTTCAGCGCCTCCATCACCATCGCCCAGGCAGCCCCGGGGCCCAATGTGCTGTTTGTGGCCCTGCTGGGCTGGCATGTGGGCATCAATGCGGGCGGCGCAGGGCCTGCCGGCTGGTTGCTGGGGGCCATGGGCATGGCGCTGTGCATGCTGGGGGTGATGCTGCCCAGCAGTGTGCTGACCTGGATGGCCACGCGCTGGGGCCACCGCAACCGTGAACGGCGCGCCGTGCGTGCCTTTAAGCAAGGGATGGCCCCGGTGGTGATTGGCTTGCTGCTGGCCACTGCGTGGGTCTTGGCCCGCGCGCACGGCGAACCGGCACTTGACTGGCCCCTGTGGCTGGTAACGGCCATCACCATGCTGCTGGTCTGGCGCACCCGGCTGCATCTGCTGTGGATGCTGGGCACGGGAGCCGTGCTGGGGGCGCTCGGGCTGGTCTAGCCCCCAGCGGGCTCCGCGACCGGCGGCGGCAACGTCAGGTCCGTTGCCGCAGCGCCTCGTACAGGCACACGCTGCTGGCCACCGACACGTTCAGGCTCTCCACCGCGCCCTTCATGGGAATGCTCACGAGCTCGTCGCAGGTCTTTCGCGTGAGCTGGCGCATGCCGTCGCCCTCAGCGCCCAGCACCAGCGCCACCGGCCCCTTGAGGTCTGCCTGGTAGATGGTGCGCGGCGCGTCGTCGCTGGTGCCGATGCACCAGATGTTGCGCTCCTTGAGCTCGCCCAGCGTGCGCGCAAGGTTGGTCACCATGAAATAGGGCATGGTCTCGGCCGCGCCGCTGGCCACCTTGGCCACCGTGGCATTGATGCCCACCGCATGGTCCTTGGGGGCAATGACCGCATGCGCGCCAGCACCGTCGGCCACCCGCAGGCAGGCACCCAGGTTGTGGGGGTCCGTCACGCCGTCGAGCACCAGCAGCAGGGGCTGCTCGATGCCGGCGGCCTCCAGGTTTTCGAGCAGCTCATCGAGCGAGGTGACCTGGGCCACGGGTTCTACCCGGGCGGCCACGCCCTGGTGCCCATGGCTGCCAGCCAGCTTGGCAATGCGCACGCTGTCCGCTTCGATCAGGCGGGCACCGGCCTCGCGGGCACGGTCGAGAAACTGGCGCATGCGCGCGTCGCGGCGCGTGGCTTCGTAATAAATCTCGATGATGGACTGCGGCGCGGTCTTCAGGCGCACGCCCACGGCGTGAAAGCCGAAAAGAACTTTGGGGCTGGACATGGCGGCGATTATCCGCTGGCGGCGAGCACCCACCGACGAATGCTATATAATTAATAGCTACAAAGTGATTACAGACGTGCGCAACCGGCCTAAAACATCAGAAAATGTTGATCCCGCAGGCCAGCGCTGCCCCTCCCGGGGCCGCCGAGCGCGGCGCTCCCCCCGGCTGCAGTCAGACCATGCGTCCGGATTCGATGGTGATGCGGCGGTCGCACTGGTCGGCGATGGCGCGGTCATGCGTGACCAGCACCAGCGTCGTGCCGCGCTCACGATTGAGGTCGAACATCAGCCGCATGATGGTCTCGCCCGTGGCAAAGTCCAGGCTGCCCGTGGGCTCGTCGGCCAACAGCACCGCAGGTTGCACCACAAAGGCCCGGGCCAGGGCCACACGCTGCTGCTCGCCGCCGGACAGCACCTTCGGGTAATGCGACAGACGCTCGCCCAGCCCCACGCGTGCCAGCATGTCCGCAGCGGCCTTGCGGGCGCCCTTTTGAACTTCCCGGCGCTCCGACAGCTCCAAAGGCAGCATCACGTTCTCCAGCGCCGTGAGGTTGCCCATGAGCTGAAAGCTCTGGAACACAAAGCCCACCTTGGCGGCGCGCAGGGCGGCGCGGGCGTCTTCGTCGATGGCAAACAAGTCCTGGCCATCAAGCCGCACGGTGCCGCGTGTGGGGGTATCCAGCCCCGCGATGATGGACAGCAGCGTGCTCTTGCCCGAGCCCGAAGCACCCACGATGGCCACGGTCTCCCTGGGTTCAAGACGGAAATCGATATCCCGCAAAATGTCGAGCGTTCCCGTGGAATCCGTCACCGACTTGAAAACGTGCTCCACCGCGATGATGGGCGTGGACGCGGGCGCGCTGGAAGGCTGGGTGGGCTCGGGCATGAAAGGTTCTTTGCTTTGATTCGACATTTTGACCGCCGCCACTTTATCCTGACCGCGTTGACAGCCGCTGCCGGGGGGCTTTGCTCTGCCCCCACCGCCTGGGCGCAGCCGGCTGCTGCCAAGGGCACGGGGGCTGCACGCACGCCGCTGATCCTGGTGCTGGGCGATTCGCTCAGCGCCGAATACGGCATCGCCCGCGGCTCCGGCTGGGTGGCGCTGCTGGAGCAACAGCTCGCCAAAGAAAAGATCAACGCCCGGGTGGTGAATGCCAGCGTGAGCGGCGACACCACATCGGGCGGCCGCTCACGCCTGCCTGCCCTGCTGGCCGAACACCAGCCCAGCCATGTCGTGATCGAACTCGGCGGCAACGATGCCCTGCGCGGGCTGCCACTCAAAAGCGTGGAAGACAACCTGACGGCCATGACCGAAGCGGCGCAAAAGGCCGGGGCCAAAGTGCTGCTGGTGGGCATGCAGGTGCCCCCCAATTACGGCACCGACTACGCCCGGCGGTTTGCTGCACTGTTCACCGATGTCGCCCAGGCGCGCAAGGCAGGCGTGGTGCCCTTTATCTTGAAAGACGTGGCCGATGGGCCTGACCCGACGCGCCTGTTTCAAGCAGACCGCATTCACCCACGGGCAGAAGCCCACCCGCAGATGCTGGCCAACGTGTGGCCCGAGCTCAAAAAGCTGCTGCGCTGATCACCAGCCCATGCGCCAGGCCCGGCAGGCCTCAGTCAGGATGCCGAACCCGGCACGGGGCCTGCTGCACCCTCGCCGCTGCTGCCCGCATCTGCGGCACGGTCTAGGCCTTGCGCGTCGGCCGACAGGCCGTCCCGGCCACCGCCCGTCGCTTTTTGTGACTTCGCCCGCAGCTTGTCTTCTTTTTTCTGCTTTTTGGCGAGCTCGCGCTGGCGTTTCTCGTATCCGTAGTTGGGTGTTGCCAAGGTAGTTGCTTCCTGAAGTGAAGAGTCACTGTAACAGCACCGATGCCATCAGCCGTCCACCGCGGCAGGGGCAACGGGCCTGACCGAGGCGCGATAGGCATGCCAGCTTGCATGGCCCAGCACCGGCCCGGCCACCAGCAGGCCGATGCCCCAGAACCATAACGACGCCGCCACGATCACCGTGAGCAGCGCGCCCCACTGCAGCATGACCAGCGTGTTGTCCAGCACGACGCGGATGCTGGTGATGCCGGCCGTGAGTGCGTCGGTGTCACGGTCCAGGATCATGGGGATGGACACCACCGAGGTGGAAAACACCAGCGCCGCAAACACCCCGCCCACGGCGGCGTACACCGCCACAAAACTCCAGTTGCTGGGATTGAACACCGCTTCCAGCACCCCGGTGGTCGAGGGCATGCCCGTGTTGAAAAACACGGCAAACACCACCAGCGAGGCGCGACCCCAGAGCAGCTCGAGCACCACCAGCACCAGCACCAGCATGCCCATGCTGCCCATGTGCGAATCCCAGCAGGTGAGCGACTCGCCGAGCGAAGGCGGCAGGCCTGCCTCGCGGCGACGGCTGGTGTCGTACAGCCCCATGGCCAAAAACGGGCCCACCAGCAGGCAACCACTGGCCATCGACATGGTGTACTCGGGCCGGGTGCGAAACACCCAGCCCAGCACCAGCGCCATCAACCAAAAGCAGGTTCCGTAGAAGGCGGCAGTGCCGGGTGCGGCCCGCGCATCGCGCAGGCCCAGCGCCAGCCAGCGCCAGGGGTCGGCCCACCGCAAGCGCTCGATCACCACCGGCGGCGCAGCGCCCGCGCTCTCTTGCGCCGCTGCGCGGGCCACGATCTCGGCCGCCGTCAGGGCCTGCGCTGGCGGCGCGCCTGCACTGCCGGGCGCATCAGCCGCCGGTGGAGCCGACTCTGGTGAGCGACTGGCAGAGTCGGAAGCGGAAGAAACAGCAGTCATGCGCAGACGAGATGGACGCAGCCAGGGCCGCAGATGTCCACCACCCTAATCCACCGCACTGCGCCGCGCCACTGCGGAAACTACCACCCCGACCAGAAGGCTGCTCAGCCCCGCCCGTCACCAAAGGCAGAGAGCATGGCCTGCGCCAGGTCGGCCTGCAGATCTTCAAAGGTTTCGAGGCCAATGGAAAAACGCACCAACGTGCCCGGGCGCAAATGCGGCTGGGGCCGGCTGCGCATGCTGGCCAGATCGTAGGGAACCACCAGGCTGATGGGCCCGCCCCAGCTATAGCCCAACTTGAAAAGTCGCAAGCCATCGCACAAAGCATCCACCTGCCGCTGGGTGTACCGGGGATCGACGATGACACTGAACAGACCGGCGGCCGCGCCCACGCCGTCACGGTCCGCGCCACACAGCGCCTTCCAGTGCGCGTGGCCGGGCGATGACGGCAGTGCCGGGTGCAGCACCTGGGCTATGGGGGGCTGGTCGTCAAGCCACCGCGCCAGCCCACGCGCCACCTCATCATGGGCGCGGTAGCGCAGGCCGATGCTGGGCAGCGACCGCAGCACGGTCTCGGCGTCGTTCGCGCCCACGCCCAGGCCCAGGCGCATGTGAGACAGCTTGAGCTTCATGTGCAAACCAGCGTCGCGGGTCATGACGCTGCCCATCAGCACATCGCCACCGCCGCTGGGGTACTTGGTGAGCGCGTGGATGGAAACATCCACGCCCAGGCTGCCATCGCCCAGCAGGTCAAACGGCGCAAAGGCCAACCCGGCACCCCAGGTGTTGTCCAGCACGCTCGTCACGCCCTGCTCCCGGCAAATGCGCGCCTGGGCGCACAGGTCCGGGAACTCCATCGTGACCGAACCGGGGGCTTCCAGCCACACCAGCCGCGTTGCCGGGGTGATGCGCGCAGCCAGGTCCTGCGGATCCAGCGGGTCATAAAAGACGTGCCGGACACCGAAACGGGCCAGCTCGCCCCGCGCCAGATCCTTGCCCGGGCCGTAGGCGTTGTCGGGGATCAGCACCTCGTCGCCGGGCTGCACCAGCGCCAGCGAGACGCTTGCGATGGCCGCCAGCCCACTGGGCACCAGCAGGCATTGCAAGCCGCCTTCCAGCGCGCACAGGCGCTCTTCCAGCGTGAAGGTGGTCGGCGTGCCATGCAGGCCGTAGGTGTAGCCGCTCTTGTCCTTCCAGTCGCGCGACCGCATGGCGGCCACGTTCGGAAAGATCACCGTGGAAGCCTTGTGAACGGGCGGTTGCGGTGCCGCAAAGCCTTCGGGCGGCGCATAGGGGTGGTGGATCAGCGCCGTGGCGGGGGCCAGTGGGGGTGCGGGAGCGCGGTCGGTCATCGTCAAATGGTAGCGCCCCGCGTGGCACGACAACGGCACGGCGATACGATGCTCCTGGCTCTGACCAACGGCACCGCCCATGTTGCGCGCCCTGCGGAGCCCAGAAAGAGGACAATCTACCGATGCCGCTGATCACGTCGCTTGCCCGCTGGTTGCCTTTTCTGTCGTGGCCACGGCCGGATGCCCGGATGCTGCGCGGCGAGTTCATGGCAGGCATCACGGTGGGCCTCATGCTGGTGCCGCAGGGGGTGGCCTATGCGGCGCTGGCAGGGATGCCCCTGATCACCGGCATTTATGCCTCGCTGGTCCCGGCGCTGGTGGCCGTTTTGTTCAGCGCGTCCACGCGCCTGGGCGTGGGGCCCACTGCGCTCACCAGCCTGCTCATTGGCGCGTCACTCACCGGCATGGCCGAGCCCGGCAGTGCCCACTGGGTGGCGCTGGCAGCATGGATGGCAATCCTCTCGGGCCTGCTGCAACTGGTGATGGGGATGGCCCGCTTCGGCTGGCTGCTCAACCTCGTGACCTCACCCGTCCTCAGCGGTTTCACCCAGGCTGCGGCCATACTGATTCTGGGGTCGCAGCTGGCTTCGCTGCTGGGGCTGCGCTCGAACTGGGGGGCACTGGTCAGCACGCCGTCGCCGGGGCTGTTTGATCTGACCGCTGCGGCGTTCGGGCTGGGCAGCCTGGTTTTGCTGGTACTGGCCCGGCGCTGGCGACCGGGTTTTCCGGCGGCCATGGTGATCGTGGGTGCCGCCGGTGCCCTGAGCTGGGCCATGGGCTATGCCGATGCTGGCGGTGCCGTGCTGGGCGCCCTCCCCTCGGGCCTGCCCGCGCCCTACTGGCCGGGCAGTCTGCCCTGGGACAGCTTCGCAGCGCTCATCATGCCGGTGCTGGTGGTGACGCTGGTGAGCTTTCTGGAAACCGCGTCGAGCGCCAAAGTGGAAAGCCAGCGCTCGGGCGAACCCTGGAACGAAAACCAGGATCTGATCGGCCAGGGCCTGGCCAAGATCAGCAGCGGGCTGTGCGGCAGCTTTGCCACCAGCGCATCGTTCTCGCGTTCAGCCATCAATCTTTATGCAGGTGCCCAAAGCGGCTGGGCCACCGTCTTTTCCATCGCACTGGTTCTGGTGGTCCTGTTGTGGCTGACCCCTGCCCTGTACCACGTGCCGCAGTCGGTGCTTGCCGCTGTGGTGGTGACGGCGGTGACCAGCCTTATCAAGCCCCGAGCACTGCTGGAGGTTTGGCGCATTTCGCAGGTGGAAGCCCTCATCGCCGGCGTCACATTCGCGCTCACGCTGGCCACCGCGCCCCGCATGTACTGGGGTGTGCTGGTGGGTCTGCTGATGAACCTGAGCCACTTTTTGTACCAGCGGCTGCATCCGCGCATCATCGAAGTGGGCCTGCACCCGGACGGCAGCCTGCGCGATCGCCACCTGTGGGCGCTGCCACCGCTGGCTCCGCGCCTGCTGGCGCTGCGGATGGATGCCGAGCTGGACTTTGCCTCCGCAAGCGCGTTGGAGCGCTGGGTGATCGATCACCTTGCCGCCCATCCTGAGACGCTGCATCTGTGCCTGATGGCCCAGCCGATCAATCGCATCGATGTGACCGGCGTGGAGACCTTCGCGAGCCTGTGCGCGCGGATCCAGGGCCGCGGCGGTACCGTGCACGTCAGCGGGCTCAAACTGCCCGCCGAGGAAGTGCTGCGCCATGCAGCGCTGCTGGGCCCGGGCAGCAGGGTCGCTCTGTACCGCACGGATGCCGATGCGCTACGGGCGCTGCAACCGCTGGCCACGCCAGAACACCAGGGCTTGACGGACGGCCCGCCAGGGCAGCCAGCGCAATAGGCGCTGGTACACTGGCGCAACACTATTTTGGTCTGACTGTGTCTGACTCTGCGGCATCCCATCTTGTCGATCTGCGCGACCTCCAGCTGGACGCGGCGCAAGCCTTGGTCTCGCAATCACGTGCGGGCCAGCCCGTGGCGCCTGCACGCGAGGAACCTGCCCGCTATTTGCAGGGGCTGATTGACGGCCTGTGCGAGCTCTCGCTCAAGGACCCGCTCACCGGCCTTGCCAATCGACGGCATTTCCGTGCCGTCCTGGAACGCGAGATCGACCGCGTTACTCGATCCGGGGAAGCCGCCCTGCTGCTGATGCTGGACATCGACCACTTCAAGAAGGTCAACGACACCTACGGCCACCCCGCTGGCGATGTGGTGCTGCAATCGGTGGCGCGCACCTTGGACGCCTGCGTCCGCCCCATGGACACGCTGGCGCGCTACGGCGGCGAAGAATTTGCGGTGGTGCTTCCGGCATGCCAGGCGGGCTTTGGACGCATGGTGGCCGAACGCATCCGCCGCGCGGTGGCCGATACCCCGGTTCGGGTATCTCCGACGGTAGAGCTTAACGTGACGGTGAGCATCGGTGGAGCCTTTGCCCTGCAGTGGATCCGCTCGACCACCCTGCTATGGACCGACCGTGCTGATCACCAGCTCTACAAAGCCAAGGCCTCTGGACGCAACCGCGTCAGCATTGAGGAACAGCCTGACAGCACCGTCACCGCCGAAGAAAAAAGCCTGTTGTTTGGCCCGCTTTACAACCCCTCGGGCTGGGTTGACCTGCCGCCGGTTGATCCCGCAGGCAGCGCCCAATGAAAGTTAGAAGATGAGCGACGCGCTGTCCCCCACGATCCCCCCGTCAGCCGGTCACCAACCGGGTGCCCGCATCATTGCCATCACCAGCGGCAAGGGCGGCGTAGGCAAAACCTTTGTCTCGGCCAACCTTGCAGCGGCATTGACCCGACGCGGTCACCGCGTGCTGGTGCTGGATGCCGACCTGGGCCTGGCCAACCTGGACGTGGTGCTGAACCTGCACCCCAAGATCACCCTGCACGATGTCTTCACCGGCCAGGCCACCCTGGAGAGCGCGGTCATCCAGGCACCCGGCGGCTTTCATGTGCTGCTGGCGGGCTCGGGCATGGTCGAGTATTCGCGCCTCACGCCTGAAGTGCGCAGCCAGTTCCTGAGCGTGATCCAGGCGCTCACGCCCAAATACGACGTGGTCTTGCTTGACACAGGCGCAGGCATCTCCGACGTGGTGCTGTTCTCGATATCGCTGGCCTCCGAAGTCGTCATCGTGGCCACGCCCGAGCCCACTTCCCTGACCGATGCCTATGCCGCGATCAAGGTGTTGTCGATGCAGCAAAAGCGCCAGCACGTGCGCATGGTCATCAACCAGGCGGCGCGTCCGGGCGATGGCCGGGCCATCACGAGCCAGCTGCAACAGGTGCTCGATCGTTTTGTGACCTCTGACTCTGGCCGACCCGTGCGACTGATTCACATGGGCGACATCCCGGTGGACCCCGCCGTGCGCGACGCCGTCATGCGCCGCCAGCTGCTGCTGCTGCAAACCCCAGGCTGCCCCGCCGCACTGGCCATTGCCCAGTTGGCCAACAAGATCGAAGCAGCCCTGCTCACGCAGGTATCCTGACGGCATTGCCGCCGGAGGCAGGCTGCGCGTTGGGAACGCATTCGCCGGGATGGGACGCTCGCCCGCCACCCAGCATGATGTGTTGATGGCGTGCGGGTCTGCCCTGTCGCACCGCCCGGACGGGCGCACTCCCGACTGCCCATCTGATCATCTGCCGCCCCGCGATCCGCAGACCCTGCCCTCCAAAACGCCCGATTCACCGTGACTGTCGCCGCCCAGCCCGTACTCAATATTTCCTGCTACCAGTTCGTGCCGCTGCCCGATGCGGCCGCCCTGGGCGATGTGCTGCGCGCTCGCGCGCGGGCCGCCGACCTCAAGGGAACCATCCTGCTGGCGCAAGAGGGCATCAACGTCTTCCTGGCTGGCCCCGAGCAGGCCGTGCGCGGCTTCGTCGCTGCGTTGAAACAGGACGCCCGCTTTGCCGATCTCGCCCCCAAGGAAAGCTGGTCGGCCACCGTGCCCTTTCGCAAGATGCTGGTCAAGGTCAAGCGCGAAATCATCCGCATGGACCATCCCGCCATCCAGCCCGCCCAGGGCCGGGCGCCATCGGTCGACCCGGTGACACTGCGGCGCTGGCTCACCACGGGCCGCGACGACGAGGGCCGCGAGGTTGTGACCCTCGACACGCGCAACGCATTTGAAGTGGATGCGGGCACCTTCGAGGGTGCCATCGACTGGCGCATTGGCAAGTTCACAGAGTTTCCCGCCGCGCTGCGGGCCCACAAGGCAGAGTTACACAACAAGACCGTCGTGAGCTTTTGCACTGGCGGCATCCGCTGCGAAAAAGCCGCCATCCTCATGCGCGAAGAGGGGCTGCCCCATGTGTACCAGCTCGAAGGCGGCATCCTGAAGTATTTCGAACTGACGGATGGCGCGCACTACCAGGGCGGCTGTTTTGTGTTCGATGACCGCGCTGTGCTGGCCCCTGACCTGGCAGCAGACCCTAACGGCAAGCGCGCAGGCACCACACCCCGAGCGCATATTGCTACAACAATGTGAGCAATTAACCCAATACCGCCGTGCGTAACAGGGCAAAAATACCTTGAAAATTCGCCCGACAAGCCCCTCGGCGGGCACGCACCCCCGGTGGCGCAGAGTGTGCCGCCTGACAGCCCTTGGCCAGCCGCGGGCTTGACGCGGCGGGCAGGCTGCCTGGGCCCCCCGCCAACCGCTGCGTCAACGCCCCGGTGCAGCGCGCGCGACTGCGCGGTCGCTGCAGCGCTCGAGGGGCTGGTCAGGTCGCCAGACGGGCAGCCGCTTGCGCTATGCGCTGGCCGAACTGGCGGCCGGTTTCAAGATCGCCGGGGAACATTTCGGCCGCTGACGCGTCCGAGGGCGACTGCGCCATGGCGCCACTGGAGGTGCCGATCCAGTTCACATCGTTGCGCGTGGCCGCCTTGGAATTCGCGGGCATCATGCCCGTGCCCACCCACAGCCCGCCGTGCTGCATGGCCAGGTGGAACAGGTAGTCCAGCGTGACCTGTTTGTCGCCGTTGGTGCTGGCGCTGTTGGTGAACCCGGCGAACAGCTTGTCCTTCCAGGCCTGGCTGAACCAGGGCTTGCTCGACGCATCGGCGAACTTCTTGAACTGCCAGCTGGGCCCGGCCATGTACGTGGGCGTGCCAAAAACAATGGCGTTGGCAGCGGCCAGGGTCTCCCAGCCGCCTTCGGGCAGGTTGCCGTCGGCATCAATGGCCACCAGTTCGGCGCTGGCGCCTTCGGCAACCGCCTGCGCCAGTCGCTGGGTATGGCCGTAGCCCGAATGAAAAACCACTGCAATTTTTGCCATGAATAACTCCTGATCAAACAACATCAACACACACGTCGACCACTGCGTCGACAACCACCGGGCTCAAGCTGCCAGGTCAAACACCAGCACCTCGGCATCGTCGCCGTCCGACAAGGACAGCCTGTCTTCATCCTGAATCAGCGCTGCATCGCCACCCGACAGGGCCAGGCCATTGACGGACAACGCCCCGCGCACCAGGTGCACATAGGTCTTGCGGCCGGGCTGCAGCGGGTGCGACACGGCATCAGCACCATGCAGCAAGCCCGCGTAGAGCGACGCATCGGCATGGATTCGGACCGAACCGTCTGCGCCATCAGGGGAGGCCACCAGCCGCAACACGCCGCGTTTTTCAGCATCGGAGAAGGTCTTTTGCTCGTAGCCGGGCACAACGCCGTGCTCATTGGGCTCAATCCATATCTGCAGGAAATGCGTGGTCTGGCCCGCCGCATGGTTGAATTCACTGTGCATAACTCCCGTGCCAGCGCTCATGCGCTGCACATCGCCGGGAGGGATCGCCTTGATGTTGCCCATGCTGTCCTTGTGGGCCAGTTCACCCGAGAGCACGTAGCTGATGATTTCCATGTCGCGGTGGCCATGCGTGCCAAAACCCGTGCCGGGCGCGATACGGTCCTCATTGATGACGCGCAGGTTGCCAAAACCCATGTGCGCCGGGTCGTGGTAACCCGCGAACGAAAAGCTGTGGAATGACTTGAGCCAGCCATGATCGGCATAGCCCCGGTCGTTGGATTTTCGAATGGTCAGCACGGCACAAACTCCTTGAAGGCCTTCACTGTACGCACGGCAACATACGCAAAGTTGCAATCAGATCGTCGTAATAATTCAAATTATTTGAAATACACTCCAGCCTTCATGCAACACCCGCGCGACGTTCTGACACCCGACGCCTTGGCCATGCTGCAGGTGATCGCCAAGGAAGGCAGCTTCGCCGCGGCCGCGCGCACGCTGGGCCTGGTACCCAGCGCACTTACCTACCGCGTACGCCAGATCGAAGATGCCCTGGACGTGCTGCTGTTTGACCGCAGTGCCCGCCAGGCCAAGCCCACCGAGGCGGGCAGTGAACTGCTGCGAGAAGGCGCGCGACTGCTGGACGACATTGATGCCCTGGCCCATCGCGTGCGGCGGGTGGCCACAGGGTGGGAGCCCCAGCTGACCTTGTCGATCGACGGCATCATCTCGACCCAGACCATCCTCGAACTGGTCGACGCTTTCTATGCGATGGCGCCGCCCACACGCCTCAAACTGCGGGACGACATCCTGAGCGGGACGCTGGAGGCCCTGACCTCGGGTCGCGCCGATCTGGCCATTGGTGTGTCGACGGTGGGTTCCGAGGTGGCAGGCCTGCAGCAGGAACTCCTTGGCGAGGTGCCATTCATCTACGCGGTGGCTCCGCACCATCCGCTGGCGGGCGCGCCGCAGCCCATCACTGACGCCACACTGCGCCAGCACCGCGCAGTGGCCGTGGCCGATACCGCCACCCGTGGCGGCGCCACCGCAGGATTGCTGAGCGGGCAGGATGTGCTGACGGTGGACAGCATGCAGACCAAGGTCCAGGTCCAGCTTCGGGGGCTGGGCGGCGGGTTCTTGCCCGAGCCCATGGCGCGCCCCTACCTGGAGGCCGGGCGGCTGGTCACGCGTCGCGTGGCACGGGCCGATCGCAAGGTGCGTGTTTACTATGCCTGGGGCTGCCCCGGATTCACGGCACCCGGCCGGGCGCTGCAATGGTGGCTCCATCAGCTCCAAAGCCCGGCAACACGCCGTGCTCTGCTGGAAAACCACCATCATTTCTGACGTTTCGACCGCTGCCAGTCATGCCTTGCGCGTGTAGAGTGGGTGCAGTTGCACGTTCTTCGCAGATTCCTCGCCGTCCGTCATACAAAGGCCACTCCATGAGCAACCCAGACACCCGCCCCGCAGAACGCCGCCGACGCCACGCCAGCACATCACAAGCAGCGGGCGCTTTGCAGTCCGCCGCCGCTTCGGCGCCCGTGACCTGGTCGGGCAAGCCACGCAAGCATTTCGCCGTGATCGGCGCTGGTGTGGCCGGGGTTGCCTGCGCGCGCACGCTGGCGCAGGCGGGCCACCGGGTGACGGTGTTCGAAAAGGCCGATGAGGCAGGCGGGCGAACGACCACCGTGGACAGCCCGTTTGGCAACTTTGACGCGGGCGCACAGTACTTCACCATCCGCGACCCCCGCTTTGCCAGGGCCATCGACACCGTCCCGGGGGTGTGCAAGCGCTGGAGCGCCAGCTCTGTGTGCGTGCTGGACGCCACGGGTCGCGTCGCCGCTGCCGGCCTGGCGGGGGGCGAGGCGCACTGGGTGGCAAGCCCAGGCATGCAGTCGCTGGTATCCACGTGGGCAGAGCCGCTGCGCCGCTCGGGCGACCTGGTCGTGCAGACGCGCGTCATGCGCATCGAACGCGACGCCGTGCACGATGGTCAATGGCAGTTACGCACAGCGGGCGCCGATGAAGCGCAGCGCGTCTTTGCAGGGTTTGACGCCGTTTTGCTGGCCATTCCCTCGGTGCCCGCACAGGCATTGCTAGCCAGTTCGTCCCTCGACAGTCGGCTGGCCGATGCCCTTGCGACCGTGGCCATTGCCCCCTGCTGGACCCTGTTGCTGGCCTACCCGCAGGCCGTGCGGCCCGGCCTGACGACGCTTGGACCACAGTGGAACGCAGCGCGCAGCACCCACCACCGGATTGCATGGCTGGCGCGAGAATCGTCCAAACCGGGCCGCAACCTGGTCGAGCGCTGGACGGTGCAGGCCAGCCCCGCCTGGTCTGCAGAACACCTCGAAGATGACGAGGCGCGCGTCAAGGCCAAGTTGCTCAAGGCGTTTTCAGAGATTACGGGGATCCGGGCCGAGCCCTCTTACGTGGAGACGCGCCGCTGGCGCTATGCGCAAACCATCCACCCCCTGGGCCGCAGCCATCTGTGGGATGCGGGGGCAGGCATTGGGGCCTGCGGCGACTGGTGTCTGGGGCACCGCATGGAAGACGCTTTCGTCTCTGGGCTTGAACTGGCGCTTGCGGTGGCATGACGGCGACCGGCACGCCCAGGCGCGCTGCCACCGGCAGTCCCACCCACACCCCTGTTGGGCCGCGGGAAGACGATGCTCCTTTGTCCGCACGCTCCAGCGGGCGTTATGTGGGGCGCTTTGCCCCCTCGCCCACGGGTCCCCTGCACGCGGGCTCGTTGGTGGCAGCGCTGGCAAGCTGGCTGGACGCACGCGCATTCAACGACGGTCGTGGGGGTCGGTGGCTGGTGCGCATCGAGGATGTCGATACCCCACGGTGCAGCCAGGCCGCTGCTGAGACCATTTTGGGGCAACTGGCGGCCTGCGGCCTGCACCCCGACGCACCGCCGGTATGGCAATCGACTCGCAGCAGGCACTACCAGGCTGCACTGGATGCACTGGTCGCTGCAGGCCAGGCGTATCCGTGCGGATGTTCTCGCAAGGACATCAAGCAGGCCCATGCAGCTGTGGGTCACGCCCGCGAGCGACATGCAGCGCTGCCGTATCCCGGAACCTGTCGCGCCGGTCTTGGTGGCAAAGCTGCGCGGTCCTGGCGGTTTGCGGTACCTCGCAGGCAACCGCAGGCACAAGCAATCATGACTGAACCCAGTGCAACGCAAAGCCAGGGGGCTCTGACGGCTGCAGTCGAGGGGCCGCAGGTGTGCTGGCACGACCGTCGCCTGGGCCAGCAGCACCAGGACGTCGCTGCCGATGTGGGCGACTTCGTACTGCGCCGGGCAGACCATCTGTGGGCCTACCAGCTGGCCGTGGTGGTCGACGATGCAGACCAGGGCATCACCGATGTGGTGCGCGGGGAAGACCTTTGCGACAACACCGCCCGTCAGATTTTGTTGCAAAAAGCGCTGGGATTGCCCACCCCACGCTATCTGCATACTCCGATCGTCTATGGACCTAACGGTGAGAAACTGTCCAAGCAAAATGGGGCGCACCCCCTTGATCTGGGCGCGCCCGCCGCTGCGCTCATCGACGCAGCGAACGTGCTGGGCATTCAATCACCCGAAGCGGGCCGAAATAATTTGATACCCGATGTTCTTTCCCACTGCGTCAAAGCGTGGCGACGAACCTACAATCAGACAACGTGACTGAAGTGAGCGCCGTTTCCACTCCCGACTGGCCGCTGCAGGCTGAACAGCCCCGCGAGCCGGGCGGTGCGCCCGTTGGCGTGTCCCACCCCAAGACGATCAAGAGCTTTGTGCGCCGCGCCGGCCGCACCACCACCGGGCAGGCCAAGGCGTTTGAGGAACTCGGCCCCCGCTACGTGATACCGTTCCAATCTGCGCCCATCGATGCCACTGCCGCTTTTGGCCGGCAGGCTCCGCTGATTCTGGAAATCGGGTTCGGCATGGGCGAGGCCACGGCCCACGTTGCAAGGGTGCGCCCGGACGATAATTTTCTGTGCTGCGAGGTCCATGAACCCGGGGTAGGCGCGCTGCTCAAGCGCATTGGCGAACAGGGCCTCACGAATATCCGTATACTGCGCCACGATGCGGTAGAGGTAATTGACCTCATGCTGCCAGAAGCGAGCCTTGATGGCATACACATCTTTTTCCCCGATCCGTGGCACAAGTCTCGGCACAACAAGCGCCGCCTGATCCAGGCACCGCTGGTGGCCAAGCTGGCGGCGCGACTCAAGCGCGGCGGCTATGTGCATTGCGCCACCGACTGGGAACCTTACGCACAGCAAATGCTTCAAGTCCTCAGCTCTGAGCCTTGCCTGCGCAACACATCCCATGACTTTGCGCCCCAACCCGAGTACAGGCCACGCACCAAGTTTGAAAATCGGGGCCTGCGTCTCGGGCATGGGGTTTGGGACCTTATTTTTGTGCGTTCCGCCTAATATCGAGATGCGCCCTCAGCCTGATCCAATACGTCCATGAAGCCCATCCTTCAAAACCTGGTCGAAATGACCGGCCACCGCGACCATATCCGGCTGGAAGTGTCGGTACTCTCGACGCTGCAAAAACTCAGCGGCATCATCGAGATCCGGGCGCTGGAACTGTTCACCGATGGCGGTCAGCCTCACTTGCGACCCCGCACGTGGGTAGAAAACGGACAACTGACGTCCACGGACTCCGAGGCGGCAGCCGACCCGCGCCGACAGTCGCTTGAGCACTATCCTGCCCTGCGGGAGTGCATCGCGCATCATGGCGACAGCGCGCTGGATTCGCCCCGCAAAGGGCGCTACGTGCTCTGGCTACCCGTCTGGATGCACGAGAAAGTGCATACCTGCCTGGAAATCACCCAGTCCAGGCCGTTTTCTGCACACAAGCTCGATGTGCTCAAAGGCGTGTTCCACGTCTACCAGAACTATCAAAGCCTGCTGGATTACAGCGAACGCGATGCACTGACCGGGCTGTTCAACCGCAAGACGTTTGACGAGCAGTTTTCTCGCCACACCGCCATGCAGGGGATGCCGAGCCAGACTGGTGAGGCCGTGGAGGCAATGGCAACCGAAGAGCTCTCGGCTGACAACGAGCAGATCGAGCAGTGGCTGGCCGTGGTGGACATTGACCACTTCAAGCAGGTGAACGACCGGTTTGGCCACCTCTACGGCGACGAGGTGCTGATCCTGATTGCAAACATTCTTCGCAGTTCGTTCCGCAGCCACGACCGCATCTTCCGGTTTGGTGGTGAGGAATTCGTGGTGCTGCTGCGCTCCACCACCCTGAGCACAGCGCACAAGGTGTTCAACCGGTTCCGCATGACGGTGCAGGAGTACTCATTCCCGCAGGTGGGCCAGGTCACCGTGAGCCTTGGTTTCGTCAGCACGTCCAAGGGTGCGCCGGTGGAAATCCTCGGCCAGGCAGACCAGGCCCTCTACTACGCCAAGGAGCACGGGCGCAACCAGGTCTGTTACTACGACGAACTGATTGCCAGCGGGCAGCTGGCCGCCAAGGTGGTCGGCAACGACGACGTCGAGCTTTTCTAGGAGCCTTTCGGACTTGAAGCGTCGAAAGCGAAAATCGGCCCCAGCCAGGACAGTTTTTGCCGAATTTGCAGCTCCATAGCCGAGCTATGGGGCAAAAAGGCGGTTAAAAATGGACCGCTGCGGTCGATTTGCAGCCGACGATTTCCAAGTCCGACACGCTCCTAGAAACGGCAGTTGACCGCTTGTCATCTTGGCGCACACCGCGTGGACTCGAGCCTTGGGTTGTTTTCGCTGCCTCACCTTGGGGGTGACAGCGCTATGCACTTGCCAGCACCGCTTTTGGAGCGCCATGCGGCGTTGCTTCTCCTTGCAGGCACGAGCCTGTCGCGTCGTCGCGCCTTGCCTGGCGCCCCAACAGCAGCGCTGGCAAATGCATCCAACTGCCGTTTTTAGGCTGAGTGCAGGGCCGCTTGGCTCGCCCGGTAAAATCCACTTCCCCCACTAGCGCTTCCATGCGCCTCATGCGTCGCCCCCATGAACGTCATTCGCCCTTTTGCTGCCGGGGCATCCTCCGCCGAGGCCACTGATCCCTACATCCGTGACACCATCCGCTGGCTGGAGCGGGCCGTGATTGGGCTCAATCTCTGTCCTTTTGCAAAGGCTGTGCATGTCAAGGGCCAGATTCACTGCGTGGTGGCCTTGACCACAGACCTCGGTGAGGTGCGCGATTGGCTCTGCAGCGAGATGTCCGCCTTGGTGGCCGCGCCTCCCAAGGAGAGGGATACGACGCTGCTGATCCTGCCAGGGTGCCTCCACGACTTTCTGGACTTCAATGATTTCCTGGGCGAAGCAGACGCCTTGCTGGACGCCATGGGACTGGCTGGAATTGTGCAAATCGCCAGTTTTCACCCCCGTTTTCAGTTTGCCGGCACGGACGCAGACGATGTGACGAACTGCACCAATCGATCTCCCTATCCCACGCTACACCTGCTGCGCGAGGAGAGCATCGACCGCGCCGTGGAGGTGTTTCCGGAGGCGGAGGCGATTTTCGAGCGGAACATGGACGTGTTGCAGGCGCTGGGTCTGCAGGGCTGGGCCGCGCTGGATGTCGGACCGCGCGTAGATCCAATCGAGGCACCAGGCTCAGATCGGAGCCTGCCTTGATGAAAAAAAGCAAACATGCCACCACGCCCGGCGCGAAGCCATCGCGGGGCACAGTTACCGGGCGCGGTGTTCCCAGCGCTGAGCCCGGGGAGCTGTCGGAGCTGAGACCGGGGCAGTCGGTCGAGCTTCTGAAAGAACTGCACATCCTCACCCGGGATGGGCGGCTCAACCAGGACGCAAGGCGCAAGCTCAAGCAGGTCTGTCATCTGTTCAACTTCATCGAGCCGCTGCTCAAGGATCTGTCCACTTCAGACCGAGGCCCCACGCTGGCAGACCATGGGGCGGGCAAGTCGTATCTTGGCTTCATCCTGTACGACCTGTACTTCAAGGCCTTGGGCCGAGGTCATATCTACGGTGTGGAAACGCGTGCCGAGCTGGTAGCGAAGTCGCGTTCGCTGGCCCTCAAACTGGGGTTTGACCGCATGTCTTTCCTCAATGTATCGGTTGCTGAATCCACTGACGCTGACGAATTGCCAGCTCAGATCGATGTCGTCACCGCATTGCATGCCTGCGACACAGCGACCGACGATGCCATCGCTTTCGGCCTGCAGAAAAACGCCCGGGCGATGGTGCTGGTGCCCTGTTGCCAGGCCGAAATGGCGGCCTGCCTGCGCCAGGGCAAGGCCCTGCAACTGGCGCGCACGCCGCTCGCTGAGCTGTGGCGTCACCCGCTGCACACGCGTGAACTGGGCAGTCAGGTCACCAATGTGCTGCGCTGCCTGTACCTGGAGGCCAGCGGTTATCAGGTCACGGTGACCGAACTGGTGGGGTGGGAGCACAGCATGAAGAATGAGCTCATCATTGCCCGCTACACCGGACAAAAAAAGCGCAGTGCCTCGGAACGTTTGCGCGCCATTCTTGAGCAATTCGGCCTCGCGACGATGCTGGGGGCGCGTTTTGGATTGCAGCACGAAGCTGGTGATCGCCTCACCGCAGAACGTAGCGAATCGCACTGAACAAGCTCAGATGGTGGCCACTGCTAGGAGCCTGTCGGACTTGGAAATCGTCGGCTGCAAATCGACCGCAGCGGTCCATTTTTAACCGCCTTTTTGCCCCATAGCTCGGCTATGGGGCTGCAAATTCGGCAAAAACTGTCCTCGCTGGGGCCGATTTTCGCTT
>NZ_JBKDRI010000066.1:0-13735 GCF_046341535.1 Acidovorax sp. | reverse complement strand
CTCGGTCATGATGGCGATAGCCATGGCCGTGGTGGCCTGGGGGCGGCGGCACGATGGCCAGCTGCATTGGTCGGCAGCGCTGCTGGCCAATGCAGCGGGGCACACGCTGCTGCTGCTGCGCGGGCAGGTTCCCGATGTGATTTCGATCGTGGGGGCCCATGGCTTGCTGTCAGGCTCGCTCGCCCTGCTGCTGGCTGCCGACGGTGTCGTTGGTGTGCGTCGATGCACTCTTGGCGGACACCTTGGCAGAACGAGCGGCCCTGGTGGGCACGGTGCTGGCGCTGCAGTCGCTGTGGGCAGCGTGGGTCATTGTGCGCTACCGGCGCGGCTCCGTCGGGCGCGGCCAGTGGCTGGTGCTGGCGGGGCTCGGAGCCGCGGCGTTGATGCTGCTCGGCCAGGCATTCGGTGCGATTGCCAGCATGGAAACAGCCGACTCCATGGGGCACAGCAACGCCGTTCAGACAGTCACCCTACTGACCATCTTTTGTGGGACGCTGCTCAGCTCGCTGGGCTTTATCTTCATGCTGCGCGATCGGACCGATGAGAACGACCGCTTGACTGCCGCACGCGACCCACTGACCGGGGTGGTCAATCGCCGATCGATCGTGGCCTCGCTCGACCGCGACCTGGCCCGTGCGCTGCGTACCAACGCGCCCATCGCCGTGATGATGGTGGACATCGACCACTTCAAGCGTGTCAACGACCGCTACGGCCATGCCGTGGGCGACCGGGTGCTGTGCCATGTGGTGAACACGCTGCAAGAGCGGGTGCGCGCGCAGGACCTGGTGGGTCGCTACGGCGGCGAGGAGATCATGGTCGTACTGCCCGACACCGATCTGGCGGGCGCCGAGCAGTTGGCCCACTCTCTGTGCCGCGCGGTGGCCCAATCGCACTGCCACGTGCCTGCATCCGATCTGCCCGGCAACCCGGCGTTTGGGTCTGACATCGAAGTCACGGTCAGTATCGGCGTGTACGCCGGCCGTCCGGTGCAGGGCGATAGCTGGGACATGCTGATCGCCGCCGCCGACCGCGCGCTGGTCCAGGCCAAGGTGAACGGCCGAGACCGGGTGGAGGTGGCCTCCAGCCTGCGCAACCCCGATGGCTCGTCGCCCGCCGTTCACGGCATGCAGGCCTTGACCGGCCAGCCGGGGTAGCAGCCCCGCCCGGTGGGCGCATGGGTGTCGGGGTGTCGGTAAGAGCGCCCGGCACAAAGCGGTTTGCAGATCCGACGGTGGGCATCTCGGCCGCCATGGCGCGAGACTGCGCGATGTGTTGGAATGTGAATTTACACCCGCCACCACGCCTTTGAGGAGACCGCCATGAACGCCCGCGTCCCCCCCCAGACCCTGCAACCCGCACTGGCGCTTGAGCGCGTCAGCCAGCAGTGGGACCGCGACATCGTGCAGCAGTTGACGGACTACGTGGCCATCCCTGCCAAGTCGCCCATGTTTGCGCCCGACTGGGCCGCGCTGGGGCTGCTCGACACCGTGGTGCGCAACGCCGCCGCGTGGATCGAGACCCAAAAGGTCGAGGGCCTCACGCTCGAAGTGGTGCGCCTGGAAGGCCGCACACCGGTGCTGTTCTTCGAGATCGCATCCACCCAACCAGCCGTCACCGACACGGTGCTGATGTACGGCCACCTGGACAAGCAACCCGAGTTCAGCGGCTGGCGCAACGACCTCGGCCCCTGGACCCCCAAATACGAAGACGGCAAGCTCTACGGCCGTGGTGGCGCGGATGATGGCTATGCAGCCTACGCCAGCATTGCCGCCGTGCAGGAACTCAAGCGCCAGAACGTACCCCACCCACGCATCGTGGGCCTCATCGAAACCTGCGAGGAAAGCGGCTCGCGCGACCTGCTGCCCTACATCGACGCGCTGCGCCCCCGCATGGGCCATGTGGCGCTGGTGGTGTGCCTGGACTCGGGCGCGGGCAACTACGACCAACTGTGGCTCACCACCAGCCTGCGCGGCATGGTCAGCGGCACGCTCAAGGTCGAGATCCTGACCGAGGGCATCCACTCGGGCGACGCATCGGGCCTTGTGCCCTCATCGTTTCGCATCATGCGCCAGGTGCTCGACCGGCTGGAAGACAGCGCCACCGGCCGCCTGCTGCCCGCCAGCTTCCATTGCGAGGTACCCCCCGACCGCCTGCAGCAGGCGCGGGCCACTGCCGCCATCCTGGGCGAAGAGGTGTACCGGCGCTTTCCGTGGGCACACTACGATTGCGGCGGCTCGACCACCTTTGCCCTGCCGACCACCACCGACCCGGTGCAGGCGCTACTCAAGCGCACCTGGGAGCCCACGCTCAGCGTGACCGGTGCCGAGGGCTTTCCGGCCCTGCAGGACGCAGGCAATGTGCTGCGTCCCTACACTGCTTTCAAGCTCAGTCTGCGCCTGCCGCCACTGGTGGACGCGGCACAGGCCGTGCAGGAGCTCAAGGCCCTGCTGGAAGACAACGCGCCCTACCAGGCCAAGGTGACCTTCCAGGGTGGCGGCGGTGCCACCGGCTGGAATGCGCCTACCACCACGCCATGGTTTGAGCAGGCGCTCAACGAAGCGTCACAGGCGCACTTTGGCGCGCCCTGCGGCTACATCGGCCAGGGCGGCACCATCCCACTGATGAACATGCTCAGCGAGGGCTTCCCCACCGCGCAGATGATGGTGTGCGGCGTGCTGGGCCCCAGGAGCAACGCACACGGCCCCAACGAGTTTTTGCATGTGCCGTATGCCAAGCGCCTGACGGCGTCCGTCGCGCATGTGATGGCGGCCATGGCACAGCACGGCGTGGCGGCTGCCACCCCCACCGCCTCCGCTGGCTGAAGCCGCACGGCCCGGCCGGGCCTGTGGGGGCGTTGCCACTGTGCGCGGCACAAGCCCGGCGACCTGCACTTTCGCTGATGCGCCGCCATGCCACGTTGCACATCGCCGCGATGGCGACATGTTGACCAGTTCAACAAAGTGTGAAGGGGCTATCGCGGCTGCGCTGTCACCGAGGCATCGGTGTGGATCAGCGACACCGGATACCGCTGGCCTGCCAGATAGTCGTTCATGCACTGCAGCAGCAGCGGGGTGCGGTGCCGCTCGGGGCAGGCGCGGATCTCCTCGGGCGTCATCCAGACGGTGCGGATGATGCCGGTATCGAGCGCGCGCCAGGCATGGTGGGTTCCCAGTGTGCCGGCAAACGCAAAGCGCATATAGGTCACATCGTCGCCGGTGCGTGTCTTGGTGAAGCGGTTGAGGTACACGCCAATCAGCGCCGTGGGCACGAAGTCGTGCGCGGTTTCCTCAAGCACCTCGCGGGCGCAGGCCGTCACCGGGGATTCGCCGGGGTCCATGTGGCCCGCGGGGTTGTTCAGCTTGAGGCCATCGGTCGTTTCTTCTTCCACCAGCAGGAAGCGGCCATCGCGCTCAGTGAGGGCAGCCACGGTGACATTGGGTTTCCAGCGGTGGGACAAGGCAGGCATGATCAAAAGGAGCAATGAAACGGACTTTGCAGCGCGCAGCCGCAGCTTGCGCTGGGGGGCTAGCGCGCCGGGGCCGCGGCAACGAAGTCATCGAGCGACAGGCCCTTTTCATGCAAGATGGCCTCCAGCACTGGCTGCAGGCGGCCCAGGCTTTCCTGTACGGCTTCGCGCACCGTGTCCACCATCACCTGCGTGCTGCGCTCGATCTCGATGTTCAGCCGCGCGCCCACCGGTTTGCCTTCAAACACGGTGGCGCGGCGCGTTTCAGGAATCAACCAGACCTCAAACCAGCCCTGCTGCCGGTTCACCTCGGCCACCGTCAGGCTCGCGCCGTGGATGGCGATGTAACCCTTGGCAAACACGTAGCAGCGAAACGGCTCGGGCACGGCCACGCGCCACACCAGGTTGTTGTCCAGCTCGCGCCGCTCGATCAGCGTGCCGGTGCAATCCACATGCCCCGACAGCGGGTGACCGCCGATCTCGGCCCCATCCTTGGCGGCACGCTCCACGTTCACCCGGTCGCCCTGCACATACGTGCCCAAGGTGGTGATGTTCAGACTCTGCAGCATCACATCAAAGCTGGCTTGCGTGGGCGACAGGATCTCAGTGACCGTCAGGCACACACCATCGGTGGCCACGCTGGCACCAATGGCAAGGTCCTGGCAAAAGCCTTCGGGGAAATCAAGCGTCAAGGTGCGCAGGCCCGAGCGGTCGTGAATAGCGGCAATGCCTGCCGTGGCTTGGACGATGCCTGTGAACATGGGGCGCTGCGCTTGCGGGCGCAATGAAACGTGAACGCTCAATTTTGCCACCCGCCGCGTCCAGGGGCCGCGCCGGGCTGCATGCGCGATCGCAGCGGTGTGGCGCGGGTCGCGCACAGCCCGTGGTCACGCCACGGCATTCGCGACACAATCGCACCACACTTCGCACGCCCATGGCTGTCCCCATCGACCCCTCCCGCAGCGCCAGCACCATGCCGCCCCTGGCCCAGCTCCTGGCCGAGGCGGCGTTGCAGCGCCAAAGCGCGCTGCTGGGTGTGGACACACCGCGCGCAGCCCCGCCGCCCTCGCTGCCTGCAGGGCCGCCCACGCCGCAGGCACCTGCCGCCTTGCCCCTGCCTGCTGCGCCACGGCCCACCGCGGCTGACACCGCCCACATTTCGCCACAAGCGCGCCAGCAGTTGGGGGCCGGGTTCGATCCGCAGCGCAGCGCGGGCAGCGCTGGCGGCAGCAGCAGCGCTGGCCGTGCCGCGGGCCCGGCGGTGGCTCCGGTTGGCGCAGCGCCGCCGTTACCGGGCAAGCCGCCTCTGGATGCCTCCGCCGGGCTGCAGAGTTCAGCGGCCCAGGCCACGTCGGCCGCCTGGCCCACCGCGAACCCCGGTGCTGCGCTGGTGGGGCTGGTGAGTCAGGCAGTGGCGCAGCTCACGGCTGGGACATCGCCCCAGCGGGTGGTGGCCGCGCAGGTCTGGCCTGTGGGGCTGGCCGAGGCGCTGGAAAGCGGTTCACTGGCCGAAGACATGCCGCCCCTGCAGACCTGGCTGGTACGGCAGGGCACGGTGCAGACGCCCGAGGGGCCGCGCGGCGTGGCAGTGACGCTGCGCGTGCCGGTGCCCTGGCTGGCATCCCAAGCGCCCGCCCCCGCGCCCGCAGGCGAGCCACCCGGCATGCTGCAATTGCCGTTCACCGGCGCGCCACAGGCGTTGCGCTCCGGCGTGTTTGCGTTGGTGTTGCAGGGCGGCGAGCCGCAGGCTGGGCGCACCAGCGCGCTGCTGGTGGTGGACTTTCAGACTACGGCACCCGCCGTGGTGTATGGGCGCGAGATGATGCATGCGCGGCTGGATCCGTGGACGCAGATGGCGGTACTGCAAGCCAGCGGGCAGGTTCCGCGCGAAGACGAACGCGCACGCCATGACGCAGCCCGGCTGTGCGATACCGTGGGCTGCCCCTATGCCGCGCGGGCCGCATGCGTGCAGCCGTTTTGCCTGGTGATGCGGGCTGTGTTGCCGCTTGAGCCCGCAGGGCCCCAGCCAAGGGCTTGAAATGGCGCGCGAGCGCAAAAAACCGCCAGAGCCGGATCACGGCCGCTGGCGGTTCTTGTTTCAAAGGCCTCCTGATGGGAGGCGTTGACCCATGCCGATGAGGAAGAAGCCTTTGGCCGCATCCAGCGGCCGTGGGCCGACTGCCGCAGCGCCCTCGGGGCAAGGCGCTGCGGGCGACTGAGCGGGACGCTCAGGGGTACAGGCCGCGCATCTCGCGGGCGTGCAGAATGCGCTGGCACGCCACGATAAAGGTGGCGGTGCGCAGGCTGACCTTGTGCTCTTGTGCCACCTGCCACACGCCTGCAAATGCGTCTTGCATGATGCGCACCAGGCGCGCGTTGATCTCGTCTTCGCTCCAGAAGAAACTGGAGAAATCCTGCACCCACTCGAAGTAGCTCACCGTGACGCCGCCAGCGTTGGCAATCACGTCGGGCAGCACCAGCACGCCCTTGTCGTTGAGGATGTCGTCGGCTTCGGGGGTGGTCGGGCCGTTGGCGCCTTCAATCACCAGCTTGGCCTTGATCTGAGACGCATTGTCCTTGGTGATCTGGCCTTCCAGCGCGGCGGGGATCAGGATTTCGCAATCCACGCCCCAGAACTCTTGCGGCTTCATTACATCAGCACCCGCAAAGCCGCCCACGCCACCGCGGGCCTTCACATGGGCCAGCAGCGCGGGCACGTCCAGGCCGTTCGCGTTGAAGATGGTGCCGGTATGGTCTTGCACGGCCACCACCTTGGCGCCCGCTTCGGCAAACAGCTTGGCGGCAATGCCGCCCACGTTTCCAAAGCCCTGCACGGCAAGGCGAGCGCCTTGCAGCGACAGGCCGATGAGCTTGGCCGCTTCGACACCCACGGTGAACACGCCGCGGCCGGTGGCCTCCACACGGCCGAGCGAGCCGCCCAGGTCCACGGGCTTGCCCGTGACCACGCCGGTGGCGGTGGAGCCGGTGTTCATCGAGTACGTGTCCATCATCCAGGCCATGATCTGGCCGTTGGTGTTCACGTCAGGTGCGGGGATATCTTTGCTGGGCCCGATGATGATGCCGATCTCGGAGGTGTAGCGGCGCGTCAGGCGCTCGAGCTCGCCCATCGACAGCTTCTTGGGGTCCACGCGGATACCGCCCTTGGCGCCGCCGTAGGGCACGTTGACCGCCGCATTCTTGATGCTCATCCAGGCCGACAGGGCCATCACTTCGGACAGCGTCACATCCTGGTGAAAACGCACACCGCCCTTGCCCGGGCCGCGGCTGGTGTTGTGCTGCACGCGGTAGCCCTCAAAGTGGGCGATTGTGCCGTTGTCCAGCTCGATCGGCACATCCACGATGAGCGCGCGCTTGGGGCGCTTTAAGGTCTCGACCCAGCGGGCCAGGTGGCCCAGATAAGGCGTGACGCGATCGACCTGTTGCAGGTAGATGCCCCAGGGGCCGAGGTTGTCGGCCTGCAGGTAAGACGGCAGCGGGTGGGGTGAGCCCGCGTGGGCGATGCCCGGGGTACCGGAGGATGAGGACATGGTGATTTCCTTGTGGGATCAATGCAAGGCCTCAAGCTTATGCCTGCCTTTTGGCGATGTCTAAGGCCAGTCTGTTTGCTGATTATGCGCTAAATGCATAACGTGGCTGCGGGTCTCAAATGCCGCAGCGCACCACAAAAAGCAGGGCTTATGCGTGCGCTGAAATCGCAGTGGCCCGGTGCGCAGTTCTGCGCGGCCGGGCGGTTTACTCCACCGTGAAATGCGCCAGTGCCGGGTCGCCGGTGGGGTAGCGCAGGTTCATCTGCTGCAGCACGGTGCGCAGGATGGTTGCGATCATCAGATTGCGATGCGTTTTGGAATTGGCAGGCACGACGGTCCAGGGCGCCCAGGGCGTGTGCGTGGCGTTGAGCAGCGCATCGTAGGCCTGGCGGTAGGCGCCCCATTGCTTGCGCACCTCGATGTCGCCCATGCTGAACTTCCAGTGCTTGGCGGGGTCATCCAGGCGCTCTTGCAAGCGCTGGCGCTGTTCGTCAAGGCTGATGTGCAGCAGAAACTTGAGCACCACGGTACCGGTCTCGCTGAGCATGCGCTCGAAGTCGTTGATGTGCGCCATGCGCTGGCGCTGTTGCTCGGGCGTGATCCAGCCATTGACCACGGGCACCAGCACATCCTCGTAGTGGCTGCGGTTGAACACCGTGATGTCGCCCGCCTGCGGCACCTGCTGGTGGATGCGCCAGAGGTAGTCGCGCGCGAGCTCGGATGCGGTGGGCGCCTTCCAGCCCACGGCGTGCACGCCCAGGGCACTCATGCGGCCAAAGACGCCGCGGATGGTGCCGTCCTTGCCCGAGGTGTCGGTGCCCTGCAATACCACCAGCAGCTTGTACCGCCGGTCGGCATAAAACAGGTTTTGCAGCGCATCCAGTTCCTCGGCCAGCGCCTCCACGGCGGCCTTGTCCTGCGCCTTGCTGCCTTGCGACCACGGCTTGTCGGCCGGGTCGATATGCTCCAATGAGAAAGGTTTGCCTACCGTGGGCTGCCAGGCGCTCCATTGGCGCGACATCGCCTGATCGCAGGCGGCAAACAGGGGGGCGTTGGCATGGGGGTCGTCGGGCATCGGTTTGGTACCAGTCATGGGAGGACAAGGAACGTGAGCGTACGCCATCGGGCATGCGGTAGGCCATGAGCAAGCACAGCTACCGAACTTATAACCAGGAAAATCATTGGCGAAAGTACGCGCCGTTTTTTTCGGGCAGCGCGTGCGCAGATGAGGCCAACGCGCCGGTGGAAGAGTATTTCTCTTTCAGGGGCGCTCAAGTGCATGTGGATCGCTACACGAACCACGAATCGCCCTTCGTCATTGTGCTGGTCCACGGCGCGGGCGGCTACGGTCGTCTTCTGGCGCCCTATGCCCGGCTTGTGCACCAGGCGGGGTACGAAGTGGTTGCTCCGGATTTGCCTGGATACGGCCTGAGCAGCAACGAGACCCGTTTTGTCGATTGTCGATTTTGGGTCGAGGTGTTGCGCGAACTCGCAGCGTCCGAGTACCGAAACAGCGGGCGCCGCATCGTGTTTGTGGGGGCGAGCCTGGGGGGCTTTCTGGCCTATGTCTGCGGGGTTTCGATGCCGGCGGGCACCGTGGCCGGGCTCGTGGCCACCACCCTTGCCGACCCCCGCGATTCCATCACACGCCAGCAGTTTGCGAGAAACTCGATCGTGCTGCGGGTCGGTTTGCCGCTGTTGCCGATGTTCGCGCGCTGCATGGGAGGCCTTCGCTTGCCCATTCGGTGGTTTACCAAAATGAATGCCATGTCCAACCAAGCCGCGCTTTCGCGTCTGGTGGCTGCTGATCCACTCGGCGCTGGGGTGAGCTTGCCCTTGCGGTTTATGCAATCGATCTTTGAGCTTCGCCCGACCGTGGAGCCCGAAAAATTTCTTCGCTTTCCAGTCTTGCTGGCCCACCCGGGCGCAGACCGTTGGACGCCCATGGAGTCCAGCAGGATTTTTTTCGACCGGCTGCAGTGCGAGAAAACTCTGGTGGTTCTCGACCAGTGCGGCCACTTTCCCGTCGAGGAGCCCGGATTTTCGCAACTCGAACGCTCGGTGGTGGCGTTTTTGGAAGAACTCAAAAACCGGCCGCAATGACTTGATAAGGCCCCGCTTTGCAAACGACGCTGGCCATGGGTTTGCAACGATCAGGCACGAAAAAGCCGAGCTTGTCCGGCGCGCCTTCATCCGCCCGCTGAAGTGCGAGCGGGTTCCATCTGATCACGCATCAGCGCCACAAACCGCGCCGCCCCCAGCCCCAGCGGCCGCTCCTTGGACCACACCACGTCCACCCACAGCGCAGTGCCGTTGCTCAGGTTGTCAAAGGGCATCTCCACCAGCCGACCCGATTCGATGCGTGGCTGCACCAGCGCACGCGGTTGCCAGCCCCAGCCGAGGCCAGCCTCGATCAGGCCCAGGGCGGCCAGGTGGTTGTCGGTGCGCCAGTGGTGCCGGGCAAACACAAAGCGTGGGTCGGTCTGCGCCAGGTCGCGGCTGGCCACCACGATCTGGCGCGTGGTGGTCAGGTGCTCCTCGCGCAGCATGGCGCTGGCGGGGGCTTCGCCGCGCGCCTGGGCGGCTGCACGCGCGGCTGTCAGCACCGGGTGCTCGGGGGCCATCACGGCCACCAGGGTTTCGGTGCCCACTTCCTGAAAGCCCTCGCGCCCGTCGATGCTGGGCCGCTCGAACACCAGCGCCAGCTGGGCCCGGCCGCTGTGCAGCAGGGCCAGCGCATCCACCTGCGGTGCTGCCAGCACCTCCACTTGCAGCAGCGGGTAGTCGTGCGCCAGCGCGGCCAGCGGGGCCGTCCAGCGGGCGGCCAGCAGCTCGGGCGCAATGGCCAGGGTCAGGCGTTCTTCGAGCCCCTGCGTCAGGGCCAGCGCCTGGGCATTGAGCTGGCGCAGTTGCCCGGCCAGCAGCCGGGCCTGGGGCTCCAGCGCGCGCGCCGCCGCCGTGGGGCGGGGCTCGCGGCCGCTGCGGTCAAATAGCTGCACCGCCAGCTCGGCCTCCAGGTGGGCAATCGTCATGCTCACGGCCGACGGCACGCGCGACAGGGCCCGCGCTGCCGCCGAAAACGAGCCGTGGTCGAGTGCCGCCAGAAACACCTGCACGCTGTCGGATGAAAAAGCCACGGCTGCCACCTATCAACATTTCTGAAATAAGCTGACTTTATATATCAGACCTCCACACATAAAGTGCAGTTATGTCTGCTTCTTCGTTCGCCAAGCCGTTGTTTCTGAGCCTGCAGGGCCCCCGGCGCCGCTTGATATACGTCACCCTCTACGAACTGATCGCCATTGCAGCGGCCACACTGGGCCTTTCCGCGCTGAGCGGGCAGGGGGTCGGGCATTCCGGCGTGCTGGCGGTGGCGGCGTCGGCGATTGCCGTGGCGTGGAACGTGGTGTTCAACGGGGCCTTCGAGCGCTGGGAGGCCCGCCAGTCGGTGCGCGGCCGCAGTGTGCGCCGCCGCATTGCCCACGCGATCGGCTTCGAGGGCGGCCTGGTCTTCATGCTGGTGCCGCTGTTTGCCTGGTGGTTCAACGTGAGCCTGTGGCAGGCCTTTGTGATGGACCTGGCGCTCATCGTGTTCTTCCTTTGCTACACCTTTGTCTTTAACTGGGTGTTCGACCGGGTGTTCGGGCTGCCTGCGTCCGCGCTGGGCCGTTGAGCGAAGAATCGATCAAGTGCTATTGCTTTAGTAGCATTCATGCCAATACAGGCAGGCGTAACAGCCCAATTTGAATCATAGTCACACCGAAAACAACCACCCCGCAGCACCACGGGTCCATACGCCCTGCACAGCAGCGCCGGGGCACGGCGGCGTGCACAGGGGCTACCCGTGGATCTGCGACCCGGTTCGCTTCCACCTAAAATAATCCCTCGCCCAAGGAGCGTTGCAGCGGCAGCCCAGGCCCACCCCCATCGGTGACTGGCTGCCGTCAGGCTTGGGCTTTCGGCACCATTGCACGGCCCTTGGCAACGACGCTCACCTGTTTTTCCGTGTATTTGCACAGGTGAGCCCCATGTCTGCTATCTCTTTGCCCCCCATGAAGCTGTCCGGCCTGGAGCCGGTCTCCATTGGCGAGGGCGCTCTGTTCGTCAATATTGGCGAGCGCACCAACGTCACCGGCTCCAAGGCGTTCGCGCGCATGATCCTCAACGGCCAGTACGAAGAGGCCCTGGCCGTGGCGCGCCAGCAGGTGGAAAACGGCGCGCAGATCATCGATATCAACATGGACGAGGCCATGCTCGACAGCAAGGCCGCCATGGTGCGCTTTTTGCAGCTCATCGCCTCCGAGCCGGACATCGCCCGCGTGCCCATCATGGTCGACAGCTCCAAATGGGACGTGATCGAAGCCGGCCTGCGCTGCATTCAGGGCAAGGGCATCGTCAACTCCATCAGCATGAAAGAGGGGGTGGAGGCCTTCAAGCACCAGGCCAGGCTCGTCAGGCGCTATGGCGCTGCG
This sequence comes from Acidovorax sp., assembly GCF_046341535.1. GTDB lineage: Bacteria > Pseudomonadota > Gammaproteobacteria > Burkholderiales > Burkholderiaceae_C > Acidovorax. Next base: position 2,249 of record NZ_JBKDRI010000066.1, on the reverse strand, counting down.
GCCGTGGTGATGGCGTTTGACGAACAAGGCCAGGCCGATACCTTTGCCCGCAAGATCGAAATCTGCGAGCGCGCCTACCGCATCCTGGTCGATGAGGTGGGCTTTGCGCCCGAAGACATCATCTTCGATCCCAACATCTTTGCCGTGGCCACCGGCATCGAAGAGCACAACAACTACGCAGTCGACTTTATCGAGGCCACGCGCTGGATCAAGCAGAACCTGCCCGGTGCCAAGGTGTCGGGCGGCGTGTCCAACGTGTCGTTTTCGTTCCGGGGCAACGACCCTGTGCGCGAGGCCATCCACACCGTGTTTCTGTACCACGCCATCCAGGCGGGCATGGACATGGGCATCGTCAACGCGGGCATGGTGGGCGTGTACGACGACCTGGAGCCCCTGCTTCGAGAGCGCGTGGAAGATGTGGTGCTCAACCGCCGCGCTGACGCGGGCGAGCGCCTGGTCGAGATTGCCGAAACCGCCAAGAGCGGTGCCAAGGACGAGAGCAAAAAGCTCGAATGGCGCGGCACACCCGAGCACCCCAAGACCGTGGGCGAGCGCCTGAGCCACGCGCTGGTGCATGGCATCACCGACTTCATCACCGAAGACACCGAAGAGGCCTACCGCGCCATCCTGGCCAAGGGAGGCCGCCCGCTGCACGTCATTGAGGGCCCGCTCATGGACGGCATGAACGTGGTGGGCGATTTGTTTGGCGCGGGCAAGATGTTTTTGCCCCAGGTGGTCAAAAGCGCCCGCGTGATGAAGCAGGCCGTGGCCCACCTGATTCCGTACATCGAAGAAGAAAAGCGCCAGGACGAGGCCGCGGGCCGGGACGTGCGCAGCAAGGGCAAAATCGTCATTGCCACCGTCAAGGGCGACGTGCACGACATCGGCAAGAACATCGTCACCGTGGTTCTGCAGTGCAACAACTTCGAGGTGGTGAACATGGGCGTGATGGTGCCCTGCCACGAAATTTTGGCGCGCGCCAAGGTCGAGGGGGCCGATATCGTGGGCCTGTCGGGCCTGATCACCCCCAGCCTGGAAGAAATGCAGTACGTGGCGGGCGAGATGCAAAAGGACGAGCACTTCCGCCTGAAAAAGATCCCGCTGCTCATCGGTGGCGCCACCACCAGCCGCGTGCATACGGCCGTCAAGATTGCGCCGCACTACGATGGCCCGGTGGTGTATGTGCCCGACGCCTCGCGCAGCGTGAGCGTGGCCCAAAGCCTGCTGGGCGACGGGGCCGACCACTACGTGGCCGAGATGAACGCCGACTACGACAAGGTCCGTACCCAGCACGCCAACAAAAAGGCCACCCCGCTGTGGCCGCTGGCCAAGACTCGCGCCAACAAGACGCCTATCGACTGGTCGGCCTACCAACCCGCCGTGCCCCGCGCGCTGGGACGCCGCGTGTTCAAAAACTTCGATCTGGCCGAGCTTGCCAAATACATCGACTGGGGCCCGTTCTTCCAGACCTGGGACCTGGCGGGCCCGTACCCCGCCATCCTGCGCGACGAGATCGTCGGCGAGCAGGCCCGCAAGGTGCTGGCCGACGGCCAGGCCATGCTGAAAAAGATCATCGAAGGCCGGTGGCTTACCGCCAGCGGCGTGATGGCGCTGCTGCCCGCCAACACCGTGAACGACGACGACATCGAGTTCTACACCGATGACACCCGCACCGAGGTGGCCATGACCTGGTATGGCCTGCGCCAGCAGGCCGAAAAGCATGTGATCGATGGCGTCATGCGCCCCAGCCGCTGCCTGGCCGACTTCATCGCCCCCAAGGACAGCGGGATCGCCGACTACGCGGGCCTGTTTGCCGTGACCGCAGGCCTGGGCGTGGACAAAAAAGAAAAGGCCTTTGTCGATGCGCTGGACGACTACTCCGCCATCATGTTCAAAAGCCTGGCCGACCGCCTGGCCGAAGCCTTTGCCGAATGCCTGCACCACCGCGTGCGCACCGACCTGTGGGGCTACGCAGCGGGCGAGCAGCTCAGCAATGAAGACATGATTGCCGAGAAGTACCGCGGCATCCGGCCCGCGCCCGGCTACCCCGCCTGTCCCGATCACAGCGCCAAGACCGACCTGTTTCGCGTGCTGAACGCCCCAGACATCGGCATGGGCCTGACCGAAAGCCTGGCCATGACGCCCGCAGCCAGCGTGAGTGGCTTTTACATCGGCCACCCGCAGGCGGTGTATTTCAACGTCGGCAAGATCGGCGAAGACCAGCTGCACGACCTGGCAAAGCGCCGGGC
>NZ_JBKDRI010000065.1:0-12713 GCF_046341535.1 Acidovorax sp. | reverse complement strand
CGAGGTCAATAATGCGGTTTACGCATTGAACCACAGGCCTAGAAAGTGCTTGGGATACCGCACCCCTCATGAGGTGTTTTACGGCCTGGAGATCACCCCCATTAAACTGCCATCTGATGCACTTTGTCTGTGAATCCGCGTCATGAAAATTGCAACCTGGAACGTGAACTCCCTGTCGGTGCGGCTGCCCCAGGTGCTGGCCTGGCTGGATGCCAACCCGGTCGATGCGCTGTGCCTGCAGGAGCTCAAGCTCACCGACGATAAATTTCCTCACGGCGCGTTCAGAGAGGTCGGGTACGAGGCAGAGGCGTTCGGCCAGAAAACCTACAACGGGGTCGCCATCGTCAGCCGCAAGCCGGTGCGGGACGTGGCGCGCAACATCGCAGGATTCCAGGACGACCAGTCGCGCGTGTTGGCAGCCACCTTGGACACGCCGGCCGGACCGCTCAGACTCATCAACGGCTACTTCGTCAATGGGCAGGAGCCGGGGTCAGAGAAATTTGCCTACAAGATGCGCTGGTTGCAGGCGCTGCAAGACATGGTGCGCGCCGAACTGCAGGCCCACCCACAACTGGTGCTGGTGGGCGACTTCAACGTTGCACCCGAAGACCGCGATTCGTACGACCCGGAGGGCTTGCGCGGCACCATCCACCACACCGACGAGGAGCGCGCCCATTTCCGCGCCCTGCTTCAACTGGGCCTGACCGACGCGTTTCGCCTGTTCGAGCAGCCCGAAAAGACCTATTCGTGGTGGGACTACCGCATGCTCGGGTTCCAGAAAAACCGGGGCCTGCGCATTGACCACATCCTCGTCAGCGATGCGGTCCGCGGGTGCGTGGCCGCATGCACGATTGACCGCGCGCCACGCAAGAACCCGCAACCGAGTGACCACGCGCCCGTCGTTGTGTCGCTCTCAGGCGTTTGGGCCTGAGGCTGCGCTGCATCTCCCGCCTGAAGCGGGCCGCAGCGCCGTCAGGCGGCAACTGAGCCCCTGGGCCCCGCCGCAACGCCCAGGGCCACGCTGCCACTGCGCTTTCAGGCGCCCGCGTCCTCGGGCGCGTCCAGGCCAAGCTCCTGAATCTTGCGCGTGATGGTGTTGCGGCCGATGCCCAGGCGCTGCGCGGCCTCCATGCGCCGACCATGGGTTGCAGCCAGGGCCGTGCGGATCAGCCGCGATTCGAATTTGCGGGTCAGCGCATCCCACACCTCGGGCTGGCCGCCCGAGAGCAAGCGCTGCGCCTCGAGCTCCAGCGACAGCTCCCAACCGATGCCGCCCTGCAATGCGGCGCTGCCTGCAGCCGCGGGATCAGGGGATGCTGCCGGGACGGGCGCTGGGGCTGGCGCAGCCATGCCTGCAAAAGCCGACGCCGCCGCGGCAGCGCTGCCACCGGTGCCATGGGTGGGCAATGGCTCGACGCTGCCGACCGGCAGGGGCACCGCCTCGTCGCGCGGCTCTTCGGCTGCCGCAGGTTTTGAAAGCGGGGCTGGGGCCACCAGGGGCTCGGCCGGCACACGCGTCGCGCTGGGGTGGACCGGAGACTCCAGCACTTCCGGGGGAAGGTCCTGCACCGAAATCACCTGCGCGGGTGCCATGACCGTGAGCCAGTGGCAGATGTTCTCCAACTGGCGCACGTTGCCCGGAAAGGCGAACTGCTCAAGACGGGCCAGCGCGGAATCGGCGATCCGCTTGGGCTCCACACCCAGCTGCCGCGCGCTTTGCTGGAGAAAGTGGCGGGTGAGCACCGGCACATCTTCGTGTCGCTCGCGCAGCGCAGGCAGGCGAAGCCGGATGACGTTCAGGCGGTGGAACAGATCCTCGCGAAAACCACCTTCCTTGACACGCTTTTCCAGGTCCTGGTGGGTTGCGGCAATCACGCGCACATGCGATTTCACGGCCACATGGCCGCCGACCCGGTAGAACTGACCATCGGACAACACGCGCAGCAGCCGCGTTTGCAGGTCAAACGGCATGTCGCCGATTTCATCAAGGAACAGGGTGCCGCCCTCGGCCTGCTCGAAGCGGCCTCGGCGCTGTGTCTGCGCGCCGGTGAAGGCGCCCCGCTCGTGTCCGAACAGTTCGGATTCGAGCAGATCCTTGGGAATCGCCGCCGTGTTGATGGCCACAAAGGGGCCGTCCGCACAGGGCGAATGTTTGTGCAGCGCGCGCGCGACCAACTCCTTTCCTGAGCCGGACTCGCCCGTGATGAGCACGGTCACCTGGCTCTGACTGAGGCGACCGATGGCGCGAAACACATCCTGCATGGCCGGTGCCTGGCCCAGCATTTCGGGGGTCTCGGTCTGACGCTCTTCGGTGACTTCCTCGCGCTGGCTTTCCTCCACCGCGCGGCGGATGAGCTCCACCGCCTTGGGCAGGTCAAACGGCTTGGGCAGGTATTCAAACGCGCCGCGCTGAAAGGCCGACACCGCGCTGTCCAGGTCGGAATACGCCGTCATGATGATGACGGGCAGCCCCGGTTGCAGCTCGCGCACCTTCTCCAGCAACTGCAGTCCTGATCCACCCGGCATCCGGATGTCACTGACCAGCACCTGGGGCCCCTGGCGGGCCGGGTCAGACGGACTGACATCGGCCAACGCATCCAGCACCTCGCGCGGATGGGTAAAGCTGCGGGTAGGGAGGTTTTGCCGGGCTAAGGCCTTTTCCAAGACGAAGCGGATCGAGGGGTCGTCATCTACTAACCAGATCGGCTTCATATGTTTTGCTTACCTTCCCAGTGATTGCATGGCAAAAGACCTCAGGGCAGCGGAATGAGAATTCGAAAATCGGTTCGACCCGGCACGCTCTCGCACTCGATGAGTCCGTGGTGACGCTGGACAAATGTCTGCGCCAGCGTCAGCCCCAACCCCGATCCTCCGTCCCGGCCCGACACCAGAGGGTAAAAAATACGCTCCTTGATACCGTCGGGCACGCCCGGTCCATTGTCAATGACATGCAATTCCAGTGCCAACCGATAGCGTTGGCGACCAAAGGTAACCTGTCGCGCCACCCGGGTGCGCAGCGTGATCACGGCATCGCCTGCGCCAATGCGGTCGGCCAGCGCCTGGGCCGCGTTTTGGACAATGTTGAGCAACGCCTGGATGAGCTGCGCACGGTCACCCCGGAACTCCGGAATCGACGTGTCATAGTCGCGCACCACACGCAGACCGCTCGGGTACTCGACCAGCACGAGCGAGCGCACGCGCTCGCACACTTCGTGAATGTTGACGTCGCCCACCAGATGCGGATGCCGGTGGGGCGCCAGGAGCCGGTCCACCAGGCTTTGCAGCCGGTCGGCCTCGTGGATGATGACCTGGGTGTACTCGGCGAGCTCACGGCTTTCAAGCTCCATCTCCAGCAGCTGGGCTGCCCCACGGATGCCACCCAGCGGGTTCTTGATCTCGTGCGCCAGATTGCGAATCAGTTCTTTGTTGGCCTGGGCCTGATCCAGCCACCGCTCTTCCCGGTCCTGGCGGGCCTGTTGCTCCAGGGGCCATAACTCCACCAGCACCTCGCCCACCTGCTCGGCATCGGCAACGCTCACATGCACCGGAATCGGGTCCTGGTGCAGACGCTTGAGATTGGCCTCATAACGCAGCGCCGCAAAGTCTTTGCCCCGGGTACCTGCCAGGGCGGTCTGCAGCAGGCCGGGGTCGGTGAAGAAGCTGGAGAAGTCCACCCCTTCCAGCGTGCGGCGCGACAGCCCGAGCATGCCCTCCAGCGCCGCATTGGCAAACTGCACGGCCCCATCGGCCCGCAGCACCGCCACGAGCGTGGACATCAGGTCCAGTGAGTGAAATCGCCCGGTACCAGTACCCGGGGTTTCGTGGGGTGGTGGCAGATTCACTCGACAGGCGTGTCAGTTGGCGGGCAGCCGGGCAATCTCGCGCTTGATGCCGGCGATGTCGCTTTCGCTGCGCGCAACGCTGGCCTTGAGCTCGGCCGTGCGGTCGATGTAACGCTGGGGATTGCGAAGATCCAGCGCGTTACGTTCGGGTGCACCGTTGTTGTATTCCTTGACCAGCTCCGCATAGCGCGCCTCGGCCTTGCGCAATTCCAGCTCAAGAATCGCCCGCGCATCGGAGTCACGCGCTTTTTGATCATTGCTGGTCACACGCGGAGCGCTCGGCGGCGCTGCTGCCACAGACCCTCCCGCAGGTGCTGGCTGCTGCGGCTGCGCTGTCGCAGAGCGTACGCCCTGGACCACCGTGACGTTGCCGCCCTCCACCAGCTTGCATCCCCGCTCTTTGGCCTGCGACGCGTTGTTGGTGTACTCGTTGCCACAACGGTAGATACGGTCCTGGGCCCAGGCGGACTGCGCCGCCGCGACGATAAGTAGTATAGAAATCAGGGTGTTATTCATCAGACGTCCTCGCGCTGCCATGCAGGGCACGGGGGAGTATCCCCCAATCACCGTTCATCGCCAATCCGGCCGTGCACTGCACGGGGCTTTGTACAGAGGCCCACCGGGCGGGTTTGGTTCCATGCGTGGCGCAAAGCCTACAGGCAACAAAAAAGGCGGCACGCGCCGCCTTTCCTGAGGGCTATGGCCGTGAGGCCAACCGCTCAAAGCGAGTAATACATGTCGTACTCGACCGGATGCGGCGCCATGCGGAAGCGGGTCACTTCCTGCATCTTCAGATCGATGTAGGCATCGAGCATGGAGTCTGTGAACACACCGCCCTTGGTCAGGAAGGCACGGTCCTTGTCCAGATATTCGAGCGCCTGGTCCAGGCTGTGGCAGACGGTCGGCACCAGCTTGTCCTCTTCCGGCGGCAGGTGGTACAGGTCCTTGGTGGCGGCCTCGCCTGGGTGGATCTTGTTCTCCACGCCGTCCAGACCGGCCATCATCAGGGCCGAGAAGCACAGGTAAGGGTTGGCGGACGGATCGGGGAAGCGCGCCTCAATGCGGCGGCCCTTCGGGTTGGCCACGAACGGGATGCGGATCGACGCAGAGCGGTTGCGCGAGCTGTAGGCCAGCTTCACCGGAGCTTCGAAGCCGGGCACCAGGCGCTTGTAGCTGTTGGTGCCGGGGTTGGTGATGGCGTTCAGGGCGCGGGCGTGCTTGATGATGCCGCCGATGTAGTACAGGGCGAAGTCGCTCAGGCCAGCATAGCCGTCACCGGCGAACAGGTTCTTGCCGTCTTTCCAGATCGACTGGTGCACGTGCATGCCGGAGCCGTTGTCGCCGGCGTAGGGCTTGGGCATGAAGGTGGCGGTCTTGCCGTAGGCGTTGGCCACGTTCCAGACCACGTACTTCAGCACCTGAGTCCAGTCGGCACGCTCGACCAGCGTGCTGAACTTGGTACCGATCTCGTTTTGGCCGGCGCCGGCCACCTCATGGTGGAACACTTCGACCGGGATGCCCAGGGATTCGAGGATCAGCGCCATTTCGGCACGCATGTCTTGCGTGCTGTCAACCGGGGGCACCGGGAAGTAGCCGCCCTTGGTGGTGGGACGGTGGCCACGGTTACCGCCTTCGAGCTGCTTGCCGCTGTTCCAGGGGGCTTCGTACTCGTCGATGGCGAACATCACGTTGCCGGGCTCGTTGCTCCAGCGCACACCGTCAAAGATGAAGAATTCCGGCTCGGGGCCGAAGTAGGCGGTGTCGCCAATGCCGGAGGCCTTCAGGTAGGCTTCAGCGCGCTTGGCGATGGAGCGCGGATCGCGGTCATAGGCCTTACCGTCGCTCGGCTCGACCACGTCACACTGCAGGAACAGGGTAGCTTCTTCGAAGAAGGGGTCGATGTTGGCGGTGTTCGGGTCGGGCATGAGCTGCATGTCCGAAGCCTCGATACCCTTCCATCCAGCAATGGACGAACCGTCGAACGCGTGGCCGGAAGTGAACTTGTCTTCATCGAAGTGTGACACGGGCACGGTCACGTGCTGCTCTTTGCCACGGGTATCGGTGAAGCGGAAGTCAACAAACTTGACTTCGTTTTCTTTCACCATCTTCATCACGTCTGCAACGGTCTTGGCCATCAGGTTCTCCTGGGTAAAGCTCTAGTTGAAAAAAATCTGCTCAAAAGAAGCAGGTTGCGTGCCAGTCGCCGCGTCAGCGCACTACAAAGGAGCATCCCCACTGCAGCAGCACAGGCGACGGCGCAAAAAGCACCATTTCGGTTCAAACAGCGCTCCAGCATACTGCGCTAGAGCTTTCGCACCAACTCGGGGCCAAGATTTGCACCAAAACCATGCAAAGCAGACTTCAGATCTGCCCATGCTTCGGGAACCGCCGTGGCCGCACCTTTCACTCCGAGTTCAATGTGACGACCGTATTGTGGATGATCCACGCTTGGCAGGCTGAAGACCCGAACCCCGGGATGCGACTGTTCAATGCGCTCCATGAGCGGTGTCAATGCCGCTTCCATGGCACCGAACACCAGAACGGACTGCTCGATCTGTGGCGCCGAATGGAAGAACGCAGCGTATTGCCGATCCAGAACCCATTCGATCATTGGCCAGGCCATGACGGGAAATCCGGGCACAAAATGCACTGCGCCCTGCCCGTCGCCGCGGCAGGTGAATCCCGGAATCTTGTTGTAGGGATTGGGGATGATCTCTGCGCCCTGCGGAAAACACCCCATGTTCAGCCGGTGCAGATTGTCCGGGCGGTTCGGGTCGAACGGTTCGCCCTGCTCGCGCGCAACGTCCTGGATGCGCTCCAGGATGAGTTCGGCCGCCCGGGGATGCAGGCTTAGCGTCCGCCCCAGAGCGACAGCCGCGCATTGCCGGGTGTGATCGTCGGGTGTCGCACCGATGCCGCCACACGAAAACACCACGTCTCCCGATTGAAACGCGCGCTTCAAAGTGGCCGTGATCCGATCGGGATCGTCACCGATGTACTCGCTGTACGACAACGCGAGCCCACGGCTCGAGAGCAGTTCGATGACCTTCAGAAAATGCTTGTCGGCACGCTTGCCGGACAGGATTTCGTCACCAACAACAACAAGACCAAAACGGGGATTCATGGGTGTGCAGAGGGTCGGTCAGGCGAGGTGCTGCGCTCATCGGCCAGCAAGGCGGCAGGCTGCATCGCGGAGGGAGTTACCTCGACGATCGCCAGGTCGGCCGTGCGCTGCGCTGCCTGCGCCTTGTCATGGCGCAGGCGCTCAAGCGCGGCAAGACAGTAGTGAGTGAACCACAGCGACGAAAACACAAACACCAAGGTGTAGATCCAGATGGCCAGCGGGATCAGCACCAGGAAGGCCGCCGCGAAGATCACCCCGGAAGCCCAGACGATGCTGGGCGCGGCGCCCAGATAGCCAGTGACCACACCGATGCCCAGCAAACCACTTCGGTAGCGCTTGAAAAGTTCCTGACGCTCCTCTTTGCTGGCATGCTCTGACAGCGCATCGAAGCTCATCACTCGGTAGGTGAGCCAGCCCCAGATCAGCGGAGGCAACACCAGAACGAGCGGCGGCACAAACCACAGCGGAATGGACAGCACCAGCGCCACCAGCGCGAGAACCGTCGAGCCAAGCGCCCATGTCACGCTGGCGAAAAACGAGCCGCCCTGACGCCGCTCCAGATCTGGAAAGCGCCGATCTGCGACAAGCCGCACCAACGCCGGGGTGCTCAGGACTCCTACCAGCAACAGCGAAGCCACCACGATCAGGGGTGCCGTCGCAGCCACCACCATCAGGGGCGCAACCACACTGGCGGCATCAGCCACACCCCAGCCCTGCAGCCATGACCACAGGCCCGCCAGGATACTGAAGGAGTCGAGCAGCCCGCGCATGGCCGCCACCGACGCATCCCAGTAAAAATAACTGAAGCCGCAAGCCAGCACTGCGATCACCAGCAAGGGCAGGGTCGATATCAAAATGACCCGGGGGCGCAGGCAGTAAACGCTGGCACGCCAGAAGGAATCAAGCAAAAGTCCCATCCGCAGAGCATACCGCGCCGAGCTATTGCCCCAAGCCACCCCGGTCAGCCGACCAAAGCCATGCGGAGCGACATACTCGACATAACGCCTGCCGACAGCCGCGCGAGCGATGATGAGCATCCGAGCCAAATCATCCAGCGCGAACACGGGCGCCCACGTTCAGGCCCTTCCCGCCAACCTCAGCAGCCCCTTCCACTGCTGGGACCAAAATCCCGTTCCGTAGTCCCGCAGCGAACCGTCAGGGCCTGGCTCCACCTGATCGCGCACCCCTGTCGGGTCATACCGCAGCTCAAAATTGGCGGTGCCCATCAGCATGTCCCACCAGGGTAAGAGCACGCCAAAATTGTGCCCACCCAAGACCACCTGTCGCCCGGGCGGCTGCGTGCCGTGGCCACCGTCCGTCAAACCGAAGGGTGTGATCTTGACCGTTTCATGGCCGATGCCGATGCTGTGGTGGCGGCGGTGGAACCTGGGGCTCACCCACAGGCGCTCACCCCATCGACCAAAGCTCAGGCGCAGGTTGGCATGTTGAAAGCTTTCGCTCAGTTGAGTAATGGCAACAATGGCAATGAACTGACCTGGCGCAACACCGATCGACTGGGCAACCACCACCAGGATGGTGTCGCGCAACAGGTCATCGAGCAGATGGTTGCGGTTGTCACTCCACATCGTCATCTGGCGCTGTGCATGGTGCAATGCATGCAGCTTCCACCACCATTCAAAGTGGTGCTGCCCGCGATGAATCCAGTAGTCCACAAAGTCAAAAACCACCAGGTACAGAAGCAGGCTCACCCAGGGAATGTCGGTGACTCCTGGCCAGATGCCGTCCAACTGAAAGGTGCTCACCCCCGCCACACGCAGCACGCCAAATACGGAATCGAGCAGCGGTGCTACGGCAAAAAACAGCACGAGGCGAAAGACCCCAAGCCGATGGATCAGCGTGTAGAGCATGTCCGTGCGAATCGTGGCCCGGTCTGACACGGCCTCTACGGGCCGCAGCCTCTGCAGCGGCCCGATCAGAGCAACGATGACGACCAACTGCAACAGTCCCACCAGTAGCCAGCCCGTTGCCTCATAACCCGACTCCAGAAGATTACCCAAGCCAGCCCAGAACATCACCGGCTGCATGGCATGCTCGAAAACCCACTGTTGTGCGACATCGAATCCGTTGGTCCACCAGTCAAACACTCCAAGTCTCCTTCCGCATGGTCAGGCTGATCGCTACCCGACCGTCAAGGTCAAGGCGGCTGGACCAACGCGGATCCTGCCAACCTTGGCACCGTTTTACTGCTTTTTGCCAAGATCGGGATGCTCGCGGAGGGTCCGGAAGCAGAACCCGCGCTCCTTAAGCCCCTGGATGAGCGGCTCCAGCACCGCAGGCGCCCACGGATCCTTGCGCGACCAGATCCCCAGATGCGCCAAAAGAATGTCGCCACTGCGTATGTCCCGTAGCGCGGTGTGCAAAAGCGCCGCGTTCCCAAACTTGTCGCTGGGCAGTTCGTCGCCCAGGAATCCCGCGGGCGACCAGCCCACATGGGTATAGCCGCAGGCGCGCGCAGCTGCCAGCAGTTGCGGGGACGTCTTGCCCCCCGGCGCCCGAAACAGAGGTAGCGGCTGCCGGCCTGTCATTGCTTGCAAGCGGTGAGCAGCCCGATCGATCTGTTCGCAATAACCTGCGGCGCTGAGTACGTGGGCTTCGCCCTCACGCGGCCCAGCCGACGGGCGCACTCTGAATGACGGGTTGACCTTGCCACCGAGGTCGCCGCGCCAGTAGACATGATCCCAGGTATGGGACGCGAACTCATGCCCCTCTTGCGCGCGTGCGCGCCACCAGGGGGCCCAGTGGTCGCCCAGGCTGCCGTCGCCTTCTTTCGTACGCTCGTTCGCACCGAAGAACGTCACCCGCACCTGCTGGCGTTGCAAGACTTCTGCCACGAGCGGGGCAATTCCCATGTGTCCGGTATCAAACGTCAGGTAGACCGGTTTTTCGCATTCATTTCGCGGCGTCGCGCTTGATGCGCAAGCGCCAAACGCTATCAATACAATAGCAAACCGACGCAACATACGGGTGACAGTGTCCCGGATCATGAATGGATGGTCCAAGGGTCAACGCGGAGCATGCCGCAAGGTCCACACACCATGGGGAGACTTGCCCACAGGCACCTGCCTGACCACCTGCTTCAATTGGGTATCAACCACCGACAACTTACGGGCCCATCGGGATGTAACGTAAATGAACCGCCCGTCGGCAGATACTTCCATGCAATCCGGCCCTCCGGGCGCAGGATAGGACTCCACCACCTGCAATGTGTTCATATCGAACTTGCTGATGGTATTGGCAACTCGGTTGCTGACATACAGATGCCTGCCATCGCCTGCCGCCCGAAATGCGTGGGCACCGTTGCCGGTCTTGATCTTCTTGATGCTGACTGGTTCGCGGCCCGAGATGTCGAATACTTCAACACTGTCGCCGCCCGTCAGACCCACAAAAACCCGTTTGTCATCCGGGCTGCCATACACGTCAGCAGGCATGGGCCCGGTCTTAACCCGGGACCGAATGGTCTGAGTCGCGATATCAATGGTGACCAGCTCATTGCTGTCCTGCATCGTTACATATACCGTGGTGCTGCGACTATCAATCCACAGGTGACTGGGGGTGCGCGACGTCGCCACGCGCTTCACGAGTGACAAGTCCTTGCCATCCCACTGGTAGAAATCGACGTGATTGAGCCGATTGGCCGCAGTAACGAACCACTTCATATCCGGCGAAAACCGCAAGTGATATGGGTCCACAATGCCGCGCACCGTACGCTGGACCTGGGCGGTCTGCGGGTCGACGAACGTCAACGTATCTCCGAGCGCATTGGCCACGATCAGCGACTTCTCATCAGGCGTCAGGTAAAGATGATGCGGTTCCTTCCCGGTCGGTATGCGCGCCGTCTCCGCCCATGTGACAGGGTCAATCACGCTGACATTGGCGTCCAGAGAGTTCAAAACGAAAACAGGTGGCGCTGTATCAGCCAGTGCGCACGTCATCGCCACCCACAGCCCTGCCAACGCGAGGCACGCACGGCCTTTCAGCTTGGTCGTCTTCACAAAATCACTTTCTTTAAGGGAGGGGAGTGTAGCGGGGGTCCTGGATACCATGAGCAGCAACATGGATTTCCTCGACCTAAAGCGCATGGTGCGCCGGAAAAAATCAGCGACGGCAAAAATGCCCGAAGTCAAAGGGTAAAAAATTCCTGCTCGTGTGAGTCAACATAGCGAAATCCACGGCTACCCGGAGTTGCTCAGTTTCCAGAACCGGCAACCAGCAGATCCATCTCGGATCGGCCAAGCCATCGCCATCGCCCGGGAGCGAGGTCATCAGGCAGGGCCAACCCACCAATCTTGGATCGGTGTAGAGATTCGACCCTGTTACCAACCGCAGCAAGCATTCGCTTGACCTGGTGATACTTTCCATCGGTCAACGTCAGCTCGAGGATGCTCTTGTTCAGGAGTGTGCAAGAAACGGCCTTCACAGGTCGAGGGTCATCATCGAGAACGACACCCGACAACAGTCGATCGATTTGGCCCTGATCGACAGCGTGTTTGGCAGTTACTCTGTACACCTTAGGAATGTGTTTTTTGGGAGAACTCATCCGGTGAATAAACTGCCCGTCATCGCTTAAAAGAAGCATACCGGTCGTGTCCTGGTCCAGTCGCCCCACCGCTTGCACACCCTGAATCGCACTTTTTGTGGGACGCTGCCGAAGCGGCGGAGGCAGCAGTGTGTAGATGCTGGGATAGGTGGATGGTTTTTGCGAACACTCGGTACCAGCGGGCTTATGCAAAATCAGGTAGGCCTTCTCGTGATAAGGCCAATTAGCGCCCTGCACATTGAAAACAAGTCCATCGGGCTCGAAGTCGGCCGTAGCATCAGTGCAGACCACCGACTCGCAAGAGCTATTCGGATTTGCAACGGACACCCAGCCTTGCTGGATCAGCCCAGCGCATACGCGGCGCGTTCCAAATCCTTGGGAATAGAGAATATCCTGGAGCTGCATAAGCGCACGGTCGAAAACATCGTCAGACTGCAGGGCGCGCCCAACAGTGTTCCCAAAGCAAACCGCCCTTCGACTCTGAGGAGTGGAAGGGCGGGCTGGGCTGTAGGGGCCTGACGATGACCTACTTTCACACGGGAACCCGCACTATCATCGGCGCAAAGTCGTTTCACTGTCCTGTTCGGGATGGGAAGGAGTGGGACCAACTTGCTATGGTCATCAGGCATAACTTGGTGCTGGGTCGCTTTTGTGAGGGGCCCAACGAATTCATAGAGTTTGGAATCAGATTTTGTTTTTGAATGCGTCAACTTGGCATAACTATCTTTGAGCTTTTCACACAGCCACGATGGTGTGCGTGTTGGCTATCAAAGTTATAGGGTCAAGCCGCACGAGCAATTAGTACAGGTTAGCTTAACGCATTACTGCGCTTGCACACCCTGCCTATCAACGTCCTGGTCTTGAACGACTCTTCAGGGGGCTCAAGGCCCCGGCAGATCTCATCTTGAAACGAGTTTCCCGCTTAGATGCTTTCAGCGGTTATCTCTTCCACACTTAGCTACTCGGCAATGCCACTGGCGTGACAACCGATACACCAGAGGTGTGTCCACTCCGGTCCTCTCGTACTAGGAGCAGGCTTCCTCAAATCTGCAGCGCCCACGGAAGATAGGGACCAAACTGTCTCACGACGTTTTAAACCCAGCTCACGTACCTCTTTAAATGGCGAACAGCCATACCCTTGGGACCGGCTACAGCCCCAGGATGAGATGAGCCGACATCGAGGTGCCAA
>NZ_JBKDRI010000064.1:0-11499 GCF_046341535.1 Acidovorax sp. | reverse complement strand
TGCCCACCACACCCCGCTCCATCGGATCAATCTACAGGGGCACAACTTCCCACTTCAGCTTCCACCACCGGGCTTGTCCAACAAACGGATCAGATCGCGGCTTCGCGCGATCTATCCTTACTCGTTAGGCGTCACCTGCATGCGCGCTGGTGGTTGGCTTTCTCTCGTGGATTGGTGAAAAGCTTGAGGAACCAAGTCAATGGGTATGCGTTAATCTATGCTGAACTGTCCCCTGACACTTCGGCGTGCATTACCTTCCAACGCCGCCAAGCTACGACAACACCCACTACTACGAAGACGACGGACATGGTGTATGCCTGTGCGGGTGTTGTTCCTTCCAAGAAGGGGACTGCGATAGCAATTACCAGGCATACAAGAAGTGGAGGGAGGGCGTGTTTCATTCGCTCGCGCTTGGTGTACACATGCAGGACTGTTGAAGTCTGGGTAGCTGAGCGCCTGCCGAGCACTCGAATCCAGGCGTCGCCTCCCCACCAGATTGCAGACCAGATGAGGAGCTGGCCCATTGCGCGGAACTGGTCACCCAGGAGTGGCGTGTCGGCAATGACAGCGCTCGCGAAAAACAGAATCGCAAGCGCCCATGTTGTACGGAAGAGGACTCGGGACATGGTTTGTGACGCCAACTTGTGGTTTATCTGACCAAACACCGGATACCCAGAACCGCAGTCGTTAAACAAAGCCGCATGACGTCCCCAAAAAGTGTTTGATATCAATCCTGTATAGCATCATACTGGATGCATGAAAGGGGTGTCTATTTAGCTCCAGCAGCGTCACAATAGCTGGATGGAAACCCAGATGCTAACGCCAACTCCCGGGCAGGACTACCCTCGCACCTGGAATGAATTTCTTGACTGGTTTGCCACCGAAGAAGCCTGCCAGGCGTTCCTGGAGAAGCTTCGCTGGCCCCAAGGCTTCGTCTGCCCGCGTTGCGGCAACGCTGGTGATGTGTGCCGAGCCAGCCGCACCCGCCTGATGTGCCGCTCATGCCAGTACCAAGGCACAGTGACCTCTGGGACCATCTTCGACAAGACGCGCACGCCGCTGCGTGTATGGCTGGCTGCGGCGTGGTACCTGACCAATCAGAAGCAAGGCGTGAGTGCCCTGGGGCTCCAGCGCGTATTGGGTTTGGGGAGCTACCAGACCGCCTGGTGAACCTGCCCCTGTTGGACGTACCTCTTAGCTGGTCAATTATGCGGCCTTCTTGAGTTGTGCCGCGTGCCAGCTTTTCTCAAACTGCATCGGGCTGACATAGCCCAATGTCGAGTGAATTCTGCGGTGGTTGTAGAACGTCATCCAGTCAATCACCTCGTCCATGGCCTGCCTGCGGGTCTCGAATTTCCGACCGTACAAGCGCCCCACCTTCAGACGCCCCCAGAAGCTTTCCGTGGGCGCGTTGTCCCAGCAGTCGCCCTTGCGGCTCATGGAGCTTTTCATCTTGTAATCGGCCAGCGCAGCCTGCAATTCATGTCCGCAGTATTGGCTGCCGCGGTCAGAATGGAAGATGACACCAGCCTCTGGCGCTCTCCGGAACCACGCCATGCGCAACGCATCCGTCACCAGTGAACTGTGCATGTGTGGCTGCATGCTCCAGCCCACCACCTGACGGTTGAACAAGTCCAGCACCACGGCCAGGTACAACCAGCCCTCGTCGGTCGCGATATAGGTGATGTCGCCCGTCCACACCTGATTGGGCGCAGTCGCCGTGAAGTTGCGCTGCAGCAGGTTCGGCGCAATGGGCAGGCTGTGTTTGCTGTCGGTGGTGACGACAAACTTCCTCTTGCCCCGGGCCTTGATGCCGTGCTCTTTCATCATGCGCCGCACCCGCTCCTTGCCCACCCGGATGCCTCGGGCCACCAGTTCCTTGCACATCTTGGGCCAGCCGTATTCCTGCTTGACCTCGGCGTGGATGGCCCGAATGTGGGCCAGCAGAGCCTCGTTGCTGATGCGTTTGTTGGCGCCCGCCTTGGATGGCTTGTCCGTACCCTTGCGGCGCATGTGCTCGAAGTAGCCGCTGGTGCTCACGCCCAGCATGTCGCACGCCACGGAAACTGACCACCGCTGCCTGTTGATGGCTATCCAGGCGTACTTCACGTCGATTCCCTTGCGAAGTACGCCGTCGCTTTTTTTAAGATGTCGCGCTCCATCTTGACCCGGGCCAGTTCGGCACGCAGCCTGGCCAACTCCATCTGCTCAGCACTCACCGGCTTGTCGCCAGCCCCCTTGAGAGTTCCTTTTTTTTCGAGCCGTACCCAGCTGTGCAGCGTCTGCTTGGGGACACCCAACACCTTTGCCGTGACAGCGGCCACCCGGCCAGCCTTGACCAGCCTGACGGCTTCCAGCTTGAATTCCAACGTGTACCGCGCCCGTCGTTTCGCTTCGCTCATTTCTTTCTCCTAAAACTGATTCTTACCCATCAGCTAAGGAGTACGTTTTTCGGGGGCAAGGTCAAACCAAGCGGGATTGAGGGGGCGCTACAGCATTGCATGCGACTTGAAAAGCGGGCTGTTGTCCGAGTGCTCGACAAGCTCATTAAGGGCGCAACGTTCGTCGCAAGAGACACAGCAGATATGCGGCAAGGCGTGGTCGCTGTTGAAACCTACGCGGCACGAGTCAGTGTCGATGGGGCTGAATATGTGGCCCGCATCGTGGTGCGAGAGGTTCAGGATGGTCGCCGCTTCTACGATCACGTAGCTTTCGTCAATAGAAAGCGCAAGGCCCGCCAGTTACTCCGGGGGATCGGAAGCCGCGTTTGGCAACCGTCAGTCTGAACCCCGGCCCTTGGCGAGCCTTGGAAGAAGTTTGGTCTATGCCGCAGCATCCGTCAACCCCGCCACCGTCTCCAAAGCCATCGACCCGCAGACAGGCGAGCCGATGGTGGTGTATCACGGGACGGCCGCCGATGTGGAGTTCTTTGACCCGCTGGCGCTTGGGGCGAACACGCACGCGCAGTCGGCAAAGGGCGGGTTTTTCTTTGCTGCCAGTCCGAAGGTGGCTTCTGGCTATGCCGCAGAGCACTGCGAGCGCTTGTTTGACGGGACATAGCCAACGACGGCCTGGGATGTTGATATCTTCAGACACGACTCTTCGTAGGCGTCGATGTCGATCTGCCGATACAGCACCCGACCACCGATTTTCAGGTACCGTGGCCCGATGCCCTCACTGCGCCATCGCTCGAGACAAGCCTCGCTGATGCGCCAACGAACAGCCAGTTGTTTTTGATTGAGGTGAACGATTTCCATCTTGGTCTCCTTCCGAATGAGTTGGTAGGAGTCCATGAACGCGCTGTTCCGCCCGGGAGCCAAGGCGCAGCGCGGCCTGGCGGCGGAGTGGGTGTGTTTTTGGTTACCTGCGGCAAAACCACTACGTTTCGGATATTTCGAGTATTCGTTTATTTTGGTTATACTCCCTCCCACGATGCTGTTTGAAGCTCCCAGGAGGCTGCCATGACCACACTCTCTCCCACCCATTCGTTGCCGACGGCCGAAGAAGTTGCCATTGCCCGCGAGAGCGGCCGGGCGCTGTCCGCTTTCCTGCAGACCCGCGCGGAAACCCAGCAGATCGAGATCTTCGACGACAAGGGCGCGTCTCATCCGGTTCGCGTCCCGGTATCGGCGCTGCGGCTGCTCGTGGACGTCCTGACCGAAATCGGTGAGGGCAACGCGGTCAGCATCATCCCGATCCACGCTGAGCTGACGACCCAGGACGCAGCGGACGTGCTTAACGTCTCGCGACCGTTCCTCGTGCAGTTGCTGGAGCGCGGCGAGATCCCGTTCCACAAAATCGGCACGCACCGCCGCGTCCGCTACCAGGACGTGATCGCGTACAAGGAGCGGATCGACGCTGAGCGCAGCAAGGCCCTCGATGCACTGGCCGAGCAAGCCCAGGCGCTCAAGATGGGGTACGAATGAATGAGTTCGAACTTCACCGTCATCTACGACGCATGCGTGCTCTACCCGGCACCGTTGCGCGACTCGCTGATGCGCCTGGCGCTGACCGATTGATGCCGTTAATCTCCGCAAAGAAAAGGCCGTGGCGCAGTTCGGGTATGGGACGGGCCAACTGCGTCATAAATTGGGGCGGTTCTGAAAACCGCGCCACATTGGGTGTATGGGGGTATCAATTTGGAATCGAGATCGCCACCATTTCCCGATCAGGAAATGGCAGACCGAATCACGCCCCAATCACACCAAGAATTCCCGATCGGGAAATATCCTTTGCACTTGGTCCGGTTGTGACTGATAATTTCCCGAACGGGAAACTGGCCAAGCCATGACATCCATTCGATCACCTCAACAGCTAGGGCGTGCACTGCGTGCCGCTCGCAAGCAGCTCGGGCTGACGCAGCCCCAGTTGGCGCTGGCGGCAGGGGTGGGTGTTCGCTTCATTGTCGACCTTGAAGCAGGCAAGCCCACCTTGCGACTGGAAAACGTGCTGCGGGTCATTGATGCACTGGGTGGGGAGGTCCAGTTGAGCGGGTTGCCATCATCCGTGGCCAACGATCAACGCGAGGGTGGCAACCATGGCGCATGAGCTGGAAGTCTGGCTTTTCGCCGATCGGGTCGGCACGTTGGCCTTGGTCGATGGAAGACTGAACTATTGTTACGCTCCCGATTGGCTGTCACACAAAGACGCCGTTGCCTTGTCCGCCTCGCTCCCTCTGCAAGCAGAACCATTTGACGATCGCAAAACGCGCCCGTTCTTTGCGGGCCTACTGCCCGAAGGGCAGATGCGCCGCCTGATTGCGCAGCAGTTCCAGGTCTCGGGCCAGAACGACTTTGCGCTGCTGGACCACATCGGTGGCGAATGTGCTGGGGCTGTAACCTTCCTTGAGCCGGGGCAGACTTTGCCTGTTCCGATAGGCGGCGATGACGTTCAATGGCTGAGCGACGAGGAAGTCGTGGCCATCCTGGATGAATTGCCGCGTCGCCCCATGTTGGCAGGCAAAGATGGCTTGCGGCTTTCTTTGGCTGGTGCCCAAGACAAACTGCCGGTGGTGTTTGATGGTGCGCACATCGGGCTGCCCCGGGGCGGCACGCCTAGCTCCCACATCCTGAAACCGGCCATCCACGCCGTTGAAGACAGCGTGATCAACGAAGGGTTTTGCATGGCACTAGCTGAGGCCATGCAGCTCAAGCCAGCGAAATCAAAAGTCCACCAGGTATTGGATCGCTCCTTTCTACTGGTTGAGCGCTACGACCGACTGATCGATGCCCAGGGGCACCGGCAACGGCTTCATCAAGAGGACTTCTGCCAGGCGCTGGGCGTGGTGCCGGAAATGAAATACCAGAATGAAGGTGGCCCGGATCTGGCGCAGTGTTTTGATCTGGTACGCAGTGCGACGCGCCCCAGTGCGCCGCAGGTTCTGCGACTGCTCGATTACGTGATCTTCAATGCGCTGATCGGTAACCATGATGCGCACGCCAAGAATTTCTCTCTGCTGTACTCAGGCAAAGCCACCGTTCTGGCACCGTTTTACGACACGCTCTCGACGGCGGTGTATCCAACACTGACGCAGAAGATGGCGATGAAAATCGGCAGCAAGTACAAGTTCAGCGAAGTTGAGAAGCGTCACTGGGAGCAGTTCGCCGAAGGCGTCGGCTTTACCAAGGCGCAGGCCAAACGGCGCATTCTGGAATTGGCAAAATTACTGCCGCCGACGGCGCGCAAGCTCCAGTCAGAACCCGGACACAGTTTTGCTGGCAATGCTGTGGTTGAGCAAATCAATACCTTGATTGAACAACGCTGCGCCCTGACGATTCGGAGGCTCACCGACCCCGCCGCCGACAATGACGCAGCCGCCGAGCCCTCCGTTTAAACCACCATGCGGACGCGGGTTCAATTCCGGGTTTGGGAATTGAACTGACATCCAATCGCAGACGAGTTTGACGCCCGTTCCCGGCGAGCAGCATGGCTGGAAAACCTGCTTGCAGGTCTACAATCCGGCAGGCTTTTCGATTGAGTTCGCAATGGTTCGTAGCAGCCCGCAGCGCTTCGATTGCGTACTTTCAATAGTCGTTTGGTGCGGGGTTCCACCCCACCTGCTGATCTATCGGTTCATCGTGGAACACAGATCGATGCCTTCTCAAACAACACCGAGACCCTGTTTCTCACATCGGGTTTTCGACCCCCAGCATTCATCGTTCTCACACTCGGTCGCGCACGCTTAGCCAGATGAAGATGCAAACCGATGGCCCGCAAACCCGCGCTGATACACGACTTCGGGCCTTGAATGCTCAAGAGGGCAGCAAAGAACAGAGAGAGAAAAACCGCGCAATGGGCGCCGGAAACACTACTTCTGGAGGGGCGCGCTCAAGAGGCCAAGGTCCGAAACCGCGCCAACACTGGGGGAACAGGCAAAAAAATCCCAACCGGATAAGGGTTGGGATTTCATATTATGGTGGAGCGAGCGCTTTCTCTGAATGACGGCTTCGCGGCATTTATTGAGTTGGCATCAACCAACTTGAATGCGTTGATGCGGTTCGAAGCTCTGCGCAAGGCTTCGACAGGCTCAGCCCGAACGGCTGGTTCAAGTTCAAAGGTGCCGACTCAATCATTGAATGGTTGCTCAGGCTGAGAAGCTTCCAACAGCGTAACGAAGGCAAAAGCTCAGGTCCAGCCTGAACAAGTCGGTCATAACTTCGCGGCCAGCATCACTCCGCCATGCTGATGGTCACTGACGATCTCACCTGCGCCGATCCTGCCAGTTGTCCAACAACCGGTTCCATGCCGCCATGCGCTCGCCAGCCGACGTGCCGGCCGTCCCGGAGTTACTGGCCACCAGCCGATCAATCGCCGCGTCCTGCTCCTGGCTGAACTCGTGCGGAAACATCGGTACGACGGTGATGATGCAGTCCCCAGCCTCCGCCTGGCTCGTCCACGGAAGGCCGGCGTTTTTGATGCGGTAGTTCAGGTGACCCCGCCGTAGCTTCATCTGTTGCAGCCCACAGGGGGTGGGAACCTCGATCCAGCGATTGGCCATCCATGCAAAACCATCAACGGGCAGATCGCACTTCAAGGTCCCATCGGCTTCAGCCGTGAAGAACGCGTGCGGTTGTAGTTCCACGCGCACGCGCAGCGTCAGCGCGTGCCGGCGCTGACTGCCTTGCACCCAGGCTTTGACATCAAGTAGGTCGCCAGCGCGCGCGCCAGGCGCGAAGGGCACCCGGCAGCGGTACTTGCGCGCCGGTGCCTTGCCGCTGCCCGCGCAGGCGATACAGCTTTGGCGCGTCTTCCCCTGCCCCTGGCAGGCTGTGCATTCAACTGAGGACGAGACCCAGGCGAACCAGAGAGGCTGCCGGATGTGGCCGGTGCCACCGCATTCGCTGCACTGGGTCGCCTGCAGTTGCAGGCCACTGCCGCTGCACTCGGCACAGTCTTCGGCCACCTCGCCCCGCACTTCCCTGACACAACCGCTCACCACCTCCTCGAGCGTGAGGCTGATGGTGTGCTCGACGGTGGATTTTTCCGCGTCGGAGGCGGAATACTCAGTTTCAGCCTCCGGTTCGCCCCGGGCGTTGCGGATCATTTCCAGTGCCCGATTGATACGCTGAATCTTTCGTAGGGCATGCGGGCTGCTGTTGCGATCCGGGTGCCAGCGTGCGGACAGGCGGCGCCACGCAACCTTTACTTCGGCATCGCTGGAGCCCGGTGACAGGCCAAGTTCGTGATAAGGGTCGTCGAGGTCCATGATCTCAATGGCGCAAGCTTTGTTGCGGTGCAGCATGGTAGCAGGCGCAGCGTGCCGCCAGGCTCCTCGGGCTGGGCGCCGGTCTGGCCTCGTCTGTGCACCGCAGGCCTTGTCCGCGAAAACGGCCGAATGATCCAAATCCGGGACAGTGTTCTTGCGGACGGACTCCTGTTCAGATGACGGCTGCGGGTTCGGTTCCGTGTTCGACCAGCAACTCGTCGATGGGAGCGCCCTTGAACACTTGGCCACGCGCAGTGAGGATGCCCAGGTCTTCATATTCGAGGTGCTCCGTGCGCAGGGCGGTGACCAGCGCGGCCCGCTTGGCGCTCATTCACTGGGTCTCGAAATTCAGACTGGCGAGCTTGGCAGCCTCCACCCCGCACCACAGGCCAATCGCGTCATCGATGCGGCTGTGGTCGGCCAGGTCCCAGTAGCGCAGGCAGTTGTTTGGGTTGGGTATGGATGCCTTCTTTTGGTATGGCGGAAAACGGGTGTTGCCAAATTTTGCCAAAGAACCTACGCTTGCGCCATGAGCACGATGAACATCTCTCTTCCCGACACCCTCAAGTCCTTCGTGGATGAGCAGGTCAGTCAGCGCGGCTATGGCACGAGCAGCGAGTACGTGCGCGAGTTGATCCGCAAGGATCAAGACCGCCTGCAGTTGCGCAACCTGCTGCTGGCTGGGGCTGCTTCGGCCCCGGCGGCCCCTGCTGATGCCAGCTACTTCGAAGGCTTGCGTGATCGGGTGCGCAAGGCCGCCAAACCCGCTGCCAAGGCGTGAAGGTCAAGCCAGTCATCCCGCGTGAGCAGGCCAACCCGGATGTGGACGAGGCCGTCGCCTACTACCTGAGTGAGGCGGGCGAAGCCGTGGCAATGGGCTTCGTCGATGCGTTGGAGAGGGCTTACGGGCACATCGGTCGCCACCCGGCCACAGGTTCCCCACGCTACGCCCACGAACTCAACCTGCCGGGCCTGCGCGCATGGCCGCTGACGCGCTACCCGCACCTTGTGTTCTATGCCGAGCGCCCAGACCACATCGACGTCTGGCGTGTGCTGCACGGCCAGCGGGATATCCCGGCGTGGATGCAGGAGCCTGACGCCGTGTGACGGTTGGATCGCCAGGGCATATCTGCGTTTCCGGCGGTGTGAACAATAAGGGGCGACCGTCACAACCATCACCACTGTCATAGCGGGCCATCGACGGTGATGGTTGTGACCATGCTGATGGTCACCGCCTTTTGTTATGGCCAAGGAACGCATACATGCCCCAGGCAAAAGGGGGCCTTACTGGCGATACTGCAATGCAGCCGATTCGCTGGCTGGGTCGCAGAAATCGGCCCACAAGCGCTTTGCACGCCGTCTGACGCGTCGGACACAGTTCCACGTAACTCTCGATACGCGTACGCGAGCCTCACGGGAAGTTGCGACAACCTGTGTCCGATGCGTCAGACGCGCCGGGGTACGGGCAAGGGCCTCCGGAGACTTGACACCCTTGGCGGCAGATCACACCACCCTGTACATCCGCTCGCCGGATTCGTTCTGCGCCAGCACCACGTTCAGGCCGAGCTTCTTGCGCAGCATCCCGGAAATGGCTCCACGCACGGTGTGTGGCTGCCAGCCGGTGGCAAGCATCAGTTGGAGACTGGTCGCGCCTTGCGGGCGGCGCAGCGACATCACCAGTGCGGCGAGCTTGGTGCCGGGGCGTACCGGGATGCCCTCCAGGAGTTGGAGGTCCCCGGTGGCGTCCACTGGTTAGACACCAGCCAGCGGCACGGGTCGCAGCTGTCCGATGGCTACGTAGCCCGCGTCGGTCAGCAGGTAGCCTCCGTCGGCGTGCTCAATCCAGCCGCGCTGCAGCAGTGCGGTCAGCACCTTGACCCGTGCGCCGCCGCGCAGCGTGTCGGGCGGGATCACTCGCCCATCAGGACGGCGGGCGGCAGTGCGCAGCAGCAGGCATTGGGCAGGGGAGACTTTGGGCAGCGTTTCCATCACGGACTCCCTCACTTGGCCTGACCGTCGAAGATCGCCAGCAGATCATCCAGCGCCTGATCCACACGGCCGAGGTCACCAATGTGACCCCAGTGGATGGCGTCAGGGTCATGGCCGAAGTGGTCGTCGGCCAGTTGCTGCAGCCGGGTCAACTTGATGTGGATGGCTGCGGCGCAGGCGAGGTAGGCGTCGGTGGCGGTGGGCTTGGTGTTCATTGCGGGGCTCCTTGGTTGGTGGATGACGCCACCATTCACGCGCTGAACGATCAAGAAGCCAAGCGTTGCCAAACAGGGTAATCATTCATTTATAAGGGCAATGGCGTGGTGTATTACCCCAATTCAGGATACGATTACCCCATTTACGGCCCCCGAGATCCTTCATGCACTCACTCTTGCCCGACTACCTCGCCAAGCTGCGCTTTGATGCTCAGCAACTGGCGACGCTGCGCGCTCTGGGCGAGTACCGGGGTAAGCAGCAGCTGTACATGGCACAGTCGCCTGAGGTGTTGAGCGACTTGCGGCAGGTGGCCGTGGTGGAGTCCACCGAGTCATCAAACCGCCTAGAGGGCGTGGTGGTCGCAGCGCACCGCCTGAAGTCGCTGGTGCTCAAAAACGCCACACCGCAAAGCCGCTCCGAGCAAGAGGTGGCAGGCTACCGTGACGCGCTGGGCCTGATCCACGAAAGCGGCGAGCAGATGCCATTCTCGGAAGGCACTGTTCTGCAGCTTCACGGCATTCTGTATCGCTACATGCCGCAGCCCGGGGGGCACTGGAAAGCTACTAACAACGATATCGTCGAGCGCCACCCCGATGGCAGCTCACGCATTCGCTTCCGGCCCGTGGCGGCGCATCTCACGCCCATGGCGATGAGCGATCTGATTGCGCGCTACCGCACGGCGCTAGATCAACATTTGGCTGACCCACTGGTGCTGGTGCCGCTGGTCATCCTCGATTTTCTCTGCATCCACCCCTTCCCGGATGGCAATGGCCGCATGGCACGGCTGCTCACTCTGCAATTGCTCTATCACTTCGACTACGCGGTGGGCCGCTTCATCAGCCTGGAGCGCATTTTCGAAGAATCGAAAGAGAGCTATTACGAAACGCTGGAGGCCAGCTCGCAAGGCTGGCATGACGGTAGCCACGACATTGCTCCGTGGCTGGACTACTTCTGGGGGGCTCTGCTGCGGGCATACAAAGAATTTGAGGAACGTGTCGGCACCATCGAACGCGGGCGCGGCGCCAAGGGCGACCGTGTACGCGCTGAAATCCTCAAAAGAAACCTGCCGTTCTCGATTTCTGAAATTGAAGAAGCCTGCCCCGGCATCAGCCGCGACATGGTGCGCGTCGTCTTGCGGGCCATGAAAGCTGAAGGGCTGATAACGCCAACGGGCAAAGGCCGCGCTGCCAAATGGGAACAAACGGGGGCGAGGCCATGAAGGTGCTATCGGACCTCCTGAGCCTTATCGTCGATAGATCGGAGATGGCCGCCGGGCGATACCGCGGGGCTGACCCAATGAATCAAAGGGTTCTATCGACCACAGGCGCTAGAAAGTGGTCGATAGCAATGCCATGCGCTCAGGGCAGACAGTTGGGAGAAGGTAACGCATGACTAAATCCGAGGCACAAACCCGGTCAGAGTTGATTGACCACCAACTCGCTCAGGCAGGCTGGAATGTCAAAGACCCCACCCAGGTTGTCGAGGAATTCGACATCCTCACCGCTTTGCCCGTAGGCGTGGCCGAGCCACGCACACCCTACGAAGGCCACCAGTTCAGCGATTACGTCTTGCTCGGCAAAGATCGCAAA
>NZ_JBKDRI010000063.1:0-8246 GCF_046341535.1 Acidovorax sp. | reverse complement strand
TTCCTGTCCTCATGGCGGTATCTCCGTTCCCAAGATACCGCATTGGCATGCACGATTAATGCCAGAAATTAACGGGACATGACACTAGGAGCCTGTCGGACTTGGAAATCGTCGGCTGCAAATCGACCGCAGCGGTCCATTTTCAACCGCCTTTTTGCCCCATAGCTCGGCTATGGGGCTGCAAATTCGGCAAACACTGTCCTCGCTGGAGACGATGCGTGCTTTCGACGCTCCAAGACCCACAGGCTCCTCGGTCAAAGCGCGGGATGTCATCCCTTTCAGCGCTGCGCCACCCCGGTGGCAGGCTGGCGCTGTGCCCACAGCCACAGCCCCAAGCCGCCAGCGATCATGGGCACGCACAGCCACTGGCCCATGCTCATGCCCATCGACAAAATGCCCAGAAACGCGTCGGGTTCCCTGAAGTACTCGGCGATGAACCGCAAGCACCCATAGCCCACCAGGAAGGCCGCGGCCACCTGGCCCTGGCGGCGCTCCTTGCGGGCATAAAGCCACAGCAGCACGAACAGCAGCAACCCTTCCAGCAAAAACTGATACACCTGCGACGGATGGCGCGGCTGCATGGAGCCACTGTGCGCAAACACCATGCCCCAAGGCAGGTCCGGGCTGGCAATGCGGCCCCAGAGTTCACCATTAATGAAGTTGCCCACGCGGCCCGCAGCCAGCCCGGTGGGCACACACGGTGCCACAAAATCAGCCACCTGCAGCCAGGGGCGCTGGCGCGAATGGGCAAACCAGAGCATGGAAACGATCACGCCCAACAGTCCGCCATGAAAGGCCATGCCGCCCTGCCACACCGCAAAGATTTCCAAAGGGTGGCTCAGGTAGTACCCAGGCTTGTAGAACAGGCAATAGCCCAGTCGCCCGCCGATCACCACGCCCGCCACACCCAGGAACAGGATGTCCTCGACGTCCTTGCGAGTCCATGCGCCCGCGCCCGTGATGGACGCGAAAGGCGGGTGCCGCAGCCGCCGGATACCCAACCACATGAACAAACCGAACGCAGCAAGGTAGGTCAGGCCGTACCAGTGGATGGACAGAGGGCCCAGTTGCAGGGCGACAGGATCGATAGAGGGATAGGTCAGCATGTTCTGGATATTGTGCCCGGCCTGTGCAGCATCAGGCATCGGGTACGCGGCCTGACGGATCGCCCAAAACCGCGCCGTCAGCACCGGCACTCACCCCCTGCGCCAAAGCCGATGTGGCCCGGATGAAGTCCACGAAGCGCGACAGTGCCGGGTTGCTCGAACCAGGCGCCCACACCAAACTGGTTTCGCACAGCGGAAGGTCCCCGCCCGGGGCCACGGTACCCTGCCCCGGCGGGTTTGCCGCATGCACGGCCGCCCAATCCACCGCCCGGCGGTACACCACGCCATTGCGGCGGAACTGGGTGACGCTTTCCGGCACCCAGGCCACCCCCAGCCCGCCCCAGACCAGATTGACGATGGTCTGCATCTGTATTGCCTCCTGCGCCACCACGGGTACCCGCCCTGCCGCCCGGTACAGGTCCAGGATGGCGTCGTAGAGGGAAGGCACGATCCGGCGCGGAAACACCACCAGGGGCTCATTGACGACCGCAGCCATGTCCACCACAGGGCTGACTGCCAGCGGATGCCGTGAAGGCACGGCCAGCACCAGCGGCTCCAGAGCCACCGCATGCCGGGCCAACTCGGGAGGGGCAAAGCCCGGCGAGTGCAGCATCAAACCGGCATCCAGTTCACCACGGGCAAACAGCGCCCGCTGCACATCGCCCGTGGCCTCCACCAACTCCAGCGCCACTTGCGGGCACGCTCCGCGGAATGCGCGCACCCATCCCGGCAGGCGCTCAAACCCGATGGTCGAGACGAAACCCAGCCTCACGCGCCCCACCTCACCGGCTGCGGCCGCGCGCGCCCGCGCCGGCAAGGCTTGCGCGCGCTCCAGCAGGTCCCGCACATCCGGCAACAACGCCTCGCCCGCCGGGGTCAAGGCAACCCGGCGACGGGTGCGGTCGAACAGCAACACGCCCAGCGCGCGCTCGAGCTGTGCAATGCCCTGTGTCAGCGGCGGCTGGGTCATGTGCAGGCGTGCGGCAGCGCGGCCAAAGTGCAGCTCTTCGGCCACGGCGATGAACTGGCGCCAGGCGCGCACATCGATCAGCGTTTCTTTCATATGTTTTTTATATTACTGGAGCAGCACAAAGCGATTGGATCATGCCCGCCAAACGCCGCATACTGTCGCCCGCGTCCCCGCCAGGGCACAACATCCGGCGGGGCAGACCCACACCGACGACCACAAGGACCCCACCATGGCCGATAGCAAGATCATTCCGATCCAGCCCATCAACCGCCGCAGCGCCAATATCACCCAAGGCAAGTCCCGCGCGCCCAACCGCTCGATGTACTACGCCATGGGCTACGAAGAAGGCGACTTCGTCAAGCCCATGGTCGGTGTGGCCAACGGCCACAGCACCATCACCCCCTGCAACAGCGGCCTGCAAAAGCTGGCCGATGCCGCCATCGCCGGCATCGAGGAAGCGGGCGGAAATGCCCAGGTGTTCGGCACGCCCACCATTTCAGACGGCATGGCCATGGGCACGGAGGGCATGAAGTACAGCCTGGTCAGCCGGGAGGTCATCAGCGACTGCATCGAAACCTGCGTGGGCGGCCAGTGGATGGACGGGGTGCTGGTCGTGGGCGGCTGCGACAAGAACATGCCCGGCGGCCTGATGGGCATGCTGCGCGCCAACGTGCCCGCCATCTATGTGTATGGCGGCACCATCCTGCCGGGCCACTACAAGGGCAAGGAC
Source organism: Acidovorax sp. (assembly GCF_046341535.1). Classification (GTDB taxonomy): domain Bacteria; phylum Pseudomonadota; class Gammaproteobacteria; order Burkholderiales; family Burkholderiaceae_C; genus Acidovorax. The sequence continues at coordinate 5,440 of NZ_JBKDRI010000063.1, read as the reverse complement.
CTGAACATCGTGAGCGTGTTTGAAGCCGTGGGTGAAAACGCGGCCGGCAAGCTCAGCGACTTCGATCTGAAAGAAATCGAAAAGCGCGCCATCCCGGGCACCGGCTCGTGCGGCGGCATGTACACCGCCAACACGATGTCGAGCGCGTTCGAGGCCTTGGGCATCAGCCTGCCCTACTCGTCCACCATGGCCAACCCGCATGATGAAAAAATGAACTCGGCCAAGGAATCGGCCAAGGTGCTGCTCGAAGCCATCAAGATGGACCTCAAGCCCCGCGACATCGTCACCAAGAAAGCCATCGAAAACGCCGTGGCGGTGATCATGGCCACGGGTGGCTCGACCAACGCGGTGCTGCACTTCCTGGCGATTGCCCACGCGGCTGGCGTTGAGTGGGACATTGATGATTTCGAGCGCATCCGCAAGCGCACGCCGGTGCTGTGCGATCTCAAGCCCAGCGGCAAGTACCTGGCGGTGGACCTGCACCGCGCTGGCGGCATCCCCCAGGTCATGAAGATCCTGCTCAACGCCGGTCTGCTGCACGGAGACTGCATCACCATCGAGGGCAAAACCGTGGCCGAAGTGCTCAAGGATGTGCCCGATGAACCGCGCGCCGACCAGGATGTGATCCGCCCCATCAGCAACCCGATGTACGCGCAAGGCCACCTGGCCATCCTCAAGGGCAACCTGAGCCCTGAAGGTGCGGTGGCCAAGATCACAGGCCTGAAGAACCCCGTGATCACGGGGCCCGCCCGCGTCTTTGACGACGAGCAGTCGGCCCTGCAAGCCATCCTGGACGGCAAGATCAAGGCGGGCGACGTGATGGTGCTGCGCTATCTGGGCCCCAAGGGTGGTCCAGGCATGCCCGAGATGCTGGCACCGACAGGCGCGCTGATTGGCGCGGGCCTGGGCGAAAGCGTGGGCCTCATCACCGATGGCCGCTTCTCGGGCGGCACCTGGGGCATGGTGGTGGGCCATGTGGCACCTGAAGCGGCCGCCGGCGGCACCATCGCCTTCGTCCAGGAAGGAGACAGCATCACCATCGACGCACGCCAGTTGCTACTGGAACTGAACCTGAGCGAGGACGAGATCGCCCGCCGCCGCGAGGGCTGGACGCCTCCCGCCCCGCGCTACACGCGCGGCGTGCAAGCCAAGTTTGCGTTCAATGCATCGAGCGCCAGCAAGGGCGCGGTGCTGGACGCCTATTGACCCGGATGGCCGCGAGGGCGGCCATGCGCGCCCGCGCTCTGCAATGCATTGAACAGCGCGGGAAACCAAGAAAAAGCCTGCTGCGAGACACTGCTCGCAGCAGGCTTTTTGGATGGGAGCGCCACGCACCGGAGACGTTCAACCTAAAAACGGCAGGCGCGCGTCGCCGTTTGGGTCGGGCCCCACCGGGGCCGGATCGGCTCACGGCAGGGGGGGCCAACCGCCCATCACCGTGGCTTGCGTGTCTGCACCTCCATCGCCTCCTTGTGGCGGTTGATCCGGTCCTGCTTGCGCTGCTCCATTTTCTCCATGGCCTTGCGTTTGGAGTACCCCGAAGCGTCGGCCCAGGTCCACCACGCTGCCGTGGCGGCAAACGGCGATAGCACCAACCACCACGACCAGGTCGCAACCGGATCGACTTCAAAATATTTCAGCGCCAAAAGCACCAGCGACACGCCCAACAGATACATGGATTTCCCCCGGGAAACTAGAGGTGACGGGTTACCCCCGAACGCTACCGGGTCAACCCAACTCACTACAATTTGGTGACCGGGACTGTAACCCAACCACAGGAATTTTCACCATGAAGCGTACCCTGATGACCCTTGCGTTGAGCCTGACGGTGGCTGCACCCGCCATGGCTGACATGGCACTGGCAACGTCCAAGAACTGCATGGCATGCCATGCGGTGGACAAGAAGCTGGTGGGGCCGTCTTACAAGGACGTGGCGGCAAAATATGCTGGCCAAAAGGATGCGGCTGACAAGTTGGCCGTGAAGATCATCAAGGGCGGCAGCGGCGTGTGGGGCGCAGTGCCCATGCCTGCGAACGCGCAGGTCAGCGAGGCCGACGCCAAAAAACTCGCTGCCTGGATTCTTACTCAAAAGTGAGTGCTGCTAAGCGCTGCGCCTGGTCGCCCGGCGCAGCCGCCCCCTACAGGAACGCGATGCGGTGACGGCACCGCAAATCGCTCAGCGGATCAGTTGGTTTGGGACAACTGGTCCAGGATGGCGGGGTTTTCCAAGGTGCTGGTGTCCTGCGTGATCGCCTCGCCCTTGGCAATGCTGCGCAGCAGGCGGCGCATGATCTTGCCGCTGCGCGTCTTCGGCAGGTTGTCGCCAAAACGAATGTCCTTGGGCTTGGCGATGGGCCCGATTTCCTTGGCAACCCAGTTGCGCAGTTCGTTGGCAATCTGCCTGGCTTCATCGCCTGTGGGGCGCGAGCGCTTGAGCACCACAAAGGCGCAAATCGCCTCGCCGGTCACGTCGTCCGGCCGGCCCACCACGGCGGCCTCGGCGACCAGGTCGGTCTTGGCCACCAGGGCGGATTCGATCTCCATCGTGCCCATGCGGTGGCCCGACACGTTGAGCACGTCATCAATGCGGCCGGTGATGCGGAAGTAGCCGCGATCAGCACTGCGCACCGCGCCATCGCCCGCCAGGTAAAAACCCTTGAGCTCTTCGGGGAAGTAACTTTTCTTGAAGCGCTCGGGGTCGTTCCAGATCGTGCGGATCATGCTGGGCCACGGGCGCTTGATGACCAGGATGCCGCCTGAACCATTAGGCACATCGTTGCCCATTTCGTCCACGATCGCCGCCGCGATGCCGGGCAGAGGCAGCGTGCAGCTGCCGGGCACCAGCGGTGTGGCACCAGGCAGCGGGGTAATGACATGGCCGCCGGTTTCGGTCTGCCAGAAGGTGTCCACGATGGGGCAGCGCTCGCCGCCCACGTTTCTGTGATACCACATCCACGCCTCAGGGTTGATGGGCTCGCCCACGCTGCCCAGGATGCGCAGGCTCGACAGGTCAGACTGCGACGGGTGGACGCTGACATCGGCTTCCGCCGCCTTGATGAGCGAACGGATGGCGGTGGGGGCCGTGTAGAAAATGCTGCACTTGTGGCGCTCGATCATCTGCCAGAAGCGCCCGGCATTCGGGAAGGTGGGTATGCCCTCAAAGATGATTTGCGTGGCGCCCGCAGCCAGGGGGCCGTAGGCGACATAGGTGTGCCCCGTGATCCAGCCAATGTCGGCCGTGCACCAGAAAACGTCGTCGTCGCGCAGGTCGAACGTCCAGTTCATGGTCAACCTGGCCCACAGCAGGTAGCCACCGGTTGCGTGCTGCACCCCCTTGGGTTTGCCGGTGGAGCCGCTCGTGTACAGGATGAACAGCGGGTGCTCCGCATTCACGGCCACAGGCGGGCAGTCGGTGCTTTGCCCGGCCAGCGCCTGGGCAAAGGTCTTGTCGCGGCCCGCCACCATGTTGCAGGCGGTGGCAGTGCGCTCATAGACGAACACATTGCGCACGGTGTCGCATCCGCCCGTGGCCAGGGCCTCGTCGATGATGGCCTTGAGAGGCAACTCCTTGCCGCCACGCATTTGGTAATTGGCGGTGATCACGGCAACCGCACCGGCGTCGATGATGCGCTCGTGCACGGCCTTGGCACTGAAGCCGCCGAACACCACACTGTGCGTCGCTCCAATGCGGGCGCAGGCCTGCATGGCGATCACGCCCTCGATGGTCATGGGCATGTAGATCAAAACCCGATCGCCCTTGTTCACGCCATGCGACTTGAGCGCGTTGGCGAACTGGCTCACGCGCGCCAGCAGCTCTTGGTAGGTGACGCGGGTCACAGTCCCATCGTCGGCCTCGAAGATGATGGCGGTCTTGTTTTCGGTGGGGGTGCCGATATGGCGATCCAGGCAGTTGGCAGACGCATTGAGTTCACCATCGCCAAACCACCGGAAGAATGGCGCATTGGATTCGTCCAGCGTTTGCGTGAATGGCTTGGACCAATGCAGGTTCTCACGGGCCATGCGCGCCCAGAACCCGTCAGGGTCGCGGTCGGCCTCGGCACACAGCGCGTCGTAACCCGCCATCCCCGACACGCGTGCCGCCCGCACGACATCGTCGGCAGGGGGGAACACGCGGTTTTCAACCAAAACGGATTCGATCGCGGAAGTGGGCGCACTCATTGTGTGGTCTCCTGGGTCTGATGAAATGGATGCCGGTCTAGTTCTGTGACCGGAAATGGCCGGTACTGTCGGCCGCGGCACTTACAAGCCACTGACGGGCACGAAGCTTCCGGCTGCTGTGGCTGAAACCGTAGAATCGGACAGCGATCGCCTCTCGACCGCTCCTGTTCCGATGACCCCAAACAACACCAAGCTCGCCGCCCCGATGCGGCCCCTGCCTTCGCTCATTTTCGCCAGCCGCTGGCTGCAGCTGCCTCTTTACCTGGGGCTCATTCTGGCACAGGCGGTTTACGTATTTCACTTTTGGGTGGAGCTCGTTCACCTGATCGAAGCGGCATTTGGTGATACGAACTCGCTCCAAAAGCTGGTGTCCAGTATTGGCTACAAGAGCGACATCGCTGTGGTGTCACTGAATGAGACCATCATCATGCTGGTGGTGCTGGCGCTGATCGATGTCGTCATGATCTCCAACTTGCTGATCATGGTGATCGTGGGCGGCTATGAAACGTTCGTCTCGCGCCTGCACCTCGATGGCCACCCCGACCAGCCCGAATGGCTGAGCCACGTGAATGCGTCGGTGCTTAAAGTCAAGCTGGCCACAGCCATCATCGGAATCAGCTCCATTCACCTCCTCAAGACCTTCATCAACGCCGCCAACTACGACCTGAAGGTGCTGATGTGGCAGACGATCATCCACACCGTGTTCCTGCTCAGCGCACTGGCCATTGCGCTGACCGACCGCCTGATGACGACCGACACGGTTCGCCACTAGAGCCTGCGCGCCGGACGGGGGCGGCTCAGTGCGATCGACCTCGTCAATTTGCTGTTATTTTGATAGCAATAAAATAAGGTGCGACGTGCGCGACTGGTCAAATTGAGTCGGTTTCCAGCACCTCTCGCTCGCTGTCATCGACCTGCCTCGCGCGGACGCCGGCCGCGTCTGGACACGCGGCACCGGAGTGTCGCCCCCAGCCCTCTGTATCGGGCTGGCGATCCGACTGCGTGCCGGCCGCTGGAGCCCTGTCAGGCCTCAAAGGCGGCGGCCGCGGCACCAAGGGCCCGTTCGAGCGCATGCAGACAGTGCTTCGGCCCGGGCCGCCGCCTCTGTCAAAATACAGGGCTCTAGGAGCCTGTCGGACTTGGAAATCGTCGGCTGCAAATCGACCGCAGCGGTCCATTTTTAACCGCCTTTTTGCCCCATAGCTCGGCTATGGGGCTGCAAATTCGGCAAAAACTGTCCTCGCTCTCGCCGATTTTCGCT
>NZ_JBKDRI010000062.1:0-14102 GCF_046341535.1 Acidovorax sp. | reverse complement strand
CCGGCCGACCACCCTGCCATCCCGCCCGCTTTCGGTGTGGAATGGCTCAGCCGCTACGAAATGCGGCCTGTGACCGGTGCCATCCCGCGGCAGTGGGACGGCGCGGGTGACCACAGCCTCACGCAGCTATGGATGCGCGATGCGCCCCCCCGCCCGCTGGACTTTTGTGCCCTGACCGCGTTGGCTGATGTGTTCTTTCCGCGCGTGTGGCTGCGCCGCGCGCATCGCGTGCCCGCAGGCACCGTGTCGATCACCGTGTACTTTCATGCCAGCAGCGCGCAACTGCAGGCCACCGGCCAAGGCTACCTGCTGGGCCAGGCCCGCGGGCAGGAGTTTCGCAACGGGTTTTTCGACCAGAGCGCGCAACTGTGGAACGAAGCAGGCACCATGCTGGCCACCAGTCACCAGATCGTCTATTACAGAGAATGAGCATGGCCCGCAGCCTGGTGCGGGCGCGCCGGGCCCACACCCGCCCACTTGTTTTGCGAACCCTCATCACCCCTTGACCACCATGACCGAAGCCACCAGCACCAGCACCACGCAAGACATCCTTGTCCATACCGACGCGGGGGTGACCACCATCACCTTGCACCGCGTGGACAAAAAGAACTCCATCACCCGCAACATGTACGCTGCCATGGCCGATGCCCTGCAAGCCGCCCAGGACGACGCCGCGGTGCGTGTGGTGGTGTTCCAGGGCGACGTGGCGATTTTCAGCGCGGGCAACGACATTGGCGACTTTTTGCAGCAGCCGCCCGCCTCGCAGGATGCGCCCGTGTTCCGCTTCCTGCGCGGCTTGGCCGCGTTTCCCAAGCCCGTGATCGCGTCCGTCTGCGGCCCGGCTGTTGGCATCGGCACTACCATGCTGCTCCATTGCGACCTGGTCTACGCAGGCGACAACGCCGCGTTTTCCATGCCTTTCGTCAATCTGGGCCTGTGCCCCGAGGCCGCATCGAGCCTGCTGGTGCCGCAGATGATGGGCTACCACCGCGCAGCCGAAGCCCTGCTGCTGGGCGAACCCTTCATGGCCGAAGCCGCACTGGAAGTCGGCCTGGTCAACCGCGTGGTGCCACCCACCGAATGCAACGGCGTCGCGCAAGCCCAAGCCCGCAAGCTGGCATCCAAGCCCTTGGCCTCGCTGATCGAGACCAAGCGCCTGATGAAGGCTGGGCAGCAGGCCAGGGTGCTGGAGGTGATGGCCCAAGAGGGCGAGAGCTTCGGGCGCATGTTGCGCGAGCCCGCCGCACGCGAAGCGTTCGCAGCGTTTATGGAAAAGAGAAAGCCCGATTTCAGCAAAAGCTGAAATCGGGCCGCTGCGCGAGCAGCGAGGTCGCGAAGCGAACTTGTGGATCTTTCGGCAAAAGAGAAAGCCCGATTTCAGCGAAAGCTGAAATCGGGTAGCCGCGTCAGCGGCGTGGACTGCGAAGCAGGCCGATAAACTTTCGTTAAAAGAGAAAGCCCGATTTCAGCAAAAGCTGAAATCGGGCCGCTGCGCGAGCAGCGAGGTCGCGAAGCGAGCTGGTGGATCTTTCGGCAGTGCTCTGCCAGTCGCTGACAGAATCGCTGTTGAGCTGAAGCCAACAGGCATTTTGCGCAATGTGCAGCGTGCTGAGATGGCGACACTTCGTTGCATATTGATCGTTGCGCGATCAATTTACAAGGAAGATGCGGTTGGGATGATTGGCCGGTCAAGGTGTCGCCCGACCCCTGGTTGCGGTGGATGGATGAGCGTTGGCCACCGCCCCGCCGTGGATGCGGCCCAACAAGCAAAAAGCCGCCCGAAGGCGGCTTGGGGGGGGGCTGGCCTGCCGGCTCACGCACCGGCCGGGAGGTCACCCGCCAACATGCCTTAAGGCTTCACGTAGTCGGACACCACTTTCCACTTGCCGTCCTGAATCTGCGAGAGCCGCGAAAGATCGCTGCCCAGGCGTTTTTGCGGGCCGTAGGTGGCCTGCGCGCTGCCGAACATGTCTGACGGGATGACCATGGTGTCCATCGCCTTGATGAAGCTTTCGGTGGTGAGGTTGTTGCCCGCCTTTTGTGCAGCCTTGATGAAGGAGTCGATGGCGCTGTAGCCATACACAGAGAACACGGTCGGGTCGTCGTTGAACTTGGTTTTGTACTTGTTGGCCCAGAAGCGGATCGGCTGGCTGGCCTCGTCCAGATAGGGGTGCTGCACCGTCATGGTGGCGTACAGGCCGTCCATGGGCTTGCCGCCCAGCTTGTGGATCAGGTCGGTATAGGCGGCGCTGGAGCCCAGGAAGGTGGGGTTAAAGCCCGTCTTGCGCGACTCGCCAATGGTGCCGATGGTCTCGCGGATGATGGTGCCCAGGATGACAAAGTCGCATTCGGACGACTTCATCTTGGCCACCTGTGACGAGAAGTCGGTCGCGCCGCGCTTGTAGGAGGTCTTCTCGGTGAAATCCATGCCCATCGTTTTCAGCGCTGCCTCGCCACCGCGCATCACCTCCAGGCCAAACTCGTCGTCCTGGTAGATGGTGCAGATTTTCTTGGCGCCCTTTTCCTTGATGAGCTTGGGCGCGGCCAGGCGGATCTGGTCGTAATAGGTGGCGGCGAACGAGTACTTGAGCTTGTGGAAGGGCTCGTACATTTCGCGCGCAGCCGTCACAGGAAAGAAGTTGATGACGTTCTTGCTGAACTGCACCGGCATGGCGGCCAGGTTTTGCGCTGTGCCCAGGTGGCCGATCATCATGAAGATCTTGTCCTGGTTCACCAGCTTTTGCGCGGCCAGCACGGCTTTCTTGGGGTCGTAGCCGGAGTCTTCCACCTTGAGCTCAAGCTTGCGCCCGTTGACGCCCCCTTGCTCGTTGGCCTCGTCCACGCGCAGCATCATGCCCAGCCGGATCTGCTTGCCAAAGCCCGCCAGCGGGCCCGACAAGTCCTGGATGGAGCCCAGCGTGATGGTGTCCTTGCTCACGCCCTGGGTAGGCTGCGCCTGCGCGGCACTGCCGGCCATGGCCATGAGGGCCAGTGCGGCGATGTGGTGAAACTTCATGGCACGTCTCCTTCGGTTGGTTCGCAATACGGTCACCCGTTATAGACCGATGCCCCGGGGTGGGGCACCAGCACTTTCCCTATCTCTGGCGGCGCGGGCGCAGGGGGCGCGCCCTGGCTTCGACAGGCCCAGCCCGAACGGTCGTGGTGCCTGTCTCTGCGCGCGGAGCTTACCCCCCGTTCAGCCTGAGCCTGTCGAAGGCTGCAACCCGCCTACCGGTACATCGCCTCGATCTGCGCCGCGTACTTTTGCTGCACCAGCTTGCGCTTGAGCTTCATGGTCGGGGTGAGTTCTTCGTCCTCCGCCGTGAGCTGTGTGTCCAGCAGGAAGAACCGCTTGATCTGCTCGACGCGTGCAAACTTGGCATTCACGCGGTCGATTTCGGCCTGGATCAGTTCCTGCACCTCGCGCGCGCGGGTCAGGCTGGCGTAGTTGGAGAACGGCACATCGTGGTCCTGCGCAAACTTCTCCACGTTTTCCTGGTCGATCATGATGATCACCGTCAGGTACGGCAGCTTGTCGCCAATGACCACCGCATCGGTCACGTAGGGGCTGAACTTGAGCTCGTTTTCCAGCTCGCTGGGCGTGATGTTCTTGCCGCCAGCGGTGATGATGATGTCCTTCATGCGGTCGGTGATGCGCAGGTAGCCATCCGCGTCCATCACCCCCACATCGCCCGTGTGCAGCCAGCCGTCGGCATCGATGGTTTCGGCTGTTTTTTCGGGCAGGTTGAGGTAGCCCTTGAACACGTTGGGCCCGCGCACCAGGATCTCGCCGGTGGCGGGGTCGATGCGCACCTCGTTGTAGCTGGCGGCCGGGCCGATGGAGCCAGGCTTGATGCGCGTGGCGGGCACGCCGGTGGAGGCTCCGCAGGTCTCCGTCATGCCCCACACCTCCAGCATGGGCAGGCCCAGCGCCAGGTACCACCGCACCAGATCGGGCGAGATGGGCGCTGCGCCGGTGACCAGAAAACGCGAGCGGTGGATGCCGATGAGCTTGCGCACGTTGTTGAGCGCCAGCAAGCGCGCCAGCATGAATTGCGCCTTGAGCCAGCCGCCCACCGCCTGGCCCGCCAGCACCCGATCGGCAATGCGCGTGCCCACGCCGATGGACCACGCATACGCAGCCTGTTGCAGGCGGGTCGATTCCTTGAGGGTGATCATCACACCCGAATAGAACTTTTCCCACACGCGGGGCACTGCGGTGAACACCGTGGGTGCGATCTCGCGCACGTTCTCGGGCACGGTGTCGGGGTTTTCCACAAAGTTGAGTTTGGCCCCGGTGTAGAGCGAAAAGTACTCGCCGCCCATGCGTTCGGCAATGTGACACAGCGGCAAAAAGCACATGGTCTCGTCTGCCTCGGTGCGCGAAATCAGCGTGTTGTAGCCGCGCACGGTGTAGGTGATGGCGCCGTGGGTGTGCATGGCGCCCTTGGGCTTGCCGGTCGTGCCCGAGGTATAGACCAGGATGGCCAAATCCTCGGGGCGGCAGGCCTGCACGCGGCGCATCAGGGCGTCAGGGTGCTGCTGGTTCCAGGCGCGCCCCAGTTCGCGCAGGCCCGCCAGGCCGATGACACCGGGGTCATTGAGGCCGCGCAGGCCCTCCATGTCGAACACCACGATCTTGCGCAGCAGCGGCAGGGCGTCGCGTACCTCCAGCGCCTTGTCCAACTGTTCGTCGTCTTCCACAAAAAGCACGGTGGTGCGGGAGTCTTCACTCAGGTACTGCACCTGCGCCGCTGCATCGGTGGGGTAGATGCCATTGGACACGCCGCCACAACTGAGCACGGCCAGATCTGCCAACACCCATTCGATGTTGGTGCTGGACAGGATGGATGTGCATTCGCCGGGTTCCAACCCGAGCGACATCAGGCCACCTGCGATCTCGCGCACGGCCTCGGCGGTCTGGTTCCATGTCCAGCTTTTCCAGATGCCCAGCTTCTTTTGGCGCATCCACACGTTGGGGCCACGGGCCGCCACCGCGTTCCAGAACATCGCGGGGATGGTGTCGCCAGCCAGCACGTCGGTGCCGGATGGCTGGATGTGGGAGAGGTCCCAAAGGTTCGACATGTCAGTGATCCAGTGCGTGGTGTGCGGCCAACCGTGTTCGTAACCGGCGCGCTCGAAGCCCGCGCCCCCGCGCAAGGGCCGCCAGGCAGCGCATGCGGTGCTTCGAGCGCGTGCACTGGGGGCGACGCCCTGCCGCATTGCATGGCAATGCGAGAAAGAGGGACGGCGCGAAGCGACTCAGGGCGTGCTTCATGTCATCTCCAGGTCTTTTTCTTCTTCCAGCGCCGCTCACCCCGCACGCCTTCGTCCTTCATGCCCAGGTAAAACTCCTTGATGTCGTCTTTCTCGCGCAGGCGCTCGCAGCTGTCTTCCATCACGATGCGGCCGTTTTCCAGCACGTAGCCGTAGTCCGATGCGTTCAGGGCCATATTGGCGTTTTGCTCCACGAGCAAGATGGTGGTGCCGCGCTCGCGGTTGATGCGCACCACGATCTCGAAGATTTCCTTGGTGAGCTTCGGAGACAGGCCCAGGCTGGGCTCGTCGAGCAGGATGAGTTCGGGGTTGGCCATCAGGGCGCGGGAGATGGCCAGCATCTGCTGCTGCCCGCCCGACAGCAGGCCCGCATCCTGCGCAGCCCGCTCGCGCAGGATGGGGAAGTAGCCGAACACGGTCTCGATGTCGCGCGCCAAGGCATCGCCGTCGCGGCGGGTGTAGGCGCCCATCAGCAGGTTGTCGCGCACCGACAGCAGCGGGAACACCTCGCGCCCTTCGGGTACATGCACCAGGCCGCGGCGCACGATGGCCGAGGGGTCGTTGGCGGTGATGTCCTCGCCCTTGAACTCGACCGTACCCTTGCGCGGGTCGATGATGCCGGAGATGGTCTTGAGGATGGTGGTTTTGCCCGCGCCATTGCTGCCCAGCACGGCCGCAATCTCGCCACGCCGCACTTGCAGGCTCACGCCGCGAATCGCTTTGATGGGGCCGTAGGCGCTTTCCACGTTTTGTAGCCGCAGCATGGGCGTTTCGTCGTTGGCTGCGCTTGGTGCGCCCAGGGCCGGGGTGGCGGCGGTCATGCGGCGGCCCTCTCTGGCTCGCTGCCCGGTGGACGGCGCAGGTTGCTCACGTCGTCGATGGTGCCCAGGTACGCTTCGACCACGCCGGGATGGGTTTGCACCTCGCGCGGCGTACCCATGGCCACCAGCTCGCCCTGGTTCATGGCCAGCACGCGGTCGGAGACCTTGGACACCAGCGACATGTCGTGTTCGACCATCAGCACCGTGATGCCCAGGTCGTGCTGGATGTCCTGGATCCAGAAGGCCATGTCGTCGGTTTCTTCCACATTCAGGCCCGAGGAGGGTTCATCGAGCAGCAGCAGTTGCGGCTCGGTGCACAGCGCGCGGGCCAGTTCCACCACCTTGCGCACGCCATAGGGCAGGCCCGCCACCATGGTGTCGCGGTAGTGCTGCAGGTCCAGAAAATCGATGATCTCTTCTGCCTTCTCGCGGGCCCGGATCTCGGCGTTTCGCGCTTTGGCGGTGAAGAACATGTCGGCCCACAGGCTGGTCTCGCGGCGGGTGTGGCGGCCGATCAGCAGGTTGTGCAGCACGCTGGCGTGCTCAAACAGCTCGATGTTCTGGAAGGTTCGCGCAATGCCCAGCCCCGCCACCTTGTGGGGCGGCAGATCGGTCAGGGGCAGCATGGTGCCGCCCGGACCGGCGTAGGCAATGGTGCCCTGGGTAGGGGTGTAGATGCGGCTGATCAGGTTGAACACCGTGGTCTTGCCTGCGCCGTTGGGGCCGATGAGGGTGAACACCTCGCCACGGCGCACGTCGAACGACACGTTGCTGACCGCCAGCACGCCACCAAAGCGCACGCTGAGGTTTTTGGCGCTGAGCAAGATTTCGTCAGTCATTGGTGCAGCAAGTGGGGTCATTTCACTGGTCCATCGCGTTGAACGCCGTTCGCAGCCTTCGCGACTGGCATGACCGAGGCCAGTGCCCCCGAGCAAGGGCCGCCAAGCCGCGCATGCGGCGCTTCGCTTGCGTGCGCTGGGGGCGTTCCCCTCCCGAATCGCGCAGCGAGTCGAGACAGGGGGAAGGCGCGAAGCGACTCAGGGGGTGCTTCATGTTTCATTTCAAGCGGTCGGACTTCTGGAACGATTTCTGCCGCTTGAACATGCCCTTGCGGTAGAAAGGGAACATCTGCAGCCAGGTACGCACCTTGAGCCAGCGGCCATACAGCCCCATGGGCTCGAACAGCACGAACAGGATCAGCACTGCGCCATACACCACGGCCTGCAGTCCGGGTGCCTGGCCGATGGCGGCGGGCAGGAAGTCCTTGCCCAGCGAGATGAGCTGCGGCATCGATATGAGAAAAATCGCGCCCAGGAACGCACCGTGCACCGAGCCCAGCCCGCCGATCACGATCATCAGCAGCAGGTCGATGGACTGCAGGATGTTGAACTGATCCGGCGAGATGAACTGCAGCTTGTGGGCATACAACGCGCCGCCCACACCGGCCAGCGCGGCCGAGAGCGAGAACGACAGCGTCTTGTAGTGGGCCAGGTGGATGCCCATGCTCTGCGCCGAGATTTCCGAGTCGCGGATTGCCACGAAGGCCCGGCCCGTGGGCGAGCGCAGCAGGTTCAGGATGCCCAGCGTGGCCACCACCGTGATCACCAGGCACAGAAAGTAAAACGAGGCCGTGGAGTCGAACGAGTAGCCAAAAATCTGCGGCGGCACCAGGTGCTTGCCCGAGTTGCCGCCCGTGACGGATTCCCAGCGGGCAAACACTTCTTCGACGATGAAGCCGAAGGACAGCGTGGCCATGCCCAGGTAGATCCCCTTGACGCGCAGTGCGGGCAGGCCCACCACCACCCCCACAGCGGCCGATAGCCCCGCAGCGCAGGCCAGTGACAGCATGAATGGCCAGCCCATGCCCGTGAGCACCGCCTGTGTGTATGCCCCCACCCCCAGGAAGGCGGCATGGCCCAGCGAGAACTGCCCGGTAAAGCCCGCCAGCAGCATCAGCCCCAGCCCGACGATGGCGTAGATGAGCACAAAGGTGAGTTGCGCCAGCCAGTATTCGGGCGCCACCCAGGGCGCGGCCACCAGCGCCAGGCACAGCAGGCTGTACCAGAAAACATGCCCGCCATGCTTGGCCAGGCGGATGTCTTGCTCGTAACTGGTCTTGAAGATGAATCGCATGGGGTCACACCTTCTTGCGCAGAGTTTCGCCAAACAGGCCGTTGGGTTTGACCATCAGCATGACCAGCACCACGATGTACGCAGCGGTGTCCTTGAAGCCATCGGGCAGGTAAAAGCCCGACAGCGATTCGACGATGCCAATCACCAGCCCGCCCACGATGGCCCCGGGCAGGCTGCCAAAGCCGCCCACCACAGCGGCCGGGAAGGCCTTGAGGCCGATAAGCCCCATGTTGGCGTGCACAAAGGTAATGGGTGCCAGCAGCAGACCGGCCACTGCGGCCACCGCAGCCGCCAGGCCCCAGGCCAGGCCGTTGAGGCGCTTCACCGGGATGCCCATGTAGTAGGCGGCCAGCTGGTTTTGCGACGAGGCCTGCATCGCAATGCCCAGCTTGCTGTAGCGGAACATGGCAAACAGCAGCAGGCACAGCACGGCGGTGGCGCCAATCACCACCAGTTGCTCGGCGCTGAGCACCAGCGCGCCCAGGCGCAGCGAAAGGTCTTTGTAGGGCACCGGCAGCGTATGGGTGTCGGTGCCGATGTTGGGCACCATGGTGATGAGGCCGCGCAGCACGTAGCCGATGCCAATGGTGAGCATGACGATGGAAAACGCGGGCTGGCCGAGAATGGGGCGAATCACCGCGCGCTCGAGCAGGGTGCCAAAGACCCCCATGGCCACGATGCTGGCCAGCACCGCGACCCAGAACGGAAAGCCCAGCACCGTCATGAGCGCCAGTCCGCAAAAGGCGCCCAGCATCATCAGCTCGCCCTGCGCAAAGCTCACGGTCTCGGTGGCCTTGTAGATCAGCACGAAACCGAGCGCGATCAGCCCGTAGATGCATCCCTGGGCGATACCGCTGATCAACAGTTGCACAAATTGCACCCTGGCTCCCTGGAAAAGATGGACTACGTCCGGTCGATGTTGCGTGGGCCTGGTGGGTGCCGCACTCGGGGCTTACCCTGAGCGACCGGGCGTCGAAGGCTCACGGATATTGAACGAGCATGCGGGTCGGCGCAATCAGGGTTGCAGCGGATCTCGGCACCGCGCGCCGTGGGGTCTTTGGCGCGTTGAGCGTGGCAGTGCGGGCCGGGTCTGCCCCCCTGTCGGCCCAGCCTGGGCAGCCGCAGCGCAGAGCGGTGGATCTGGTTTTAAGACAAAATGGCCCATCGCGCTTGTTGCAGCTATGTATTTTGCTATCAAAATAAAAGCATCTTGCGCTGGCGCTGCCTGAGCCTGCAGCGCGTGCACGCACCCCCATGAGCAAACCCATCCCCTCTACCGCCACGCCCGCCAAGCCTTTCGAGCCCGAGTTCATCGCAGGGCTCAAGTCCATTTTTGAGGAGAAGATCGTTTTCAATCAGGTGCTGGGCCTGACGATCACCGGCCTGGGGCACGACAGTGCGGTGGGCCGTATCGTGATGAAGCCCGAGCTGGTGGGCCACTACGGCCACAACCGCATCCACGGCGGGGTGATCAGCGCGGGGCTGGACGCCATGGGAGGCCTCGCGGTGATGGCAGCGATTGGCGCCAGGCACATGGATGAATCGCCCGAGCAGCGGCTGCACCGTTTCGGCAAGCTGGGCACGATCGATTTGCGCATCGACTACCTGCGCCCCGGCATTGGCACGCATTTTGAGCTGCGCGCCACGGTACTGCGCCTGGGCTCGCGCGTGGCCTCCACCCGGATGGAGTTTTTGGGGCCCGACGGGACCCTCATGTCCACCGGGGCGGGGGCCTACATCGTCTCGTAGCGGCGCGCGGGTCGCCCGCGGCGGAGGCTGCGCTCGCCGGATCGGCGCGAGTGCTTGCACCCAGGCGTGCGCAGTCGCAGCGCGGCTCAGGCGTCTTGAGCGCTGTGGCGGGGCACCGGTCGCGGCCGGCCTTGCTCATCAATGGCCACGTAGGTCAGCCGCGCCTCGGTCACCTTCACATAGCGGCCCTGGTCCGAAAAGCGCTCGGCAAACACCTCCACCTGCACGGTGACCGAGGTGTTGCCCACCCGCGTGATCGACGAAAAGAACGACAGGATGTCGCCCACGCGCACGGGCTGTTTGAAGACGAATTCATTGACCGCCACCGTGGCCATGCGGCCCTGCACATAGCGCGCAGGCAGCACCGAGCCTGCCAGGTCGACCTGCGCCATCACCCAGCCGCCAAAAATGTCGCCGTTGCTATTGGTATCGGCGGGCATGGGGATCACTTTGAGCACCAGCTCTTTGTCGGTGGGTAATGCGGCGGGCGGCGGGCTGAAAACGGCAGACATGGGCACAATCTCGGGTTGGGGCAGGGCAGGGCGGCGTTTGGGGGTTCACACAGTGTTCGCCAGGCTACCGGCCATGGCGCTCCCCCCCTAACCACCAGGCTCCAGCCAGGTCGGTCAAACTAAAGTTAACTTCGGAATTGTCCCTCATGCGCCACCTTGGCGAAGCCACCCCGCCTGCGGCTGCAGGCACTGCCAATGCGGCACGTTCGTCCGACTGGGCCACGCTGGGGCGCCTGTTGCCCTACCTGTGGCAATACAAGTGGCGCGTGGTTGCAGCCCTGGTGTTCATGGTGGGGGCCAAGCTGGCCAATGTGGGCGTGCCTGTGCTGCTCAAGACACTGGTGGACGCCATGAACTTCAAGCCGGGCGACGCTGCCGCGCTGATCGTGGTGCCGGTGGGCCTGCTGGTGGCCTACGGCGCGCTGCGGCTGTCCACCTCGGTGTTCACGGAGTTGCGCGAGTTGGTGTTTGCCAAAGCCACGCAGGGCGCGGCGCGCTCGATTGCGCTGCAAACCTTTCAGCATCTGCACGCGCTCAGCCTGCGTTTTCATCTGGAGCGGCAGACCGGCGGGATGACGCGCGACATCGAGCGCGGCGTGCGCGGTATCGAATCCCTGATCTCGTTTTCGCTGTTCAACGTGTTTGCCACGCTGATCGAGGTGGTTCTGGTGCTGAGCGTGCTGGGCGTTCAATTCGATATGTGGTTTGCCTGGATCACCCTGGGTGCGCTGGTGCTGTATATCGCCTACACGGTGCTCGTGACCGAGTGGCGCACCAAGTTCCGCCGCGAGGCCAACGAGTTCGATTCAGCCGCGCACACGAAGGCGGTGGACTCGCTGCTGAACTACGAGACCGTGAAGTACTTCAACAACGAAGACTTCGAGGCCCGCCGCTACGACGCCAGCCTGGAGCGGCTGCGCCTGGCGCGCCTGAAGAGCCAGACCACGCTGTCGATGCTCAACACCGGGCAGCAGCTCATCATTACCGTGGGCCTGGTGGCCATGTTGTGGCGTGCCACGCAGGGCGTGGTCGATGGCAGCATGACGCTGGGTGATCTGGTCATGGTCAACGCCTTCATGATCCAGCTGTACATCCCGCTCAACTTCTTGGGCGTGATCTACCGCGAGATCAAGCAAAGCCTGACCGACCTGGACAAGATGTTCACCCTGATGGACAAGGAGCGCGAGGTGGCCGACCTGCCCGGCGCTCGGCCACTCGCGGGCCTGGACCAGCCCACCGTGCGGTTCGAGGACGTGTACTTTGCCTACGATACGGCCAACGCCGCGGCGCGCCCCATTCTGCAGGGCATCAGCTTTGAGATACCGGCTGGCAAGACGGTGGCGGTGGTGGGGCCCTCGGGCTCGGGCAAGTCCACCCTGGCGCGGCTGCTGTTTCGCTTTTATGACCCGCAGCGCGGTCGGATCACGATCGCTGGCCAGAAGATCGGGAGCGTGACCCAGGCCAGCCTGCGCCAGGCCATCGGCATCGTGCCGCAGGACACCGTGCTCTTTAACGACACCGTGGCCTACAACATTGCCTATGGCCGCACCGGCGCCACGCAGGCCGAGGTGGAGGCCGCGGCCAAGTCGGCGCGCATCCACGACTTCATCGCCTCCACGCCCAAGGGCTACGAGACCACCGTGGGCGAGCGCGGCCTGAAGCTCTCGGGCGGCGAAAAGCAGCGCGTGGCCATCGCCCGTACCCTGCTCAAGAACCCGCCCATCCTGATCTTTGATGAGGCGACGAGCGCGCTCGATTCAGCCAATGAACGCGCCATCCAGGCCGAGCTGCAGGGTGTGGCGCAGAACAAGACCACGCTGGTGATCGCGCACCGCCTGTCCACCGTGGTGGATGCCCACGAAATCCTGGTGATGGAGGCAGGCCGCATCATCGAGCGCGGCACGCATGCACAACTGCTGGCCCAGGGTGGGCGCTACGCCAGCATGTGGGCGCTGCAGCAAAGCGACCCGTCGGCTTGAGCACGGCCCTTTCTGTGTGAAGTCGGCCTGCCGTCCACCCCCTCCGTTCACGCCTAGGAGCCTGTCGGACTTGGAGCGTCGAAAGCGAAAATCGGCGAGAGCGAGGACAGTTTTTGCCGAATTTGCAGCCCCATAGCCGAGCTATGGGGCAAGAAGGCGGTTAAAAATGGACCGCTGCGGTCGATTTGCAGCCGACGATTTCCAAGTCCGACAGGCTCCTAGCCCGCACAGTCTGGATGGGTGCAGTCAAATGCGTGGCTGCAGTGGCGTGCCGCAAGCGCCCCGTCTGAACAAGTCGTCGTCCGAAACCTGAACCCATGAAGCCCGTTCTGCTTGCCTTGTCGTTCCTTTCCGAAGAACACCGCGCCCAGATGGCGCAGGCGTTTGAGCCTAAAAACGGCAGTTGACCGCTTGTCATCTTGGCGCACACCGCATGGACTCGAGCCTTGGGTTGTCTTTGCAACCTCACCTTTGGGGTGACAGCGCTATGCACTTGCCAGCACCGCTTTTGGAGCGCCATGCGGTGTTGCTTCTCCTTGCAGGCACGAGCCTGCCGCGTCGTCGCGCCTTGCCTGGCACCCCAAAAGCAGCGCTGGCAAATGCATCCAACTGCCGTTTTTAGGTTGAAGTGATCTACGCCCCCGACGCCGCGCAGGCCGCAGCCGCCATCGCTCAGCATGGCAGCAGCGTGCGCGTGGTGCTCACCATCGGGGTCACGGGCCTGTCGCCCGCGCAGATCGACGCGATGCCGGCCCTCACCCTCATCTGCGTGCTGGGTGCGGGATACGAAAACGTTGCGGTCGGCCGTGCCAAGGCCCGCTGCATCGTGGTGGCCACCGGCGCTGGTACCAACGACGACTGCGTGGCCGACCATGCCTGGGGTCTGCTCATCGCCGCGCAGCGGCGCATCCTGGCGCTGGACAAGTCCACGCGCGAAGGCGTGTGGCGCACGGCGCTGCCGCTGCCGCTGCCGCCCAACGTGTCGCACAAGCGGCTGGGTGTCATTGGCCTGGGCACCATCGGCAAGAAGATCGCGCAGCGTGCACTGGGTTTTGAGATTGAGGTGGGCTACCACAACCGCAGCGCGCGCACCGACGTGCCTTATCGCTACTTTGCCGATGCGGCCGCGCTGGCCGGGTGGGCTGATTTCCTGGTCATTGCCACGCCCGGTGGCGCGGGCACCCGGCATCTGGTCAACGCGGCCGTGCTGGACGCACTGGGGCCGTGCGGCGTGGTGGTCAACATTGCGCGTGGCAGCGTCATCGATACCGCGGCCCTGGCCGCCGCCCTGCGCGAAGGCCTCATCGCTGCCGCGGGCCTGGACGTGTACGAGAGCAAGCCGCTGCCCCCGGCTGAGCTGCTGGACCTGGACAACGTGGTGCTCACACCCCATGTGGCGGGCTGGTCGCCCGAGGCGGTGCAACACTCGGTGGACCGCTTCCTGGACAACGCGCGTCGCCATCTGGCGGGCCAGGTGCCGGTGAGCATCGTCTAGCCCGAATATTTCACGGCAATTGGTCGAAGGCGGAGCGAAGCGAGTTTTTCTGTTGATTTTGGGCTGCCAAGTGCTCTGGCCAGGGCTTTGATGTGCTGCAAAAGGCTATGGCGTGGTAACCAGGCACACCGGCCCC